>JBGQFD010000076.1:0-17531 GCA_041496705.1 Gammaproteobacteria bacterium | reverse complement strand
GCTGTTCTTCATCGATGCGCGCACCGACCCTAAGGTTCCGCTCAAGCAGGGCACGACGATGTTCCTCGTGCCGCGCGACACGCCGGGATTTCGCACCGGCAAGGTGTTCAACAAGAGCGGCTGGCGCTTCTACCAGAACGGCGAGATGATCTTCGAGAACGCGCGCGTGCCGCACGCCAACGTCGTCGGCGAGGTGAACGGCGCGGTGCGCAAGTCGGGCGGCGCGGGCGGCGACACCACGGGAGGCGACCTCTTCGGCGACCTGGAGCTCGCCGCCAACGCGCTGGGAATCTGCGATGACGCCTGCGAGGTCGCCTTGCAGCACGCCCGCAGCGCGAAGCAGGGCGGCAGGATCCTCTTCGAGCAGCAGCTCGTCCAGCTCAAGCTCAACCGGATGCACGTGCTCACCGAGGCGCTACGGTCGTTTGTCATGCGCATCGCCTGGGAGCACGACCGCAGGATCCACTCGCCCAACGCCGGGCTGGCGATGAATTTCTCCACCGACGTCGTCCAGGAAGTGACCGAGCTCTACATGGACGTGCGCGGCGGCGCCGGCTGCGCGATGGACGCCCACGCCGACAAACTGGTGCGCGACTCCATCATCTGGAGCCACCTTGCCGGGGACACGGTGCAGCGCCTGAAAGTGGCGGGGCGGCTCGCCAGATAGGGATACGCTGCTTGGCGTCTTAGGCATGATCTGCAGGCCACCTTGAAACCCCCTGATCCGCCAATCGGCGGGCGCAGGCACGCGGTTCGTTCACATCGGCATTCGCGAAACCCAAACCAGAGGAATTCCGACCATGGCCTCGCAGCATCCCTACCATCCCATTATTTACGTTCGCGGATTTGCAGCCACCCAGGGCGAAATCGAAGAGACAGTGGCCGACCCATACATGGGCTTCAACATCGGGTCCACCAAGGCAC
Organism: Gammaproteobacteria bacterium; assembly: GCA_041496705.1. GTDB lineage: Bacteria > Pseudomonadota > Gammaproteobacteria > Burkholderiales > SG8-39 > VBDM01. Next base: position 16,607 of record JBGQFD010000076.1, on the reverse strand, counting down.
GCATTGCTTGGACGGGCGACGTCAAGCGCTTCTACTTCGAGTCACCACTCGTGCGGTTGATGGGCGACCACAAGTACGAAGACGCATTCGTGGATGGGGACGACCTGATGGCCGTCGAGCATACGGAGCACCCCATCCCATACCGCTGCATCGTGATTTACCGCTACTACGATGAGGCATCGAAGGACTTCGGCGACGGCAAGACCCCTCCCATTGAGCACTTCGCGAAGGGCCTGGACAAACTCATCTTGCGCCTGCGTGAAAAAATCTGCGCGAATAAGGAAAACAAGACAACGCCCGCGGACTTTCGCGTGTATCTTGTGGCCCATTCAATGGGCGGGCTGGTTTGCCGGGCGTTCCTGCAGAATCCGGGTCTGGGCTCGGCGGAGGCGCGTGGCGCGGTGGACAAGTTATTCACCTACGCCACACCGCACAACGGCATCGACATGCGCATCGTACGCAACGTGCCGGGCTGGCTTTCGTTTGGCGATGCCAACAACTTCAATCGCGATAGGATGGCTGGATACCTTGCGGTACCCAAGGGTGACGACGTTTCGGTTGTGAAAAACTTTCTACCCGAACGTATTTTCAATTTGGTCGGTACGAATTCGCGTGACTACACGGTAGCTGGCGGCGTTTCTGCCTGGGCGGCAGGTGACGCGAGCGACGGGTTGGTGCGAATCGAGAACGCGACCACGCACGGGCCGGGCCCCGACGGCAAGGATGTGGGTTCGCCTCGCGCGTTCGTGCACCGCAGCCACTCGGGCTACTACGGCATCGTGAACTCCGAGGAGGGTTACCAGAATCTGACGCGCTTCTTGTTCGGCGAACTCCGAGTGGACGGCATCCTGGATATCGACGACGTCACTCTGCCTGCAGAAGTCGGCAAAGCCCTCGAAGACGGCAAGACTGTACGCGCGTCGTACCAATTCGAGGTTGCGGCCAGCGTACGCGGTTGCCAGTGGCAGATGACGCGCAGAGAGGTGCGCGAAAATTCCGCGATCTTCCGATCCTACGAAGAACTATTCCCCGGAAAGGACGGCACAAAGCGCCTGCCCGACCGTACCAAGAGCCCACGTCTCTTCTCCGTTTTCCTCGATCCCAAGAAAAGCGTCAAGACATCCAAGTCTGTCAGCTTCGCCTTCGACATAAAGGTGCTCGTTCCCGACTACGAGGTGGACGGCGTCCTGTTCACGAAGCGCCATTACGAGGGTGGTTTTATCTTTCGCGAGTTGATATTGGTGGAAGCGTTTCCCGATGAGGCGGCGTTGGGCGGATGGCGCATCAAGTACGGCTACCAGGACATGAACCCCGGGAAGCCTGGCGTGGACGCGGTCACACGCCCGCTCGATGGTGGTGAGGTGAACGGGATCGCGTTCGACATACCCATCGAGCAGAAAGCCCGTCCCGGTTTGCGCGGCACGTTACGCGTTGAAGCTCGACCGTGGACCTAGCCATGCCCGGCCGTTGTGAGCACCTCCTACGCTACGCAGGGTCGTATTTTGAACCTTGCGCTGAGCCGATCCTGGCCCCGTGACGCACGCAGTTGCAAGGCTGGCCATCCCAAGCGCAAAATGCCGGCACGCGGGATCTCCGCTCGGCGCGAAACGGCGCAACTGTCAAAGGACAGAAAATGAGCAGGAACGATTTTCCCATCAGTTCGACGAAGAACGTCCTGTTTCTCGTCCCGGTCTTGTCGCTTCTATTGTCGCCGATTGCCTCCGCCGGCGCGCTGTATGGCACGGTGCGCATCGGGCAGACACCCGCGCGGGACGTCAGGATTTTCATCGCGTGCCCGAGGTTCAACCGTCCTGGCCAACCGCTCCCGTCGGCGACGGCCGACAGCGTGGCTGACCCGCGGGGCAGTTTTTCTCTGCGCGTGCCGGCAACCGGTCGTTGCGAAATGAAGGTGCAGCGGGACAGGCAGATCGGTTCTCCGTTCGAGGTGTTCGTCTCCGATAATCCGTTGCGCTTCGACTTCGAGATCGACGGCGCGATGAACAAGGTGCGCTGATGGGACCCGACGCCGGGAAAACACCCGACGACAGGAGTGGCAAGGCGCTCGAGTGGACCAAGGCCGTGGGCATGCCTCTGGTCACGCTTTTCGCCACTGTCCTCGGCGGCTATTACTTCACGAATCTCACGAAGGAACGCGAAACGCGCGAAACCAGCTTGGTCAAGGAACGCGAGGCACGCGAAAGCAACGAACGCATGTATGCGCAGTTGCTCACGCAGCGCGAACAGTCCGACGCGCAGATCCGCAAGGACATGTTCGGCGTGGTGATCAAGGAGTTTCTCGCGGGCGCCAAGCGGGAGGACTGGAGCAACAAAGTCCTGCAACTCGAACTGCTGGCCAACAACTTCAACCAGTCGCTGGATCTCGCTCCGCTATTCAAGGACCTCGCGCGCCGGCTGACACGAGGCTCAGGCCTGACTCCGGCGCAAAGCGTGGAACTGAAAAAGCGGCTCGACCTGACGGCCGCTAACCTGATCTTCAAGCAGGTGGACAGCCTCGCGCGACGCGGTTACAGGAAGGACGGGCAAGTGCGGCTGGCTGATTGGGAGAAATCGTTCGGCAAGCCGTTCATTGATGAAACGATCGCCAAGTCGCTGCTGGTTCCTTCGACCCCGGAAGCGCCGGTCGGGGACAAGGAGCAGGTGCGTATCACGGTCGAAGTCGTCGATGTCGCCGTCGAACGGCGGGAAGTCGAAATTCGCCTGCGTGTGGACTTCTCCGGCGAGAACGATCATGACGTGGACCGGCACTTCTCGGTCGGCCTGTACGACTTCCCGATGCTCGACAACACGCAGTTGGCGTATGGGCTGCGCAGCTCGGTCGTCATTACCGATTTCCATGTGGAGAAAGGCAACGAGGCCAACAGTTTCGTGCAGTTCTATCTTGTCGTCTTCCCGGCGGCGAGCGCAAGTTTCAAGGAACGGCAGGACTACGATGACATCCTGTTCGACATGCTTCGCGCCAGGGGCAAGCGGACAATTCGAGAAAACGTGCGGCCATGATGCAGAACCTGTTTCCTCGGCGCCAAGGTGCGCGTGATCGTCGCTGGGTGGAGTAGCGTCTTGCAGGACGTCAATCCCAAGGAGGGACCGCAGCGGCTGACGATCAACCTCACCCCGCCGCCGGAGGCCAAATCTGGCGATCCCGCGCGCAAAATCCCAGCATGCGGCATCTCGGCTCGACCGGATCGGTGCGAAAATCGCCGCAACCGGCAAGGGACGGGAAATGAGCCGGATCGATTTTCCTGTCGATTTGTACGACCAGGCACTCAGATGAAAGGACCTAGCCATGGCAAAGAAGGCACCACCCAAGAGACGCATGTGCGGTTGCATGGAAGTGCACCATCGCCTGCTGGAGAGTGACCCGAACTTTCGCCGCCGGCAGATGGATCTGGAGCATGCCACGATGGCGCGGATGACCATGACCCGCGCTCGCGCGGGAATAACGATCATTCCAGTGGTGGTGCACGTCGTTTACAAGACGACCGCGGAGAACATTTCCGTCGCGCAGATCAAGTCGCAGATCAAGGCGATGAATCTGGACTATCGCGGCAACAACCCCGACAAGACGAAGGTGCCGCCCGTCTGGGCCGGCCTGGTATCGGACACGCGCATCCAGTTTGCGCTCGCCAAGAAGACTCCTTCGGGACAGGCAACCACGGGAATCACGCGCAGGCAGACCAGTCGCGCCTCCTTCGGCACGGACGACGCGGTGAAATCCTCCGCCACGGGCGGCACCAATCCGTGGCCGACCAAGAAGTACCTGAACATCTGGGTGTGTACCTTGGGCGGCGGCTTGCTCGGATACGCGCAATTCCCCGGCGGTCCCGCGAAGACCGACGGCGTCGTGATCTTGAATACCGCGTTCGGCACCACCGGCACCGCCAGCAGGCCGTTCAACAAGGGCCGCACCGCGACGCACGAGGTCGGGCACTGGCTGAACCTGCGGCACATCTGGGGCGACACCGAGGACTGCAGCGGTTCCGATCTCGTCCCCGACACGCCGAATGCCGCCGGACCGAACTACGGAAAGCCGGCGTTTCCGAGTATCACCTGCGGAAACGGGCCGAACGGCGACATGTTCATGAATTACATGGACTACGTGGACGACGATGCCATGTTCATGTTCACCACCGGCCAGATGGCCCGCATGCAAGCAGCGTTGGACCGCGCCAGAAGCTCCATCGGGACCTAAAGCTGCATCCTCGAGGGCCGCCATGAGCGGGAAAATTCGCGCCGATTTCCTGAACCAGCACTGGGTACACTCGCACGAGGAGGACACCGCGGCGGAGATGGTGTTTCGTCCGGCAACGTTCGATTTTCCGCGCTCGCGCGGTCGCAAGGGCTTCGAACTGAAGCCCGACGGCAGCTTGATCGAGACCGGAATCGGTCCGACCGACCGGCCCTCGCGGGCGTCCGGCACATGGCGGGTGGACGATGATGGCAAGATCGCCTTCTACGGGAAGTCCGAATCGACTCCGAACCGCGTGATGCAAATCGCATCGGCCGACAAGGGCCGGTTGGCAATCAAGAAATAAAGACCGGGAGCCCTCGGGTACGCTGTCAGGTTTCAATCGCGCACTTCCGGCCAAGAGTCTGTTCGATGTCCGTCCCGACGAAACGCATCTTCTACCTGAACCATCTCGCCCACCCGGTGTTCGCCGAGATCGTGCGGAAGCGCGGCGGCGTGTCGCTGCAGGGGCTGGTCAACGACAGCCCGGAAGCCGAGGTCGCGGCGGTGCTCGCCACGGCCCACGCCTACCAGATCCCCGCGGTGCGCGACGAACTCGCGCCGCAGTTCCACGCCCGTGACGTCTTGCTCGCGCGCACGCCCGATCTGCTCGTCGTCTCCTCGAGCGGCGCGGGCTATGACACGGTGGACGTCGACGCCTGTACCCGCGCCGGCGTGCTAGCGGTCAACCAGGCGGGCGGCAACGCCGAATCGGTGGCCGAGCACGTATTGGGAATGCTGCTTTGCCTGACGAAGAGGATCGTCGAGTCCGATCGCCGCATGCGCCGGGCGGCCGGCATCCGGCGCCTCGACTACATGAACACCGAGGCGCTCGGCAAGACCGTGGGCATCATCGGCATCGGTCACGTCGGCACGCGCGTCGCCGAACTCTGCCGCGGCCTGTTCCGCATGCGGGTGCTCGCCTGCGATCCTTACCTGAGCGCAACCGACATCGGCGCGCGCGGTGCGGAGAAAGTCGAGTTCGAGGCCCTGCTGCGGCAGGCGGACTTCGTATCGGTCAGCTGCCCGCTCACCGAGGAGACGCGCGGAATGATCGGCGCGCGCGAATACGCCTGGATGCCGCGGCACGCCTGCTTCATCAACACCGCTCGCGGCGGCATTCACGACGAGGCGGCGCTCGCCGAGGCGCTGCGCTCAGGGGCCATCGCCGGGGCGGGGCTCGATGTCTGGGACCCGGAGCCGCCGCCGCCCGATCATCCGCTGCTGCAACTCGACAACGTCGTCGCCAGCCCGCACATCGCCGGCACGACGCATGAAGCGCGCCGGAATAACGGCACCATCGCCGCGAGGCAGATTCTCGATGTTCTAGAGGGCAAGCCCGCGCCGCGGCTCCTGAATCCGCAGGCCTGGCCCGCGTTCGCGAAAAAGTTCGAGCGCGTGTTCGGTTTTGCGCCTTCAGCCTGAACGGCGCGCCGCCGGCGCCGGGGCTTTCACTCGGCCTTGATGTTCGCTTCGCGGATCAGCCGCCCCCACTTTACGGAGTCGGCGCGTACGCGTTCGCCGAATTCCTCGGACGAGTTGCCCACCACCGTCGCGGCCATGGCGGTGATCTTTTCGCGCACCTCGGTCGAGTGCAGCACGCGGACCACGTCGGCGTGGAGTCGCGCGACGATCTCCCTCGGCGCGGCGGCGGGCGCGGCCAGGCCGAACCAGTTGGTGAGCTCGTAGCCCGAGAGCCCCGACTCGTCCACCGTCGGCACCTCGGGCAGCTGCGCCGAGCGCGATTTGCCCAGCACCGCGAGCGCTTTCAGCCGGTGATCGCGGATGTGGGGAAGTGCCTGGATCAGGCTGTCGAAGGTCATCGTGACCTGCCCGCCGATCACGTCCTGCATGCTGGGCGCGCTGCCTTTGTAGGGCACGTGGACGATGTCGACACCCGCCATCCGCTTGAAGAGCTCCGCCGCCAGGTGGGGCGCGCCACCCGGACCCGAGGAGGCGTAGTGAAGCTCGCCGGGTTTGGCGCGGGCGAGCGCGATCAGTTCGACGACGTTGTTCGCCGGCAGCGAAGGATGCACGTACAGCCCGAAGTGCACGTCGACGACCTGCGTGATCGGGGCGAAATCGCGCACCGGATCGACGCTCATCTTGGGATACAGGTGCGGGTTGACGCTGAAATTGCCCAGCGTGCCCATGAACAGCGTGTAGCCGTCGGCGGCCGCCCTCGCCGCGATCTCGGTGCCGATGACCCCGCTCGCACCGGCGCGGTTTTCCACGATCGCCTGCCGGCCCCAAAGCTCGCTCAGGTTATGCGCCAGGATGCGCGCGACGATGTCGGTGCCGCCGCCCGCCGGAAAGGCGACGATGATGCGCACCGGCTTCGCGGGAAAGCTCTGCCCCGGCGCAGGACCGCTCGCGGCCGCCGCGCACAAGGCCGCGGCCCAGACCATCAACATCGGCACCGACACTCGCGTCATCGCTTCCTCCCGGTTTCGGATTGGGCCGCTACTTCTGCTGCCGGGACACGAGCACCCTATCGGCTCACTGGATCCATGCGGACGGCCACAAAACTGATAATTACATAAAAATAACTTGTTCCAGCGGCATCCGGCGCCACTATATACTTGATTTTAATTAGGAGGGACGCCATGAGACCCACACTTATTCGCGCCGGCTGTGCTGCGATGCTGTTGGCGGGGTGCGCCGCCGCACCGGCCTGGGCGCAGGATCCCAGTATTGCGCGGAGCCTTGCGGCAACGTGCACCGCCTGCCACGGCACCGATGGACGCAGCGTCGGCGGCGTTCCGCCCAGCCTGGCCGGGCGGGACAGGGGCGAGCTGCTGCAGACCATGAAGGATTTCCAGACGGGCAAACGGCCGGCTACGGTCATGCACCAGCACGCCAAGGGCTACAGCGACGCGCAGCTCGAGCTCATTGCGAATTACTTTGCCGGCGTGACGCCGGGCGCGGCTGCTGCCGCGCCCGCGGCGCGGGTCAATTATTAAGGAGGGGCCCATGATGCTATCCAGACGCGAATTCATGAAGTGGATGGCGGTCTCATCCGGTGCCGCGGCGGCGGCGGGTTGCGCGGGAATCGGGGGGCGGGCTGCCGGGCGAGTGGTAGTCATCGGCGGCGGCTACGGCGGTGCGACCGCCGCTCGCTACATCAAGCTGTGGGCGCCCGACATCGACGTCACCATGATCGAGCGCAACGACACGTTCGTCTCCTGCCCGATCAGCAACCTGGTGCTGGGCGGCAACACCCAGATCGGCAATATCACCATGGGCTATGACGGCCTGAGAAACCGCGGCGTGAGCATCGTGCGCGATGAAGCGGTGGCGGTGGACGCCGGCGCGCGCCAGGTGCGGCTCGCCAGCGGCAAGACGCTCCCCTACGACCGGCTGATCGTCTCGCCCGGGATCGACTTCCTGTACGACCAGATCCCGGGGCTGAAAAGCGCCGATGCGCAGAACGGCGTGCTGCACGCCTGGAAGGCGGGGCCCCAGACGGTGGCGTTGAGGAAGCAGCTCGAGGCGATGCGCGACGGCGGAGTGTTCGTGTTGCAGTTCCCGATGGCGCCGTACCGCTGCCCGCCCGGGCCGTACGAACGCGTGTGCCAGGTCGCGGACTACTTCAAGCGCGTGAAGCCGAAGTCCAAGATCATCGTGCTCGACGCCAACCCCGACATCGTGTCGAAGAAGGGATTGTTCCTCGCAGCGTGGAACGGGATGTACCAGGGCATGATCGAGTACCGTCCCAACAGCGAGCTCGCCGACGTGGACGTGAAGGGCATGGCCGTGAAGCTCGCGTTCGACAGCGTCAAGGGTGACGTGCTGAATGTGGTACCGGCTCACAGTGCCGGGAACATCGCGCGGCAGGCGGGGCTCATCACCGCCAATCAGCGCTGGTGCGGCATCGACTGGCTCACCATGGAGTCGGTGGCGGTCAAGGGTGTGCACGTTCTGGGCGACGCGACGCTCTCCGCGCCGGCGATGCCCAAATCGGCCAGCATGACGAACCAGCACGCCAAGATCTGCGCCGCTGCCGTAATCGCGTTGATCCAGGGCCGGCCGGTCAACCCGCAACCGATGATGATGAATACCTGCTACAGCTTCGTCGACGGCAAGAACTCGATGCACGTCGCCTCGGTGCACGCCTACGACGCCGCGCAGAGAACGATGGTGGCGGTGAAAGGCGCGGGGGGAGTCTCCACGGCAGCGAGCGAAATCGAAGGCACCTACGCTTGGGGCTGGGCAAGGAATATCTGGGCCGACGCCCTCGGCTAGATTGCCATCGGCGGAAAGGGGGCGCGCGCCTGCGTGCCCTTTTTGTTGGGACTCCGTCCTTGCAGGTTGCACGAGCCACGCCGGCGAGGGCAGCCTGGCAAGGCTCTTGCGCCGCAGGAAATTAGGCCAGGTTATGGGGCGAATCAAAATTCCATGTGCCGGTTCAGTACAATAAGCTTGTGCACTTTAGGGGAATTTGATTAGGCTAGCCGGCGCAGCCTTCACAATTCACATGAATCGACCTCGGCAGGAGGAACTGGAATGCATCACACGCGCAGATCCGTATTGAAGGGAGTCTGGGCCGTAGGGGCGCTGGCCGCCGCCGGCATGCTCAGCCCAGGCCGCGTATTCGCCGCCTGGAACAAGGGCGCGTTCGAGGCGAAAAGCAGCGCCGACGCGATGAAGGCGCTCGGCGTGAGCAACGCCGTGGACAGCAAGGATATCCAGATCCGCGCCCCCGAGATCGCCGAGAACGGCGCGGTGGTGCCGATCGACATCACCAGCAACATTCCCGGCACTACCGCCATCTCGGTGTTCATCGAGAAGAACCCCTTTCCCTACACGGGCACGTTCGACGTTTCACAGGGCGCAGTGCCTTACGTGCACCTGCGCGTGAAGATCGGCGAGTCCTCGCCCGTGCGCGTGGTGGTGGCCGCCGGGGGCAAGCACTACACCAGCGTCACGGAAGTGAAGGTCACCATCGGCGGCTGCGGCGGCTGAGCGGAGAAGAACATGGCCGAACCGATGAAGATCCGCGCCACCCTGCAGGGCGATGTCGCCGACGTGCGCGTGCTGATGGCACATCCCATGGAGACCGGGCAGCGCAAGGATGCGGCGGGCAAGCTCGTGCCGCCGCACTTCATCCAGAGCATCACCGCGCAGCTCAACGGCAAGACGGTGTTCAGCGCCGAGGTCAGCCAGGCGGTGTCGCGCAACCCGGTGTTCGCGTTCAAGGTGAAGGGCGCGAAGGCGGGCGACAAGCTTTCGGTAACCTGGCAGGACAACTCCGGCGACAAGCGCACCGACGAGGTGGTGATCCGCGCCGGATCCTGATTTCGTGCAAGGGCCGCAGAGTCCCGTTCATGGAGGAGGCAAGATGAGACAGGCGCTGGTGCTGGGAATCGTTGCCGCGATGGTGGCAGCCCCCTCGCTGCCGACGGCGGCGCAGACTCCGGATCCCACCGCCGCGGAATTCGACAAGTTCCGCGAGATCATGGAGCAGGACAACCCCGCCGAGCTGTTCGAGCTGAAGGGCGAGGAGCTGTGGCACGAGCGCCGCGGCCCGAGCAACGCCTCGCTCGAGCAGTGCGACCTCGGACTCGGGCCGGGCGTGGTGAAGGGTGCCTACGCGCAGATGCCGCGCTATTTCGCCGACGTGGACAGGGTGATGGACGCCGAGGCGCGCATCGTGCATTGCATGATAACGCTGCAGGGGTTCACTTACGCGGAACTGGCCAAGCAGCCCTTCAGCAGCCTGACGCGCACGCCGGAGCCGGTGTCGCTTGTGACCTACGTCGCCGCCCAATCGCGCGGCATGAAGCTCGCCGCCCCGCAGAACCACCCGAAGGAGCGCGCGACCTACGAGACCGGCAAGGCGATCTTCTTCTATCGCGCGGGAGCCTTCGATTTCTCATGTGCGAGCTGCCACGGCGTGGAAGACAAGCGCATCCGCACGCAGCCGCTGCCCAACTTCACCAAACCGGAGCAGGCGATCCGCGCGGTGCAGGGCTGGCCCGGCTACCGCATGACCGGCGGCGTGATGCATTCGCTGCAATGGCGCATGAACGACTGCTTCCGGCAACAGCGCTTCCCGGAGCCGGGCTATGCGTCGGAAACCTTGAGTGCGCTGCTCGCCTACCTCACCGTCAACGCCAACGGGCAGGTGTATCGCGGCCCGGGCATCAAGCGCTAGGAGAGTCAGGCCATGAGACTCGCATCCGCCGTACTGCTTGCCATCGCCGCCGCGCTCCTCGCCTCCTGCGCCACGCCGCAACGCAACTACCGCCCCGACGCGCTGGCGATCATGAAGCGCGACTTCCATGCCAAGGGCATTGCCGGCATGGACCGCCTGAGCGAAGACGCCGTGCAGGCTGCATGCAACCAGCACCAGGACAACCCGCCGCAAGGCGTCGCCGACAAGCTTCAGAAGGATCAGTTTGCCGCCATCAAATGGCCGGCGGATGGCAGGCTGCTCGGCGACTGGAAATCCGGGGAGCGCATCGCGCAGGATGGCCGCGGCATGAGTTGGAGCGACAAGGGCGGCGTCGGCGGCAGCTGCTACAACTGCCACCAGATCGGCCCGCGCGAAAGCTCCTTCGGCACGGTGGGCCCGAGCCTTTACCAGTTCGCCAAGCTGCGCGGCTACGGCGCGGATATCCAGCGTTACGCCTACGGCAAGATCTACAACGCCAAGGCCTACAGCCTGTGCTCGCAGATGCCGCGCTTCGGCCACGCCGGCGCGCTCAGCGAGCAGCAGATAAAGGACCTCACCGCCCTGCTGATGGATCCGGCCTCGCCAGTCAACCAATAAGCCGAGGCACGTTGGGCGTGAACGGAGGGACGGTTCCCTTCGCGCGCAGGTAGCGCGCTGCCACGTCCCACACCGGCTCGCCGCTCGCGCCTTCGGCCACCGGCGCCCAGCCAGCGACCTTGTAGCGCTTGCCCGCCTCCATGGGCTGGCCGCGCAGGCGCACGTCCAAGATACGCCGGCCGATCGCTGCGCGCGGATCGCAGGCGTAGGTCAAGCCGCCCACGCGCACCATGTCGCCGCCCTGCTGCAGGTAGGGATCGGGATTGAACGAGTTGTCGGCGACCTCTTCCAGAATCGCCTTGATCTCCCCGCCCGTCAACTCGCTCAGAGTCGAGTAGGGGTAGGTGACGGCGGTCTGGTCCATCAGGTGCTCGAAAGTGATCGCGTCGCCGGGCAGCAATGTGCTGCCCCAGCGAAAGCCGGGCGAGAACGCGATCTCGGCGCCTTTCACCTGCATGAGCGCATCGAGCAGCAGCTGGTCCCAGGTGCCGTTGAAAGTCCCGCGGCGATAGAGCAGCCCCTCGGTCACGGCCAGCTTCTCCTCGAGCCGTGCGCGATACGGCGCGCGCACGCGCTCGATGTAGCCGGCCATCGCCGCGTCCGCCGGCAGCAGGTTCGCGAACACCGGCAGCAGGCGGTAGCGATGGCCCGTCACCGCGCCACCCTTTACCTCGAGGTCGAGCACGGCGAGAAATTTGCCGTGCGAGCCCGCGTTGGTGACGAGCGTCTTCCCTACCACGATGGGCGCCGGTACGCCGTCGTGCGTGTGCCCGCCGAGGATCGCGTCGATGCCGTGCACGCGCGCGGCGAGCTTCAGATCCACTTCAAGGCCGTTGTGCGACAGTAGCACCACCGCCTTCGCGCCCCTGGCGCGCACCTCGTCCACCAGCTGCTGGAGGCGCGACTCCTGGATGCCGAAGGTCCAGTCGGCCACCATGTAGCGCGGGTTGGCGATCGGCGTATAGGGGAAGGCCTGGCCTATCACCGCGAGCGCCACGCCGTTTACCGAGCGCAGGGTATAGGGCTTGAACACCGGGTCTTCGAAGTCCACCGTCTTCACGTTCTGCGCGAGGAACTCGATCGGCGCGAGCTCTTTGGACACCGCTGAGGCCACGCGCTTCGCGCCGTAGGTGAACTCCCAGTGCGCGGTCATCAGGTCCACGCCGAGGAGCTTCTGCGCGCCGATCATGTCGGCCCCTTTGGTCCACAGTGAGGTCGCGGAGCCCTGCCAAGTGTCTCCGCCGTCCAGGAACAGCGCGTGCGGGCGCGCGGCGCGCAGCCGCTTCACCAGCGTAGCGAGGTGCGCGTAGCCACCGACCTTGCCGTAGCGGCGCGCGGCGCGCTCGAAGTCCAGGGAGGTGAAGGCATGCGCCGCGGCGCTGCCGGGGGCGAGGCCGTACTGCGCGGCGATGGCGTCACCCACGGGCTCGCGGAAATACACCGGCAGCAGCTGCGCATGCGAGTCGGTCATGTGCAGCAGCGACAGGTTGCCGAAAGGCGGCAGGTCGTAGAGCTCACCGGCCGCCTGCGCCGCGCTCGCGCCCGGGCGCAGTGCCGCGCCAGCCGCCGCAGCGAGGGCAAGAAGCCTCAGAAATTCCCGCCTGTGCATGGCGCCCATTCTGCATGGACGGCATTGCCGCGGCGAGTGCATCAAGCGACCTTATCGGCGGATCAGAACAACGGTGTTGCCCGGTGTGGGAGCGGGTGCCGAGAATACGGCGTTACCAGAGGAGTGGCCATGCCCGGCCTGGTCCGGCCCCACGGCGGAGGACCGCTGAGATCCCTGATGCTCGCTGGCGAAGCGCTTGCCGCCGAGAGAGAGAGCGCGCGCTCCCTGCCCGCGCTGCGCGTGAGCTCGCGCGAGAAGGGCGATCTCATCATGCTCGGCATCGGCGGCTTCACGCCGCTCGAAGGCTTCATGACGCACGCCGACTGGCAGGGGGTGTGCGACGGCTATCGCATGGCGAGCGGCCTGTTCTGGCCGATCCCGATCACCCTGTCCACCGATAACGCTACGGCGGCCGGGTTCAAGACCGGGACCGATATCGCGCTGCTCGACGCGGACAACGGCGAGGCGATGGCCACGATGAAGGTGACGGAGAAGTACGCCATCAACAAGGCGCACGAATGCGCGACCGTGTTCCGCACGACGGACCTCGAGCACCCCGGCGTCAAGATGGTGATGCAGCAGCCCGAGGTGAACCTCGCGGGCCCCGTGAAGGTGCTCTCCGACGGCGGCTTCAAAGCGAAGTACGGGGTGCTGTTCATGACGCCCGCCGAAACGCGCGCCGAGTTCGAGCGGCTCGGCTGGTCGCGCGTGGCGGCATTTCAGACGCGCAACCCCATGCACCGCTCGCACGAGTATCTCGCCAAGGTGGCGATCGAGACTTGCGATGGCGTGCTGGTGCACTCGCTGCTCGGCGCCCTCAAGCCCGGCGACATCCCGGCGGAAGTGCGCACACGCGCCATCGCCGAGCTGATCGCCAAATACTTCCGGCCGGGCACCGTGGTGCAGGCGGGCTATCCGCTCGACATGCGCTACGCCGGCCCGCGCGAGGCGCTGCTGCACGCGCTGTTCCGGCAGAACTACGGCTGCTCGCACCAGATCGTTGGGCGCGATCACGCCGGCGTCGGCAGCTACTACGGGCCGTTCGATGCGCACCGCATCTTCGACGAGATCCCGCAGGACGCGCTGGAGACGCGGCCGCTGAAGATGGACGTGACGTTCTGGTGCTACCGCTGCGGCGGCATGGCCTCGGGGCGCACCTGCGCGCACGGCGACCAGGACCGCCTGCAGGTGTCGGGCACGCAACTGCGCAAGTGGCTCTCCGAGGGCAGCCCGGTGCCGGCCGAGTTCAGCCGGCCCGAGGTGCTGGAGATCCTGCGCGCGTACTACGCCTCGCTCGAAGCGAGCGGGAAAGTGGAAATCGAACTCGCGGGCAAATCCATGCGATAGCGAAACAAGAGGGGTGATGAAGGGCTGAGCCGCTGAGGAGCCCGGAGTCAGCACTGCTCCCAGGGAAGCCCGTCGTGACGCCAGCCCGCGACCACGCTGCGCTGGTGCCTTGCGTTCAGCGGGCCCTCGAAACCGTTCACGATGTTGTGGACGCGCGCGAAACCGTGCTGCTCGAGCGCTTCGCCCGCCTCCTGAGAGCGGTTGCCGCTGCGGCAGATGAGCACGATCGGGCGCACGGCGTGGTTCGTGCCGGCGAGCTTCTTGACCTGCCCGACGAAGTGCGGGTTGACCACCCAGTCGGGCCCGTCGTTCCACGCGACGTGCAGGGCGCCGACCGGGTGGCCGACGAACAGGTACTCCATCTCGCTGCGGCAGTCGACGAACAGCGCGTCGGGGTTTTTCTGAAGGAACTCCTGCGCCTGCTTGGGTTCGAGGTGCTCCATCAGACGTATTATCAGGCGTTATGAGCGGCGCATTCAAGATCGTCGACCAGCCCAATCGCGCGACCCGGAAAGCCAGCAATCGCCGTGCTTCCTGCAGGCGCTCGCGAGGGAATTCCGCAAGCGCGGCGGGTAGCGCGAACCTAGGCCGCCGGCTGCACCGGTTCCGCTCCCTGCAGGGCGGCGAGACGTTCCTTGGCGAACTTCACGAAGCTGCTCACCAGCCGCGAGTGGAACCTTTCCTTCGGATAGACCACCGCCAGTTGGCGATTGAGCTGTGGCGACAGCGGAATCTGCACCAGCTGCCCGAGCCGTATCTCCTTCGCCACGGTGGCGCGCGACATGATGGCGAAACCCAGGCCGGTGGCCGTCAGCCCCTTGAGCGCCTCGGGGCTCCCCAGCTCCATCACCACCTGCAGCGAGTCGGGCGGCACGCCCGCCTTCTGCAGGTAATGGTCAATAACCTCGCGCGTGCCCGATCCCGGCTCGCGGGTGATGTAAGCGTGCTCCGTGAGCGACTCGGGCGTCGCCGATTTCATTTTCGCCAGCGGGTGCGACGGCGCGCATACTACTTGCAGCTCATCGTCGCAGCACACGTCGGTGACGAGCGAGGGCAGGTGCGAATCGCCCTCGATGAACCCCAGGTCGAGCGTGCGTTCCGCGACGCGGTCCTGCACGGCTTCCGAGTTGGCCACGAACAGCCGCGGCACCACGGCCGGGTGGCGCGACTTGAACGCGCCGAGGATCTGCGGCAGCAGGAACTCGGCGATCGTCGTGCTCGCGCCGATGAGCAGCGGGCCCGCCACCTGGCCGCCGATCTCCTTCAGGCGCGTGTCGAGCTCGGCTGAGAGCACGAGAATGCGCTCCGCGTACTCCAGCGCCAGCGTTCCCGGGACGGTCAGCGCGATGCGCCCGTGCGCGCGGTCGAAGAGTCGCGTGTTGAAGTGCTCCTCCAGCTGCCGGATCTGGAAGGTCACCGCGGGCTGCGTCATGAAGAGCGCTTCGGCTGCCTTGGTGAAGGACAGGTGTTTCGCTACCGCGTGGAATACCTGCAGGCGACGGTCTGCCATGACTCCCCATAAGTTCCCGGTAGAAGGGCCCTTATTGAAACACAATTAGGCCCTTTCCAGCAGGAACCGCTGGATCGTGATGTTCTACGGGAAGGTCCGGGAGAGACGCGGTCGCGCTTTCGCACCTCGCGCGAGCGGGCGCGTGCAATACCACGGCGCCCGGAGACGCCCGGGCCCTGCTAGGTCTGCTGCTGCTCCCGGGCTCGCTGCAGCTGGTGCAGGTCCTCGATGCCCACTTTCTCGAAATCTCCCGTCACCATCTTGAGGGGCGCGAAGTTCAGCCCCGTCAGTCGATGATGTGGTGGACGGGCGCCTTCTCCATTGCCCACTCGCCGGTCTTCCGGTCGTAGCGGGACAAGGTGAAGCAATGCCAGTTCTCATCATCCAGCTTCATATGATCGCCCCGGTAGTAATATCCCGGCCACCGCGTTTCCTGGCGGAACAGCGTGTGACGGGTCACGGACTCCGAGGCCAATATCCGATGCTGCAGCTCCCACGTGCGCTGCAGCTGGTGCAGGTCCTCGGCACCCATCTGGCTCATGTCTTCCTTCAGCATGCCCAGCAGCTCGAGCCCGCGGTTGAGCAGGCCGCCGTTCGTCATGTAGTTGGTGCTGATGCCGCCGACGTATTCGTCCATGAGCTTCTCGAGGCGCTGCAGACCCTGGATCGGCAGTAGGTAGCTCGGCGATACGGTTCCGGCGACGATCTCGTTGCGGCCGACCCGGTAGTTCTCCAACGGCTGATAGATCACCTTCTCAAGGTCGCGATACTCCTGTTCGCTGACCAGGGGCTGGGCTTTCCCCATGTCGTTCACGTACTTGACCGCCGCCTTGCCGGCGATCCGGCCTTCCGCGAAGGATCCTGACGAGAACTTGTGCGCGGTGCCGCCGATGGTGTCGCCGGCGCCGAAAAGCCCGTCGACCGTCATCATCCGGTTGTATCCCCACTGATAGTCCGCGGGCGCACAGTCTTCCGGACCGCTCGCCCACGCGCCGGAACAGGTGGCGTGGGAGCCCATGACATAGGGCTCTGACGTGGTCAGCTCGGGGTTGATGTGCTTGGGATCGATGTTCTGCGACGCCCAGACGACCGCTTGCCCGATCGTCATGCCGAGGAAGTT
>JBGQFD010000075.1:0-18011 GCA_041496705.1 Gammaproteobacteria bacterium | reverse complement strand
CTTTGATGGACGCCACGATCACCTGCGGCACGACGTAGGCCGCCATCACCACGCCGGCGAGGAGATCGGGGATCTCCGCATTCACCGCCTTGTAGGGCACTTCCAGGACCTTGATGCCGGTCTCCGACTTTACCCACTCGCCCACCAGCTGGCTGATGCTGCCGGGGCCGCCCGAAGCGTAGGTGAGCGCGTCGGGCTTTGCCCTTGCCAGCTCGACGAATTCCTTCGCCGATTGAACGTTGACAGAAGGGTTCACGACCATGACCAGCGGCGTCATCGTAAAGCGGGACACCGGGATCAACTCCTGGTTCAGGCGGCAGCAGGGGTCGGGCTTGAGCGCGTCGCCAATCGCGTTGTTGATGAGCGCGAGGAACAGGGTGTGCCCGTCGGGCGCCGCCCTGACCGTCTCGCGCGCGGCGATCATGCCGTTGGCGCCGGGGCGGTTCTCCACGATCACCGGCTGGCCGAGGGACTCTGCGAGCTTGGCGCCGATCTGCCGCGCGCGGATGTCGGGTGAACTGCCCGGCGGCGAGGGCACGAAGACGCGAATCGGCTTCGAGGGGAAGGACTGCGCCGCGGCCAGCCCGGTTAACGCCGCGAGGACGCACGCAAGGATCTGCTTCATCGGGAGCCTAGGCCCGCGCCAGCGCCGCCTTCACCCGCTCGGGCGTCAGCGGCACCTTGCGCAGCCTCACGCCGGTCGCGTCGAAAAACGCGTTGGCCACCGCCGCCGGTATCACGCGGATGCTCGGCTCGCCCGCGCCGGTGGGCGCGACTTCCGGCCGGTTGATGAGCACGACCTCGATCGTTTCCGGGGCGTCGGCGATGTCGAGGATCGGGTAGGTCATCCAGTCGACGCTCGTCACCTTCTCCCTGTCGAAGCGCACTTCCTCGAACAGCGTGCGCGACAGGCCGTGCACGACGTTGCCTTCGATCGTATAGCGCAATCCCTCAGGGTTGATGATGAGGCCGCAGTCGTGCGCGACGGTGAACTTCTTCGCGCGGATGCGGCCGGTCTTGCGCTCGACCTCGATTTCGGCCACTACCGCCACGATCGTACCGCCGCGCTGCGCGTAGGCGATGCCGCGCCCCGGGAGCACGTCGCCCGAGCGGCTCGCGCGCGGAGCGGGGCGCGCCTGCCAGCCGGCCTTCTGGGCGGCCGCCCGGATCACCGCGGCGTCCCGCGGCGCCGTGACGTACTTCAGCCGGAACGCGACCGGGTCTTCGCCGGTCGCTGCGGCGAGCTCGTCGATGAACTGCTCGCTGCCGAACTGGATCTCCGGCCCGACTGGATCGCGCAGGTGCGCGGTGCGCAGCGGCGAGCACGAATCGAGCAGCGGCGCGATCGTCTCCCAGGCGAGCAGCTTGTTGTCGAAGGCGTAGGACTCCGCCGGTACGCCGAAGCCGTCGTTGGGCTTCGGCGGCAGGCCGGTGGACATGCCCACCAGGCTGTGGCTCGGGTCGGACTCGTTGGTCTGGATGTTGATGCGCGAAAAGCCCTTGGAGATGAATTCGTAGGCGATCACCTTGCTAGAGGCGTCGAGCGCGGCGCGCGCGCGGTGCACGCACGCCGGGCCCTTCGGGTCCCAGGCGATGCCGTCGGTGCGCATGCCCTGCACCCGCACCGGGCGCCCGGTGAGCTTCGACAGCATCGCCGCGTCGAGTGCGGCGTCGCCGGCGTCGTTGCGGCCGTAGGAGCCTGGACCCGGAACCCAGATCGCCCGTACCTTGTCCGGAGTCACGCCGAGCAGCCGCGCCACCCCCAGCTGGACGAAGTGCGGCTTCTGCGAGCCGGTCCAGACCACCACGGCGTCTGCGCGCACGTCGGCGACGGCGCAGGCCGGGCCCATGCTCGCGTGCGACTGGAAAGGCCACTCGTATTCGGCCTCGACGACGCGCGCCGCGGTCTTGAACGCGGCGGCGACGTCGCCGCCCTTCACCGGCTCCTCGCGCTTCTGCACCGGCGCCTTGCGGATGTGATCGTGCAGTTCCGCCATCGTCGGGAAGGGACTCTGCTTCGCGTGGTTCCAGTCGATCTTGAGCATGCGCGAGGCGCGCACCGCGTCCCACTCGTGCTCGGCGAGCACCGCGACGAAATCCTTCTCGCGCACTACACGCGCGCCTTTTACCCCCCGGATCGAGGCTTCGTCGACGCTCGCCACGGTGCAGGCCGCGCGTGTCGGGCGGATGACGCGCGCGTGCAGCATCTTCGGCAGCGAAACGTCGGTGACGTACTTGTCGGTGCGGAAAA
Organism: Gammaproteobacteria bacterium; assembly: GCA_041496705.1. Classification (GTDB taxonomy): domain Bacteria; phylum Pseudomonadota; class Gammaproteobacteria; order Burkholderiales; family SG8-39; genus VBDM01. The sequence continues at coordinate 15,760 of JBGQFD010000075.1, read as the reverse complement.
CCTTGCCGGCGACGTCGCGGCGGGCAAAGGACTTGCCCACAACGCGATACTCGGAGGGCGATTTCACCTTCGCCTGGACCTTGATGTCCATGGCGTTGCCGGTCTGCTTGTTCCATTCGACCTGGTGGTTGAAATGCCGGCCGCCGATGAGCTCGGCGTACGTCGTCCTCTTCGAGGGATCGGTCGCCGAGATCACGACCCCGTTGTCGACCCGCAGGCTCGCAGCGGGCACCCCGAGCTTCTGCGACGCGCTCTCGAGGAGCAGCCGCCGCGCCTCGGCTGCGGCGCTGCGCAGCGGCCGCGCGCCCTGGAAGATGCCGGTGCTTCCGGAGGCGCCGCCCTGGTTGCAGGTTAGCGCCGTGTCGCCCATGACGACTTCGACCTTGTCGAAGGCGAGATCGAGTTCGTCGGCGACGATCTGCGCGATCGCCACGTCCAGGCACTGGCCCATGTCCATCTTGCCGAAGAAGGCGACGGCGCAGCCGTCGGACGTAACGGCGATCCAGGAATCCAGCTCGGTCGGGACCACCGCGGGCCTGAAGCTGCCGGAGGGCACCTGCGCCAGGGCATCGGCGATGAAGGCCGGTCCGGCGGCGCTGACGATCAGGGCGCCCGAGGCTTTGAGGAATTCGCGGCGGGAAAGCGGAAGTTCGATGCGTGCGTTCATGTGCGCTCTCCCTCAGGCCATCTGCTGTTGCGCGCGCTTGATGGCGCGCAGTATGGACACGTGCGTGCCGCAGCGGCATTTGAGGCCCGCCAGCGCCTCGCGCAGCTGCGCGTCGTTCGCCTTCGGATTCTTCTTCAGGAACGCCGCCGCGGTCATGATCCAGCCGTTGACGCAGTAGCCGCACTGCGGCACCTGCTCCTCCACCCACGCGGTCTGCAGCGGGTGCGGTTTCTTCGGCGTGCCCAGGCCCTGCAGCGTGGTGACCTTCTTGCCGGCCACCGCCTGAAGCGGCATCACGCAGGAGCGCACCGGCTCGCCATCGAGATGAACCGTGCATGCACCGCACTGCGCCAGTCCGCAGCCGAAATGCGGATTGCTCATTTCCAGGTCGTTGCGCAGCGCGTACAGCAAGGGCATTGCGGGATCGGCATTGACCGTCACCGGCTTGCCGTCGACGGCGAATTTGATGCTTGCCATGGAGCCTCCTTTGAGCGGTACCGGCCGGCGCGGATTATTTTTCGGAACTCGGGGTCGGCTTGCGAGCTAGTGTATTCCGCAAAATCCGCCGCCGCAACGCGAGCGCGAGGGCCGGTGCGCGGGCGCAATGCCCGGTGTTAGGATACCGGCTCCCATGAACGCACGCGACGCTGAAACGGACCTCGAGCGCTTCAGGCTGCGCCGTTTCGTCGATGCGCTGCGCCAGACGGGCGAACTCGATGTACAGTCGGGACCCACGGAACTGGGCGATGTCGCCGCAGGGCTCGAAGGAAGCGCGAAAGCCGTGCTGTTCGAGCGCGTCGGGAAAGAAGGCGCGCAGCTCGTGGGAAACGTCATGGGCAGCCGCGCGCGCCTCGCGCGTGCCTTCGGCGTGGCGCCCGACGCGCTGCTCGCCGAGGTGCTGCGCCGCCTGCGCACGGCGCACGAGATCGTCGAGGTGAAGGCCGAAGCCGCACCGGTGCAGCAGGTCGTCCTTTCCGGCGACAAGGCCGACCTCACGGCGCTGCCGGTCAACCTGCAGCACGGCCTGGATGGCGGTCCTTACATTTCGGCCTCGATCGACTACGTCGTCGATCCCCAGCGCGGCTGGACCAACGTCGGCGTAAGGCGCCTGATGCTGCGCGGCCGCCGCGAGGCCGGCGTCGACCTGAATTCTCCTTCCGACCTGCGCGCCCTCTACGAGGCCGCGGCGAGGCAGGGACGGCGCCTGCCGGTCGCCTTCGTCGTCGGCGCGCATCCCGCGGATTACGTCGCCGCGGTGATGCGCCTGCCGGTCGATGAGCTGGGCCTGGTGGCGAGCCTGCGCGATGCGCCGCTCGCGGTGGTGAAGTGCCTCACCTGCGACATCCGTGTGCCCGCCGATGCGGAGTGGGTACTCGAGGGGTACCTGGACGAGCGCGGCCACGTCGAGGACGAGGGTCCCTACGGCGAGTTTCTCGGCTATTACGGCGCGGTGAAGAAGAACCCGGTGTTCCATCTCACCGCGATCACGCGGCGCCGCGACGCGCTGTTCCAGACCGCCACCATAGGCGGGCGCAGCCTCGGCCGCACCGACACCGCGCAGCTGAACGCGCTGCGCACCGAGGTCATGGTGCAGCGCGCGCTCGAGACGGCGGTGCGCGAAGTCAAGGCGGTGTACGCGACGCCTTCGAGCGGCGGCATGTACAACGTGCGCATCGCATTGAAGCCGCGCGTGCCCGGCGAAGCGCGCAACGCCATCGCCGCGGCCTTTGGCAGTCTCGCCAACGTCAAGCACGTGTTCGTTGTCGATCCCGACATCGACGTCTTTTCCGACGAGCAGATGGACTGGGCGCTCGCCACGCGCTTCCAGGCCGATCGCGACCTGGTGGTGCAGGCGGGGTTTCGCACGCTGCCGCTCGATCCTTCGCTCGCCGGCGCGCGGACCGGCGCCAAGGCGGGATTCGATCTCACCCTGCCCTTGGGCGAGGCGCGCGGGCTCGAGTCGATAGTCCCCGAGCCGCCGCGATTCGAGGGCAAGAGGTTCGCCTCGGTCGAAGCCGCGCTCGCCGACGGGCCGAAGACCTTCGAAGCGCTGATGGCGGCGCTCGCGAGCCGCGACGGGCGCGAAGTGGTGCTCGCGCTCGAAGCGCTCCGCGCAGCCGGGCGCCTCGTCCGGGAGAAGGACGGCCGCTACGCGCTGAAAACGATCGCCTAGCGGTCGTCACGGGTTTTTCTCGCCGGGCCCGCTGCGCGGCCGCCAGAGCGCCGTTGTCAAGAATCTGAAATATCCGCCGATCCCCCGGTCCTCGTCGTTCATCACAACGTCATCTTCGCGTGCGATGGTGCGCGGCGGCTGTTGAAGAAAAGCAACGGTCGTTCGAACACTTCATTCTCAAACAATCAGGAGACAGCAATGCGAAAACTTTTGTTGGCGTCGATGGTGGGCTTGAGCCTGCTCCCCGGCGTCGCCGCGGCGGACCGCGACGATGACTTCAGGGGGTTCCGGGATTTCGGTTCATTCCGCGACCATCTGCTGAAAGAACATTCCAGGAAGCTCTTTGGCGTGGAACAGCCGCTTGCGGCCTCGTCATTGGAAAGCATCACCGCGGCCGTCGCGAACGCGGACCCGACTCTGCTCGCCACGCTCGCGCGGGGCCTGCACGCGCGGGTGGTCAGCGCAGCGCCGAACCTCGGCGCGAACATCGACATGATGGCGCTCTGGCCCGACGCTCGTAACCCGACGCACCTGATCGCCTGCAATGAGGTTGGCCCTACCGATCCCGGCGTGCAGCGCATACGCCTGTCCGATGGGTTCGTTGAGACGATGCTTACCGGAACGAATGGCTGCGACCCCGTGCGCCGCACCCCGTGGGGAACGATCATCGTTGGAGAGGAGCAGACCGACGGCAACCTCATCGAGATCATCGACCCGCTGCAAACCACCGGCGTGAGCTTCAACCGCTCGACCGGGGCGACCACCGGCGGCGTCGGCGCGGCGAACATCGTCACGCGGCCCGCGGTCGGCCGCCTGGCGTTCGAAGGGATCGGGCTTTTCCCGAACGGCGTGATGTACTACGGGGACGAAAACCGCCCCTTGAACGGCACGGCAGGCGGGGCCTACTTCAAGTTCATTCCCACCGCTCCCTGGCTCGGCGGCGCGCCCATCACCAGCCTCGCCCAGTCGCCGCTCGCCTCCGGCCGGGTGTTCGGCCTGCGCCTGGGCAAGCGCGCGGGCAACACCGACTACGGTCAAGGGTCGAACAGCGGCCAAGGGACGTGGATCGAGGTCGTTAGTGCCAACAACGCGCTGTTGCGAACCGCCGCCGCGAACCTCAAGCTGAGCGGCTTCTACCGTCCGGAGGACATCGACGTCGACGCGAAGTCGCTCGCCGGAGGCCTGGTGCGTTTCTGCGGGGTCAACACCGGCAACGAGAGCGACAGCCGCAACTGGGGCGAGGTGGTCTGCTTCACCGACGGGACGCTCGAGCAGGCGCTGGCCAACACCGCCATACCGGAAGCGCAGCTCTTCGTCGTCGGCACCCCCGAGCAGGCGATGATGGACAATGTCGCCTATCAGCCGAAGACCGGCAACTGGGTCTTCATGGAGGACGGCGACGGTCCGGCAGTGGGACGCAACAACGACATCTGGTCGTGCCTGGAGGACGGAGATGACCACGACCGTCTCTCCGACGGCTGCGTGCGCATCGCCACGCTCAACGACCTGAACGCGGAATGGACCGGCGGCATCTTCGACGCCACCGGCCGCCGCTTCTTCGTAAGCGTCCAGCACAACGTCACCGGCCACGGCGTGATCCTCGAGATCACCGGCTGGGACGTTGGCAATCGTCGCGACGACGACGATCACGGGCACCGGCACTGACGCCGACGCACCCGAAACCACCCGAAAGGGCACGGAGTCAACACTCCGTGCCCTTTTTCTTTTCGCGCTTTGCGCTTGACTCGGTTCGCCGGGCGAAGCCATGATTGGCGAAGACCCGATGAAATCCCATCGTTACAGTTCCTGGTGCCGGTCGGCGGTGGCCGTCGCGCTCGCCGGAATGTCCGCTCCGGCCGCGGCGGCGTTTTTCCAGATCGCCGAGAACAGCGCTTCCGGCATCGGCAACGCCTTCGCCGGCGGCGCGGCGCTCGCCGAGGATGCGAGCACCGTGTGGTACAACCCGGCGGGCATGATGCGTCTCAAAGGTCCGCAGTTTGTCGCGAGCGGCCACTACATAGTCCCGAGCTTCAAGGCGAGCGTGAACAGCGCGAGCACTGCACTCGGGTCCATTGGCGGCGGCGGCGGCGAAGCGGGCGAAGCCGCGCTGGTGCCCAACCTCTACGCCACTTATCCAGTCGGCTCGCGCTTGGCTCTCGGCGCCGGAATCAACGCGCCCTTCGGCTTGGCGACCAATTACGACAGCACCTGGGCGGGCCGGTATTACGCACTGCGCTCTGACATCAAGTCCGTGAACCTCAACCTCGCCGGCGCGTTCAAGTTCCACGACGCTCTGTCGGCGGGCTTCGGCATCAACGGTCAGCACCTCGATGCCGAGCTGAGTCAGGCGGTGGACTTCGCCACCCTTTGTACTGGCGCCATTCTGATAGTTCCTGGTGCAGGCGCGTGCGGCCTAGGCGGGGGCTTCAGCCAGCCCAATAATCCCAACGACGGCAAGGCGAAGGTCAACGCCAAGGGCGACGCCTGGGGTTACAACGCCGGGATCCTGGTGCAGCTCGGTGCGACGCGCATCGGCCTCGCGTATCGCTCCAAAATGAAATACAAGCTGGACGGCACGTTCGATATGACCGCGCCGGCGAACGTTCCGGCCGCTCTGCTCACGAACTCCAACTTTCGCCTCGTAGATTCGGGCGCGCGTGCCGATGTGACCCTGCCTGCGACCGCGTCGATCAGTGTTTACCAGAATCTGGGAAGCGTCTGGGCGGTCATGGCCGATGTCACGCGGACGTATTGGAGCGTTCTGCCCGAGCTGCGGATCAAGTTCGATTCCGGCCAGTCGGATCAGGTAGTCACATTCAATCTGAAGGATGTCAATCGCTACTCCATCGGCGCGACCTACAAGCCGAACGCTTCTTGGGTGCTGCGAACGGGAGTCGCCCTGGATAAATCACCCGTTTCGAGCCCGACGACCGCCACCCCGCGGCTTCCGGATTCGGATCGCAGGTGGCTGTCGGTGGGAGCCGGTCTCCAGGCATCGGCGCGCCTGAATTTCGATTTCGCGTATACCTACATCAAACTAGCCGGAAGCAGCGTCACAAAGACCGACCTCGGCGCAGGCACCGAGAACGCATTAAGAGGCAACCTGTCGGCCGACTACAAGGGCTCGGTGCAGATTTTCAGCACCCAGGCCCGCTGGACGTTCTGAAAGCCATAGACGCCGCCATGTTCTGGGCACGACGCCGACCGCCATCCGCCCGCGCGTGCCTGCTTGCCCTGGTTCTCGCGGCGAGCGCCGCGCACGCGGCCCCGGAGCCGCGACTGCCGGGCATGCAGGCGCAGAGCATCGACGAGCCGGTGTTCGGCGGGCAGATGGTCGTCTACGAGGCCGGCCAAGGCAACGCGCGCGGGATACTGCTTGTTCACGGCATCGGCCCGGAGGGCGCGCGCGACTTCCGCGAGCATATCGCGTGGCTGCGGAAATCGTTTCACGTCGTCGCCGTGGACCTTCCCGGCTTCGGTCAGTCCGACAAGGCCAACGTGCTCTATTCGCCTTCCAACTACGCCGCCGTGCTCAAGCACGTCGCCGGCCGCTTCCTCGGCCGCCGTTTCGTGCTGCTCGGGCATTCCATGGGCGCAGTGGCGTCGCTGCGCTATGCGGCGACTTATCCAGAGGACGTGGAGAGGCTCGTCGTCGTCGATGCCCCCGGCGTGCAGCACCGCTATACGCTCACCAGCCGCTATCTCGCCAAGCTCGGCGTGGATTTCGTCCCGCCGATTTTCGACCCCCTCGATGGGCTCACGCGGCTTGCACGCAGGCTGCTCGCGCCGCTCGAGCGGCTGCCGGTCGATCCGCAGGTGGTGCTGTCGAGCCCGCAGCTGCGCGAAAGCCTGCTCTCCTCCGACCCGGGAAAGATCGCCGGTCTCGCCGTGGCGGCCGAGGACCTGCGCCGGGCCCTGCCGAGGATCACCGCGGAGACGCTCATCGTCTGGGGCGCCGAGGATTCGATCACGCCGCCGCGCACCGGCCGGATCCTCGAGTTGAAACTACCGCGCGCGCGACTCGTGGTGCTCGACCGCGCCGGGCACGAGCCGATGCTCGAGGTGCCGCGGCGCTTTCGCGCGGCGATCGAGCCGTTTCTGGAGAACGGTCTGCCAGACGCACCGGCGCCGGACGCCACCGCGCCGCGGCGCCACGGCGAGGTTTCCTGCCTGCGCCAGAGCAACCTGGTGTTTGAAGGCGACTACGAAAAATTGACGCTGGAGGGTTGCGACGCCATCCACATTTCCAACGCCCGCGTCCGCGAACTCGTGGTGCTGGATTCGAGCGTGAAGATCGACGACAGCCGGGTGGGCGGCGGCGCACGCGGCCTCTACGCGCGCGAGGCCACCATCGAGATGACCGGCGGTCGCATCGAGGGCAGCGTGGCGATCGAAGCGAGCAGCAGCCGGCTTGATCTGGCCGCGGTCGAGATCGAGGGGCGCGACGCCGCGGTGCGCGCCCCGGAAAGATCCTACGTGGTCATGTCGCTCTGCAGCGTGAAAAGCCCGCACACCCGCGGCGAGGTGCACGAGTTCTTCGCGGTCACTGAGAAGAATCCGCTGTAACCCACCTAAGGCGCGGGTCGCTTTCCCGGATCAGGAACGCCCCTGCAGGGCCGCGATGCGCTCGTCGATCGGCGGATGGCTGGAGAAAAGCACCGCCCATCCCGGCGCGCCGCTCACGCCCGAGGCGGCGATCGATTGCGGCAGTGCGCCCGGCTGCAGGCCGCCCAGGCGCGTGAGCGCGTGGACCATCGGCTGCGGCGTGCCGAGCAGCCGCGCCGAGCCCGCGTCGGCACGGAACTCGCGCCGGCGCGAGAACCACATGACGATGATCGACGCGAGGATGCCGAACACGATCTGGCTCACCATCACTGTGATGTAGTAACCCGGCCCGATGCCGCGCTCGGTGCGGAACACGGTCTTGTCGACGAAGAAGCCGACGACGCGCGACAGGAAATACACGAAGGTGTTGAGCACGCCCTGGATGAGCGTGAGGGTCACCATGTCGCCATTCGAGACGTGCGTGATCTCGTGCCCGAGCACCGCCTCGATTTCCTCGCGGTTCATCGATTCGAGCAGACCGGTGGAAACGGCGACCAGGGCGGAATTCTTGAAGGCGCCCGTGGCAAACGCGTTGGGCTCGCCCTCGTATACCGCGACGTCGGGCATGCCGATGCCGGCCTTGTCGGCGAGGCGCCGCACCGTGTCCACCAGCCAGCGCTCGTGCGCACCCTCGGGGGACTCGAGGATGTGCGCACCGGTGGACCACAAGGCCATTCGCTTTGAAATAAGGAGCGAGATGAATGAGCCGCCAAACCCCATCAATAGCGAAAACCAAAGCAGCGATTCGAGATTGAGGCCGTTCTGCGTGAGGAACCGGTCGACACCGAGCAGACTCGCGACGATCGACAGCAGTATCAGCACGGCGAAGTTGGTGGCGAGCAAGAGAACGATGCGTTTCATGGATTTCGGTCTCCGAAAGAGAAGGTAGCCACAAGGTGGGGGTGGCGCGCGGCGTTTCAAGCGTGTCGCACGACCCGGGGGGCGATTGTATCGTGGTTCCTCTACCCGGAAAGCGAAAAGGCGGGAGGACCCGCCTTTTCGGTGCTGCGCGGCTCCTGAAGAGCCGGGATGCTCTTTACTTCGTTTCGGTCTTGCCCTTCGCTTCCTTCTTGCCCTTCGCCGCCTTCTTCTTGCCTTCGCTCTTGGTCGCCTTCTTGGCTTCGGCCTTGGCGGGGGCGGCCGGCGTCGCGGATTTCGCCGGTGTTGCCGGAGTGGCGGGGGCTTGCGCTGCGGCGTTGAAGGCGGTGCCGGCAAACGCGGCGGTGATGAGTATTGCGATCAGCTTTTTCATGTGAAACCTCGCTAGTGATTTAAGGAATGTCCATTGCTGCGGACATGATTCCGATAACGTTGCAGCACGGCCCGAGTTGACCGCGGCGCAGAATACATTCCCCGGGTGTCGTCGCGCGGCGACAGCCCTTACAATTGGCAACAATGTCGAAACCGAAACTTTCGCTCGGCTTCATCGGCGCCGGCCGCGTCGGGACCGGCCTCGCGACGGCATTCGCGCGGGCCGGATGGAGCGTCGTCGCGGTCGCGAGCCGCAGGCGTGCAGCGGCGCGATCGCTCGCACAGCGCATTCGCGGCGCGCGCGTCTGCACTCCGCAGGAAGTTGCCGACAGCGCCGACCTCGTGTTGCTCACCGTGCCCGACGACGCAATCGCGCAAGTCGCCGCGAGCCTGAGCTGGCGCAAGGGCGCCGCGTGCGTGCATTGCAGCGGCGCCGCCGAACTCGATACGCTCGCGAAAGCCGTAACCGACGGCGCGCTCGCGGGCGGGTTCCACCCCTTGCGCATGTTCGGCGAGCGTCGCGAATCCGCCGACTCGCTGTCAGGCTGCGCGATCGCGCTCGCGGGTCCGGAAGCGCTAGCGCGCACGCTAGCGCGGCTCGCGCGCTCGGTCGGTGCGCGGCCGCTGCGTCTGCCCGAAGGCGGTCGCGCGCTGTATCACGCCGCGGCGAATTTCTCCGGCGCGTTCGTCATTGCACTCATCGAGGAAACGGTCGCGCTGTGGGGCAGGCTCGGCGTTTCGAGGAAAGACGCGCTCGCGGCGTTGCTGCCGCTCCTTCGCGGCACCGTGGACAACGTCGAGAAGCTCGGTGCCGCTGGAGGATTGGGGAGCGCGGTCGCGCGTGGGGACGTGGGCACGATTCGCAGGCACCTCGACGCGCTCGCCACGAAGGCGCCGGAGTCGCTCGAACTCTATCGAATGCTCAGCCTGCGCACCATCCCGCTCGCGCTCGCGAAGGGGACGCTGAAACCGGAAGCAGCGAAGGAGATCAGGGTGCTATTGAAATTGCAGAAGGGTCTTGGCGAGTTCTGATCCGCGACCCAAGATCGCGCCAGGATCCCTGCACGCTTGATTGTGCGGAAGAATTTTGACAGGCGTACACTGGCACGCCAGATCAGTTGGTTTTTAGGAAGCTGATTTCGCGTTGAGCCGCGCTGAACATGCGCTCTCTCTTTGGAATTCAAATGGACCACCAATCTCCTACGTTGATTCGCTTTCGCTCCCTTCAGATCTTCGTCCTCTTCGTCGCGCTCGCGCTGACGGGCATCCGGCTCGGGCAGGCACAAGTGGGAGCTTCTCCGGCGTCCGACCCCAATCTCTCGCACCCAACCTACGTCGTGAGCGCAAAGCGCGACGGCCACACGATTTCCGGGCTCGTCACGCACCTTCAGGGCGCGAAGGCGTTCAAGCACGGTATTGCGCTGTTCCCCGGCTATCCGGGCATCATGAGACTCAGAGACGAGGACGGCCAGGCGAAGTTCGAGCTTCGCGGAAATTTTCTCGTGCGCTCCCGGAGACACTGGCTGGACGCGGAGACGCTGGTAGTCGTCGTGGACGCGCCGTCCGACCAATGGGCGACATTCACCCAGCAATTTCGAGAGAGTCCGCGATACGGCATGGATGTGGAAGCCCTGCTCAAGGAGGTAGACCGGCGATACAGTGTCCGGGACTGGACGTTTGTCGGGACGAGCGAAGGTTCGGTCAGCGCGTTCCATGCCGCGCGCATGAACCCGCTGCTGGCGCGACGGGCGATCCTGACCTCATCGTTGTTCCAATCCACGCAAAATGGCCCGGGCCTGTCTCGTGTGAACTGGGCCGACTTGACCGCTGACCTGCTATGGGTGCATCACGAGGACGATCCGTGTGCCTACACGTCGTATCGGGACGCAAAAGAGTTTTCCAAAAGGAGCCGTAGACCTCTCCTCACGGTCCGTGGCGGCGGACCCGGACGCGGAGCGGCCTGTGAGGCACTTACGGCCCATGGATTCGTCGGAGTGGAGCCCGAGACCGTGATGGCAATGCGGTCCTGGGTCAAGACCGGGGTGGTTCCGGCTGACGTAAAACGGTAATCGAGACGAATCGGGACGGAGGCGGTAACTGGTCAGGCCTTAGAAATCCCCTTCGGTTGCGTCCCCGGCGCCGGCTTGCCGATTCCGTCGCTGAGAAATTCGAGCAGCTTCGCGAGCTGGCTCGATGCCTGCCTGCGCACCGCCTCGACGTCGCAACCGCTCCAGTCGTAAAAGCCTTTGCCCGACGAGAGTCCGGTGCGGCCTAAGGCGACCATCGTCTGCAGCATGGGATTGGGCGTCGCGTTGTGAAACAGCTTGGGTACGATCGACGCTTGAGCGTCGGCGTGGATTTTCAGGCCGCTCACGTCCTTCTGCTGGATGAGGCCGTTCAAGCACATGCGCGGGGCGAGCATGCGCCGCGCCGCGTGGTCGATGTCCTCGGCCGAGGCGACGCCGGCTTCGATGAGGTAATACGCCTCGTGCAGGATGGCGTGCTGCAGGCGATTGACGAGGAAACCGACGATGGGCTTGTAGAGCACCACCGGTTCCTTCTTCGTGCGCCGCAGGGCGTCGGCGACGCGATCGACCTCCTCGCGCGGCGTCGAGAGGCCCGCCATCACCTCGACCACGGGCGCGGTGTCGGCCGGCATGAAGTAGTGCACGCCGAGGAAGCGCTCCGGGTGCCTCAGGCTCCGCCCCAGCTCGACGAGGTCGAGGCCCGAGGTGCCGGTGGCCAAGAGCGGCGCGTCCCCGGCGTACGCCGCCTCGATCTCCCTGTATACGGACTGCTTCACGCGCACGTCCTCTGGAACGAATTCGATGACGAGGTCCGGCGAGCGCTCGGGCAGCCGCTCCACCGCGGACACGTGCGCGGGCAGATCGTCGATCTTGCGGCGGCTCTTCACGATCGTGGTGAAGCCGGCGTCGGCGAAGGTTTTCGCGACGCCGCGTCCCATCACGCCGTAGCCGTAGATCAGCACCGTCTGGATGGGTTGAGTCATGGTTTGCTCCACTATGCCTTGAGTGGGGAGATCTTCAGCTCGCCGGCGAGCTGGTCGAGACTCGCGCGCAGCGGCTCCGCTACCGGCACGCCGAGCTTCCTGCGCTCGGCGAACTTGGCGCGGCTCTGCTCTCCGGGCAGCAGGATGCGCTCGACGCCGTGCATGCGCCGCGAGCCGCGCAGCTCGCGCGCGAGCTTGTCGACCCGGCGCTTGAAATCGGCGAGGTTGCAAAAGCGCGAGATCGAGAGGGCGACGATGGCGTGCCCGGTGTTGGTGGGCGTGGTGTCGTCGGCGTTGAAGTCTATGGTCTCGCTCCCCACCGCCGCACCGTTGAGCGACCCTGCGAGCAGGCCGAACATCAGCGCGAGGCCGTAGCCCTTGTAGCCGCCGATGGGCATGAGCATGCCCTCGTTCGATCGCCGCGGATCGGTGAGCGGCTGGCCGTGGTGGTCGATCATCCAGCCCTCCGGCATGGTTTCTCCCCGCTGCGCCGCGGTCTTCACCTTGCCGTAGGCGGCGACGGTGGTCGCCATGTCGAGCACCACCGGACCTTCCCTGCCGCCCGGCACGGCGATGGCGATCGGGTTGGTCGAGAGCAAGAGGTCGATTCCGCCCCAGGGCGCCATGTGGTTGGCGTTGCCTACCGCGAGGTACAGGCCGATCATGTCGTGCGCGAGGGGCATCGCCGCGTACAGCGACGCCGGCCCGGCGTGATTGCTGTTCTTGACGCCGATCCAGGCGGCGCCCGCTTTCCTCGCTTTGCCGATAGCGGTGCGCGCGGCGAAGCTCATCACCACATGCCCCATGCCGTTGTCCCCGTCCACCAGCGCCATTCCCGCGGCTTCGCGCGCGATGCGCAGCTTCGGCTTCACGTTGACCGCGCCGCCCCTGATGCGGCGCACGTACTGCGGCAGGCGAAAGATGCCGTGGCCGTCGGCGCCGTGCAGGTCGGCGCGCAGCATCAGCTCGGCGCAGGTGGCGGCGTCCTTCTTCGGCAGGCCGACGGCGGCGAGCGCGGCCGCGGTGAAGCGGCGCAGTCTGGAGGCGGGAACGCGGGCGGTCTCGGGTGTCGTCATGGGGAATCGCAGGGTGCCGGGGACGAGGCCGCACCCTACCATGAGGCGCAAGGGGCAACAATGTCCGGAGCGCACTGGGCGTGATTGGCGATGATCCAATAAAATCGCGGCTCGGCGTTCGGCACTTCAGAGGGGACGGGATTTTGAAACGATCACAGGTGATGCTAATGGCCGCTTTGGTCCTTTGCCTGGTACAACCGGGAAAATCCCAGGAACAGGAAAAACCCGACGAGATCCGCATCATCGGGCACTACGAGAACGCGGTCGGCACCTCCGACGCGGCGAGCCAGGGTTACATCACGCCGCAGGTAATCGAGGCGCGGCCGATGCAGCGTCCGGGCGAGGTGCTCGAGTACGTGCCCGGGGTGATCATCACGCAACACAGCGGCGACGGTAAGGCCAACCAGTACTTCCTGCGCGGTTTCAACCTCGACCACGGCACCGATTTCGCCACCACCGTCGACCATATGCCGGTGAACATGCCCACGCACGCGCATGGGCAGGGTTACTCCGATCTCAATTTCCTCATTCCGGAGCTGGTGTCGCGCGTGTCGTACAAGAAAGGGCCGTACTTCGCGGAAGAAGGCGACTTCTCCTCGGCCGGCGCCGCCGACATCGACTACTACACCAAGATGCCGAAGGGAATCGCTTCGCTCGGGTTCGGCAGCAACGGCTACCGACGCGCGGTGGCGGCCAATTCCTTCGACGCCGGAAGCGGTCACCTGCTCTACGGTGTAGAACTCTTCCACAACGACGGTGCGTGGGACAACCCCGAGGACTACCGCAAGCTGAACGGCGTGCTGCGCTTCAGCCAGGGTACGAACGCCGACGGCTATACCGTGTCGCTGATGGGTTACGGCGGCAAGTGGAACGCAACCGACCAGATTCCGCAGCGCGCGGTGGACTCCGGGATAATTTCGCGTTTCGGCGCGGTCGACCCGACCGACGGCGGCCGCACCTCACGATACAGCGTGTCGCTCGACCGGCACAGGACGCTCGACAACGGCGGTGTCTTCCACATGGACGTCTACGCGATCCGCTACCGGCTGAAGCTCTTTTCCAACTTCACCTATTTCCTCGACGATCCGGTCAACGGCGACCAGTTCGAGCAGTCCGACGACCGCGTCGTTCTCGGCCTGACACCGAGCTGGATATTTTCGGGCAAGTGGGACGACCGCACCGTGACGCACAAGTTCGGGCTGGATGCACGCCGCGACGCGATGACGGTGGCGTTGTACGACACCGCGGCGCAGCAGCGGCTGGGTGCGGTGCGCTCGGACAAGGTCGCGCAGACCGGGACGGGCCTGTACTACGAGAACACGCTGCAGTGGACCGATACGCTGCGCAGCATCGCTGGCGTGCGCGAGCATTTCTACGACGCCCGGGTGGACAGCGATCTCGCCGCGAATTCCGGAACGACCGGCAAGCGCATGACCTTGCCCAAGCTGAACTTCATTTTCGGCCCCTTCAACAGGACCGAGTACTTCCTCAACTACGGCCAGGGCTTCCACAGCAACGACGCGCGCGGCACGACCATCACGGTCGATCCCGGGTCCGGTGCTGCCGCGACGCAAGTCCCGGCACTTGCGAAGACCAAGGGCGCGGAAGCGGGCGTGCGCACGGAAGTCGTGCCGTACCTGCAGTCGTCGCTTTCTCTATGGCGGTTGCAACTCGCCTCCGAGCTCGTGTTTGCCGGAGACGCCGGTACGACGCAGGCGAGCCGCCCCAGCCTGCGCCGCGGCGTCGAGTGGTCGAACCGTTATGTTCCGCACAATTGGTTGCTCGTCGATCTCGACCTGTCGGTGTCGCGTGCGCAGTTCACCGACGGCGATCCGGCCGGCAGCACCATCCCGGGGGCAATCGACCGGGTTGCGTCGCTCGGCGTTTCGGTGAAGGACCTCGGCCCCTGGTCGGGAACACTGCACACTCGCTATTTCGGCCCGCGGCCGCTCATCGAGGACAACAGCGTGCGCTCGCGCTCGACAATCAACACCGCGGCGCGCGCCGCCTACAAGGTCGACGCGAAGACGACCCTGAGTTTCGACGTGTTCAACCTCTTCAACCGCAAGGCGAGCGACATCGACTACTACTACGCCTCGCAGTTGCAAAATGAAGCGGCGCCGGTGAACGACATCCATTTCCATCCGGTGGAGCCGCGCACCTTCCGCCTCGCCCTCCTGATGAACTACTGAAGCGCGGCGCGCGCGGCACCAGGATTCGGTCATGCGTGTCGGGAACCGCTTGATGCCCGTTCTTTCCGCCATCCGGCGGTTCCGATCCCGGGCTTCGCAAGGCGAAGAAAGACTCTGGAAAGTCTGGTGGTTCGCCGGGATTCCGGTCGGCGGGATCACCAGCGTTCTCTTGCTGGCATCGGAGCACTTGCGCGGCCCGGGAGGATCGGGCTGGGCCGACGTGCTCGACGTGTCGCGCTTTCTCGTCTACCTGGTATGGTTCCAGCTCGCATGGCGGTGTTCGCGCAACGTCGAGCGCGCTGCGTGGACACGGCTCGCGCGCGGAGGTCTGGCGGCTGGGCTGGTTTTTTCGGCGATGTTCTAGAGGGTTTGCGCAGCGAACCTCGCCCCGCCGGCGAAGGTGCGGCGCGCCGGATTCATCCGGTATACACCGGTGCCGGCTGGCTGAAAAAGGCATCCAGCAGATGGAACACCAGCGCCCAGTTCCTCGAGCGCGTGCTCGAGTGGGCGATCCCGGGCATGACTGCGAACTGCTTGTCGGGATTGGGGAGCTTCGCGAAGAACGCCGCGAGGTCCTCGAAGGAAGCGATGCCGTCCCACTGCCCGCGCATGACGAGCGTCGGGACAACGATGCGCTGCGGATCGACGACCGGAAGATTGGCGGACATGTCGATGTAGGTGCCGGTCGGAACCGAGTCGTCGAGCGCGAGCACCGCGTCGGCGAACGCGTCGACCACCGTGAGGTCGCTCGTTCCCGGGTGGTCGCGCGTGAAGATGCTGTGGATG
>JBGQFD010000074.1:0-18613 GCA_041496705.1 Gammaproteobacteria bacterium | reverse complement strand
GTACCGGATCGCCGCGGGTTTACGAACCGGATCCGACGCGAGCATGTCGAGCGAAATCCGCATCAGCCTGTCGAACGGCGACTATGCCACCGCCCTGATCGGATCCCTGGAGCGTGGCCGCCGATACAATTCGCAGTTCGGCTACCGGGATTATCTCGGCATGCTGCACGCGATGGGCTATTCGCAGGAAGCGTGGGACGCTTTCGACGTGCTCATTGGTCAGACACTGAACCCTCAGCTCTGGGAAACGCCCCTGGTGGGCCATCGCATCGCGGGCGCGACCGAGGCCGAAATCGCCGGATGGGTCGCGCGTGACGCGGTGCGCAAATCAGGCTACGCCGGCATGTACCTGCTGCGGGCCGGTGTGACCGATCGGATCCCAACGCGAGGCCTTGCATCGGCAATTGCTGCCGTCGAGCGTCCCGTCTGGAAAGTCGAGTACACCGAAGGCCCTGTCGTTCGGGCGTCGGTCGACGGAAAAATTCATCGAATCCTCAACCCTACCCAGGGGCCTCCCCATTCTTTCCTTCCACCGGGAGTCTTCGACAGCGTGAAGAAGACACCCGTGAAATCCGATCTGGTCTATTTTTCCGAGGCATATCGCGCGATGCGCGCCGGAGATTTTGCCGGCGCCAACAGGCTTTTCGAAGAAGCTCTCGCTCTCTACGATATGAGGGACCAGGAACTGGATTACATGCTTCCGTACTACGCGTTCGCGGCGGCGAAAAGCGGCGCCTCGGGTTCGGTATCGGCACGCCTTGACAGGTTCGACGTCGCGTACCAGAGGCTCGACTATCATCTCGCGCGCGCGGCAGTTTCCGGATTGGCGGGAAAAACGGCAGAGTCTCTCAGGAACCTGAAGTTGGCCCTTCATCGCCGCCCCTTCACCGAGTCACGCCCGCTCTACACGGAGTACCAGTTGGCGGAGATCTGCGAATGGCTGTACGAGGCAACGCGCAATGAAAAGTATCGCGACCTGGCGGTCAGCTGGGCGAAGAGCGTGCAGGCATTCAGTCCCTGGTTCGCCTGGCCCTACGCGATGGAAGCCAAGCTTTCCACCGACAAGGACGAACGGAGTCGCGCCATCGCCATGGCCTACTATCTGGACAAGCAATCGGAAAGACTCGCGACAGTGCCGAAACATGAAATCGACGCCGCGGTCAAGGCGTCTACTGATGGCAACCCCTTCCTCAAGGCGCGGGGCTCTGCGAAGGGAATCTGATCGAGCACCTCACTCCCCCACCGCCACTCCCTCCCTCCGCGGATCCGCCCCGCCCGCCCACCCCTCGCGCGTGCGCAGGATCCCGTGCAGGCCGCTCGTCTCGGGGCGGATGCGCACGCTGTGGCGCATGCGCTGCAATTCCGGCGCGAGTTTCTCCAGCGCAGTGCCCTGCTCGAGTTCGGTCGGGCCGTTGCGGCTGCCCATGTGGGGACTCGCGATCGCCTGCTGGATGTCCATGCCCCAGTCGAGCACGTTCACGAGCGTCCGCGCGACGTAGTTGATGATCGAGTGGCCGCCAGGGGAACCAATCACCATGTAGAGATTGCCCTGCGCGTCGAACACCATCGTCGGCGCCATCGAGCTGCGCGGTCGTTTGCCGCCTTCGACGCGGTTCGCCACCGGCTTGCCGCCTTCTTCGGGCACCCAGGAGAAATCGGTGAGCTCGTTGTTCAAGAGGAAGCCGCGCACCATCTGGCGGTTGCCGAACGCCGATTCGATGCTCGCGGTGAGCGCGACGGCGTTGCCTTCGGCGTCGACGACCGAGACGTGCGTGGTCGAGGGCAGCTCGAGCGGTTCGGCGAGGCCGAAGCTCGCGCTCGCGCCCGCGGGAACGCCGGACTGCGCGCGGCCCATGGAGCGGCGCGCATCGATCAGGCGTGCGCGCGCGGCGAGGTAGCGCGCATCGAGCAACGCGGCGAGCGGCGCGGCGACGAAATCCGGATCGGCGATGTAGCGGTTGCGGTCGGCGTAAGCGAGCCGCCCCGCCTCGGAGAAAAGGTGCGCGGCTTGCGCAGAGTCGGGCCCGAGCGCACCGAGGTCGAAGCCTTCGAGGATGCGCAGGATCTGCAGGACGGCGAAGCCGCCCGAGCTAGGCGGCGGCATGCCGCAGACTTTCCATTTCCGGTACCCGCCGCACAAGGGCTCGCGCAGCTTCGCCGCGTATGCGGCGAAATCGGCCTCCGCCAGATCCCCAGGCGCGGTCTTGTGGCCGCGCACCGCGGCGACGATGTCGTGCGCGATCGCGCCGCGGTAGAAGGCATCCGCCCCGCCGGCGGCGACCGCTTTCAGCACCGCGGCGAACTCGGGATTCCTGAGCAGCGTCCCGGCCTGCTTCGCCTGCCCGTCCGGAAGATAGAAGTAGCGCCGCGCGGCGTCATCGCGCGCGAGAAACTTCTCCGCGGCGAGGAGCGCGTGCAGGCGCGGCGAAACCGGGAAACCCGTTTCGGCCAAGCGGATCGCCGGTTCGAAGAGCTCCGCCCAGGGGAGCTTGCCGTGCCTGCGGTGCGCAATCTCGAACAGGCGCAAGAGCCCCGGCACGCCTGCAGAGCGGCCGCTGACGACCGCCGCCGGCCATTCGAGCGGTTTGCCGGATGCCGCGAGGAAGCGCTCCGGCCTCGCTGCCGCCGGCGCAGTCTCGCGCCCGTCGTACGCTTCCAGGCGCGCCGCGCCCGCAGCGTAATGCAGGAGGAACCCGCCGCCGCCGATGCCGGAGGACTGCGGCTCGACCAAGTTGAGAACGAGTTCGGTGGCGATCGCCGCGTCGAGCGCGCCGCCGCCGCGCTTGAGAATATCCGCGCCTGCGCGCGCGGCGAGCGGATGCGCCGCCGCGACCATGAAGCGCTGCGCGGTGACGAGTTGCTTCGGCGCGATCCCGGTCGCAGGTTCGGGCGCCGGCTGGGCCCAAAGGCCGGACGCAGTAAGAAAAATCCCGACCGTCGCGAAGGCGCTACGCCAGAAATTTTCCCTAGGCATATGACGGATTGTAATCCGTCATATCCGCGTCGATCCGCGGCTGAAGGTCTTCAGCGCCCCGGCACGACGATGCGCGGGGCCTCGCCCGCCATGTCCAGCATCAGCGCGTTCATGCGGCGCACGAACCCGGCGGGGTCTTCGAGCTGCCCGCCCTCGGCGAGCAGCGCCTGCTCGAACAACAGACTCCCCCAGTCGGCGAAATGCGCCTCTTCCCTGCCGAGGCGCTGCACCATGGGATGCGCGGGATTGATCTCGAGGATCGGTCTCGCGAGCGGCGCCTTCTGCCCGATCGACTTGAGGATGCGCGCGAGGTTGCCGCCCATGTCGTGCTCGTCGGCGACCAGGCACGCGGGAGACTCCGACAGGCGCGAGGTAACCCGCACCTCCTTCACCTTGTCACCCAGCGCGTCCTTCAGCTTCGCCACCAGCGCCCGGTTCTCGCCGGCGAGCTTCTGCTCTTCCTTCTTCTCCTCCTCGGTCTGCAGCTTGCCGAGGTCGAGCGCACCCTTGGCCACCGACGCCAGCGCCTTGCCGTCGAACTCGGTGAGGCTCGCCACCAGCCACTCGTCCACGCGTTCGGAGAGAATCAGCACTTCGATGCCGCGCTTGCGGAATGCCTCGAGGTGCGGGCTGTTCTTGGCCGCGAGGAAGGTCTCCGCGGTGACGAACCAGATCTTGTCCTGGCCCTCCTTCATGCGCGCGACGTAGTCGGCGAGCGACACACCCTGCTCCTCGCTGTCGGCGTGCGTCGAAGCGAAGCGCAGCAGCTTCGCGATGTGCTCGCGGTTGGCCGCGTCCTCGCCGGCGCCTTCCTTGAGCACGCGGCCGAATTCCTTCCAGAAGCTCGCGTATTTGTCCTTCTGGTTTTCGGCAAGCTCCTCGAGCAGCGACAGCACGCGCTTCGCGCAGCCGGCGCGGATCGCCTCGATGTCGCGGCTCTCCTGCAGGATCTCGCGCGACACGTTGAGCGGCAGGTCGCTGGAATCGACCACGCCGCGCACGAAGCGCAGGTACGCCGGCAGCAGCTGCTCGGCGTCGTCCATGATGAAGATGCGGCGCACGTAGAGCTTCAGCCCGTGGCGCTGCTGACGGTCCCACAGGTCGAAGGGCGCGCGCGAGGGCACGTAGAGCAGTTGCGTATACTCCTGGCGGCCTTCGACGCGGTTGTGCGTCCAGGCGAGCGGCGCTTCGAAGTCGTGCGCCACGTGCTTGTAGAACTCGACGTACTGCTCGTCGCTCACCTCAGCCTTGGGCCGCGCCCACAGCGCGCTCGCCTGGTTGACGGTCTCGTCCTCGTCGGTGGCGACCTCTACCGACTTCTCCTTGTCCCATTTTATTTTCTTCATCACGATGGGGACCGCGATGTGGTCGGAGTACTTGTGCACGATCTCCTTCAGCCTCGCCTCTGAGAGCAGCTCGTCCTCGCCTTCGCGCAGATGCAGGGTGACCTCGGTGCCGCGATCCGCCTTGTCCACCGTCTCGATGGTGTATTCGCCGCCGCCGGCGCTCATGTCGCAGTGCCAGCGCACCGCCTCGCCGGCCGGCAGACCGGCGCGGCGGGTCACCAGCGTGACGCGGTCGGCGACGATGAACGAGGAATAGAAGCCCACGCCGAACTGGCCGATGAGGCGCGCGTCCTTGGCCTGGTCGCCGGTGAGCGACTGGAAAAATTCGCGCGTCCCCGACTTGGCGATGGTGCCGATGTTCTGGATGACCTCCTCGCGCGACATGCCGATGCCGTTATCCGAAACGCTGACGGTGCGCGAGCGCCTGTCGAAGGCGACGCGGATCTTCAGCTCGGCGTCGCCGCCGTACAGGGCGTTGGCCGAAAGCGCCTCGAAGCGCAGCTTGTCCGCGGCGTCGGAGGCGTTCGAAATCAGTTCCCGAAGGAAAATCTCCTTGTTGCTGTACAAGGAGTGGATCATGAGGTTGAGCAGTTGCTTTACCTCGGCCTGGAAGTCCAGGGTTTCCGCGGTGGCGGCCATGGTGTGACTCCGGATGCTGTCGGTCGGTTGCGGGACGCCGTACGTACTACGGTGTCGGGCCGGCTTGAGGCCCGCGCGGACCGAAGGATGGGGCCTGCCGCCGCCAATTTCAAGCCTGCTGCGCGCGCACTGCTGCCCGATGCACAGGCTAGAATGGAACCTCTACGGCCGCGCCCGGTCAATCCGCTAGCCCGATGAATCCCCACCGCCTATTCGCCTGCCTCCTCCTCGCCGGCCTGCTCGCGCCGGCGCTCGCCCCGGCGCAACCCGCGAGCGCCCCGCCCAAGGGCGTGACGCGCGTCACCGCAGTCGAGGGCGTCACCGAGTACCGGCTGGCGAACGGCCTCAGGATCCTGCTCATCCCGGACCGGTCGATCGATACGGTCACGGTCAACGTGACCTACATCGTGGGCTCGCGCCACGAAGGCTACGGCGAGACCGGAATGGCGCACCTGCTCGAGCACCTGATGTTCCGCGGCACGCCGCGCTTTCCCGAGATCAAGGCCGAGTTCCAGAAGCGCGGCGCGCGCTACAACGGCAGCACCTCCTACGACCGCACCAATTATTTCGAGACCTTCCCCGCCAGCGACAAGACCCTGGACTACGTGCTCGACGCCGAAGCCGATCGCATGGTGAACGCCCCGATCGCGAAGAAGGACCTCGACGCCGAGATGACGGTGGTGCGCAACGAATTCGAGTCCGGCGAGAACAGCACCTTCAACGTGCTGCGCGAGCGCGTTGCCGCCAGCGCCTTCCTGTGGCACAACTACGGCAAGGCGATCATCGGCGCGCGCTCGGACATCGAAAACGTGCCGATCGAACGCCTGCAGGCCTTCTACCGACGCTACTACCAGCCCGACAACGCCGTGCTGCTGGTCTCGGGAAAAGTCGCCGAGGCGACGGCGTTGAGGCTGGCGCTGAAGCACTTCGGCAGGATCGCGAGGCCAGCCCACGTGCAGCGCGACACCTATACGGTCGAGCCCGTCCAGGACGGCGAGCGCACGGTGACGCTGCGCCGCGCGGGCGACGTGCAGATGGTTTCGGCGTTCTACCACCTGCCCCCGGGCAGCCACGCGGACTACGCGGCCGTCGACGTGCTGGTGGCGCTCCTTGGCCACGTGCCCTCGGGCCGGCTGCACAAGGCGCTGGTCGAGACCGGACTCGCCAGCTCGATGTTCGGCACCGAAAGCCAGCAGCGCGAAGCCGGTTACGCGTATTTCGGCGCGAGCGTCAGGCAGGACGCTTCGCTCGAAGCGGCGCGCGACGCCATGCTCAAGGTGCTGGAAGGATTCGCCGCCAACCCGGTGAGCGAGGATGAGGTCGAGCGCGCGCGGACCCGGTCGGTGAACGACATCGAACTGACGATCGCCGATTCGCGGCGGCTCACCATGGTGCTGTCGGAAACCGTCGGCATGGGCGACTGGCGGCTGCTCTACCTGCACCGCGACCGACTCAAGCAGGTCCGGGTTGCGGAAGTGCAGAGCGCCGCGCTGCGCTACCTGAAGTCCTCGAACCGCACCGTGGGGATGTTCATTCCCACCAAGACGCCGGACCGCGCGGAGATTCCGCCGGTGCCGGACCTGGCGGCGATGCTCAAGGACTACCGCAGCACCGAAAGCATCGCCCAGGGCGAGGGCTTCAACCCGACGCCCGCGAACATCGAAGCGCGCGTCATCCGCAAGACCCTCCCCGGCGGCATGCAGCTCGCGTTGCTCCCGAAGAAGACCCGCGGCGGCACGGTGATCGCACAGCTCTCGCTGCAGTGGGGCGACGAGCAGAGCAAGATGAACCGCTCCGCCGCCTGCGGCGTCGCGAGCGCGATGCTGCTGCGCGGCACGCGGCAGAACACGCGCGAGCAGCTGCGCAACCGCTTCGACCGGCTGAAGTCGCGGGTTGGCGTCGGCGGCGACGGCGGCTCGGTCGAGACGGTACGCGACAACCTGCCCGAGACGCTGCGCCTCATGGCCGAGGTGCTGCGCCAGCCTTCGTTCCCGCCCGACGAACTCGAGCAGCTGCGCCAGGCGTCGCTCGCCGGCATCGAGACGCAGCGCAGCGACCCGAGCGCGCTCGCCGGCCTGGCGCTGTCGCGCCACTTGAATCCCCTGCCGCCGGAGCACTGGCTGTATACGGCGACGCTGGATGAGCGCAGCGCGCAGTTGAAGTCGCTCAGCCTCGAGGACGTGAAGAGGTGCTACAGCGACTTCTACGGAGCCTCCCACAGCCAGCTCGCCGTGGTCGGGGACTTCGATCCCGAAGCGATAACGCGACTTGCCGGGGAGCTGTTCGGCGACTGGAAGAGCCCGCGCCCGTACGCGCGCATCCCGCAGCGCGTTGCCGAGGTCCCTGCGCTGAACGACGTGATTGTGACGCCGGACAAGGCGAACGCCGTGCTGCGCGAGGGGATGCTCTTGAAGCTGCGCGACGACAACCCCGACTACCCGGCGCTGCTTCTGGGCAACTACGTCCTCGGCGGCTCCTCGGATTCGCGCCTGGTGCGCCGCGTGCGCGAAAAAGAAGGCCTGTCCTACAGCGTCGGGTCGTTTCTCTCCGCCGACAGCTTCTTCGAGCGCGGCAGCTTCGGGATCTTCGCCATCTACGCCCCGCAAAACCGCGCGCGGGTCGAAGCCGCGGTCGGCGAGGAACTGCGCAAGACGCTCGCCGAGGGCTTCAGCGCCGAGGAAATCGACGCCGGCAAGAAGGGACTGCTGCAGGCGCGGCAGCTGGCGCGCTCGAACGACGACGCCCTGGCGGGCCGGCTGGCTGCGTATCTCGTGCTCGGCCGCAGTTTTGCCTGGGACGAGCAGCTCGAGGCGCGCATCGCCGCGCTCACTCCCGCCGCGGTGGCGGAAGCGCTGCGTCGATACATCGATCCGGCGAAACTCTCGAGCGTCAAAGCCGGAGATTTTCCCAGCGTGGCAGCGAACCCGGGCGGACCCGCGCGGGCGAACTGAAGCTATTTCAGTTCTTCGTAGCGGATCCGGAGTATCTCGATGCGCTCGCTCCCCGCGGGCGTCTGCAGCACCACCGCGTCGCCTTCCTGCGCCTTGAGCATCGCGCGCGCGATCGGCGACACCCAGGAGACGCGGCCGCGCGCCGGGTCGACCTCGTCGGTGCCGACGATGCTCACGCGGTGCTCCGCACCCGCGGCGTCCGCGTAGTCGACGCTGGCGCCGAAGAAGATCCTGTCCTGGTCCTGGTCGCGGGGATCGACGACTTCGGCGATTTCCAGGCGCTTCATCAGGAAGCGGATGCGGCGCTCGATCTCGCGCAGCCGCTTCTTGCCGTAGAGGTAGTCGGCGTTCTCCGAGCGGTCGCCGTTGGCCGCCGCCCAGGCGATGGTCTTGAGCAGTTCGGGGCGCTCGGCTTCGACGAGCTGTTTCAGTTCGGATTTGAGCCGCGCATGTCCCGCCGGCGTGATGTAATTCTTCGCGCCCGGCGGGGCCTGAGGCTCGATCTCGGGCGCCTCCTCCGGCGCGTCGTCTTCGCGGGTAAAGGCCTTGCTCAAGGAACGCTCACCGTCATGGCCGCTGCGGAGCTGAATTATAATGGGCGTCCATCCCACAGGCTGGCCGGGCGTTCCTCCGGGAGAACCGATGAAGCTCAACAGCAAGCGCGCGCGGGAGATCACACTCTTCGTCCTGGTGGCGGTCGCCGCGATCATGGCGAACCTCCCCGAGGAAATGCTGGAGAGATTCGAGGTCGCGCGCAATTTCCTGCTCGGACTGCTGGCGCTGACGGTGTTCATCGCGCTGTTCCTGTATCTCAAGGCCCAGTTCTTCTTCCTGGTGGTCCTGCTGGCGGTCGCCGCCAACATGCCCGGCGAAGTCGCCGAGAACCTCGGCATTTCGAAGTGGCCGCTGGTGATCGCCATGGCCACCATGGTCGGCTTCTCCCTGATCAACTATGTGGTGGACCTGCTGCCGACGGGGCTGGAGAACAAGCCCAAGGAACAGAGCGCCGAAGGCATCAAGGTGCTGTTCTACGCCATCGAGAAAGGCAATCTGCTGTACGCGCAGAAGGTCCTGTCGCAGAACTTCGACCCGAACCTGGTCGCCGAGAACGGCTATACGCCGCTGATGTATGCCGCGGCGCGCGGCGACGTGAAGATGGTCGAGCTGCTGCTCAGGAACGGCGCCAACGTCAATCTGGTGAGCGACGACGGCGACACGGCCATCGAGCTCGCGCTCCGGATCGGCTCGCAGGATTGCGCCGAGATTCTCAAGCAGGCACGCGCCGAGCAGGTGGCGCGCGAGCAGGCCGCCGACGCAAGGCAGACCGGCCAGGAAAGCGCCGGATAGGTCAGACCGCCGGGACTGCCTGGGCAATTTCTCTCCGCAATTCGTAACGAGGTGTTTCCGCGCCGCCCGGCGCGGAACTTCGCCCCGCCGGCGCTGCCCAACGCGCGTCCTGACTCAGTTTCGGAGAAGATCCCCATGTTCAAGAAGCGTTTCGTCCTGACCGCGTGCGCCACCGCCATCGTGCTGGGGTTCGCCGCCGGCGTTTCCGCCCCCATATCGAGTTCGCGCGCCGACCAGCCGGCGCCAAGCGCCGCCGCCGCACATGGGCTCGCGCGTGCCCTTCCGGATTTCAGCGCCCTCGTGGAGCAGTACGGCCCGGCCGTCGTCAACATCAGCACCACCGCCCGGGTGAAGACCCAGTCACAGCAATTCCAGGTCGAACCGGGCGATCCCTTCTACGAATTCTTCCGCCGCTTCCAGATTCCCGGCCCGCAGGGCGGGGGCGACTCGGTGCGCCGCGGCGTGGGCTCGGGCTTCATCGTCAGCGCCGACGGCTACATCCTCACCAACGCGCACGTCGTCGACGATGCGGTCGAGGTGACCGTCAAGCTGACCGACAATCGTGAGTTCCAGGCGAAGGTACTCGGCACCGACAAGCGCACCGACGTGGCGCTGGTGAAGATCGACGCCAAGGGCCTGCCGGCGGTGCGCATCGGCGACCCGGTGAAGGCGCGGGTCGGCGAATGGGTCGCCGCCATCGGCTCGCCGTTCGGCCTGGAGAACACCGTCACCGCAGGGATCATCTCGGCCAAGTCGCGCTCGCTGCCCGACGAAACTTACGTGCCCTTCATCCAAACGGATGTGGCGATCAATCCGGGCAATTCCGGCGGGCCGCTGTTCAACATGGCGGGCGAGGTGATCGGCATCAATTCGCAGATCTACAGCCGCACCGGCGGCTACATGGGTCTGTCGTTCGCCATCCCGATCGACGTTGCCATGAAAGTGAAGAACGATCTCCAGAAGCACGGCAAGGTCAGCCGCGGCCGGCTCGGCGTCACCGTCCAGCCAGTCACCCAGGATCTCGCCGATTCCTTCGGCCTGAAGAAGGCTCAAGGGGCGCTGGTCAGCGCGGTCGAGACAGGCGGGCCGGCGGAGAAAGCCGGTATCAAGGCTGGCGACATCATCCTCGCAGTCGACGACCACGGCATCGACCAGACCGTCGACCTGCCGCGCGTCATTGGAGAATCGCGGCCAGGCACGGCGGTGAAACTCAGGATCTGGCGCCAGGGCGACACGCGCGAGCTGTCCGCCTCGCTCGGCGAGATCCCGGCGGAGAAAGTGGCCTCCGCCGCGGGAAACACCAGCGAAAACCCGGGCAAGCTCGGCGTCGCGGTGCGCCCGCTCACCGCCAAAGAGCGCAAGCAGATCGGCACCGACGGCGGATTGCTGGTCGAGGCTGCCGAAGGCCCCGCCGGGCGCGCCGGCGTCCAGCCGGGCGACGTGATCCTCGCACTGAACAACCAGCCGGTGAGGAACGTCGATCAGCTGCGCCGCCTGGTCGACCGCTCGCACGGCAGCGTCGCGCTGCTGATCCAGCGCGAAGGCAGCAAGATCTACGTGCCGGTCCGGATCGGCTGACCGCGGCACGCACCGCAACCGCGCCCTTCGTGGCGCGGTTTTTTTTCGTCCGCGACGGGTATTTGTCCGGGTAGCACCCGGTGGCGATGAACGACGGCGACTCCGGGCGCTGCTGTTAGAATCGGCCGGACCCCGAGGAGAACCCCATGGCCGCGCCCCGCCACCTGCAGTTCGACACGCTCAGCCTGCACGCCGGCCAGCGGCCCGATCCGGTGACCGGCGCGCGCGCCACGCCGATCTATTTCACCACCTCGTTCGTTTTCCGCGATTCCGACCACGCCGCCGCGCTGTTCAACATGGAGCAGGCCGGCCATGTCTACTCGCGCATCTCCAACCCGACCAACGCGGTGCTCGAGGAGCGCGTTGCGGCGCTCGAGGGCGGTGTCGCCGGCATCGCCACGGCGAGCGGCCAGGCGGCGCTGCACCTGGGGCTCGCGACCATCGCCGGCGCCGGCGCCCACGTGGTCTCGTCCTCCGCCCTCTACGGCGGCTCGCACAACCTGCTCGCCTATACGCTGCCGCGCTTCGGCGTCGAAACGACGTTCGTCAGGCCTCGGGAACTCGATGACTGGAAGAAGGCCATTCGCCCGAACACGAAAGTGCTCTTCGCGGAAACCTTGGGCAATCCGGGTCTCGACGTGCTCGACATACCGGCGGTCGCCGCGATCGCGCACGAACACGGCATTCCGCTGATGGTGGATGCGACCTTCACTACGCCCTGGCTGCTTCGGCCTTTCGATCACGGCGCGGATCTCCTGTTCCACTCCGCGACCAAATTCCTCGGCGGCCACGGCGTGGCGATCGGCGGCGTGCTGGTGGACGCCGGCACTTTCGACTGGGAAGCTTCGGGAAAATTTCCCGAGCTGACCCGGGCGTATGCGGGGTTCCACGGCATGAACTTCGCCGAGGAATCCACGGTGGCGCCGTTCGCGCTGCGCGCGCGCCGCGAGGGCCTGCGCGATTTCGGCGCCTGCATGAGCCCGGCGACTGCGTTCCAGATCCTGCAAGGCATAGAGACGCTGCCGCTGCGCATGGAGCGCCACGTGGCGAACACGCGCAAGGTGGTCGCGTTTCTCGCCGCACACTCGGGCGTCGCCGCCGTCCACTACCCCGAGCTGCCCGGCCATCCCGACCATGCGCTCGCAAAAAAACTCCTGCCGCGCGGCTGCGGCGCGGTGTTCAGCTTCGACCTGAAAGGCGATCGCGCGGCGGGGCGGCGCTTCGTCGAGGCGCTGCGCGTGTTTTCGCACCTTGCCAACGTAGGCGACGCCAAGTCGCTCGTCATCCATCCGGCGAGCACGACGCACTTCCGCATGGACGCGGACGCGCTCGCCGCGGCGGGCATCACCGAGGGCACGCTGCGCCTGTCGATCGGCCTGGAGGATCCCGAGGACATCCTCGAAGACCTCGAGCGGGCCTTGCGCGCGGCGCAAAAGGCCTGAGCGTGGAATTCAGCGTCGCGGGTGCGCGCGCCTACGCCTACTGCGGCGGCCGGGCGTTCGACGCCAAACGGCCCGTGGTCGCCTTCATCCACGGCGGCGCGCAGGATCACAGCGTCTGGATCCTGCAGTCGCGCAGCCTGGCGCATCATGGCTACGGCGTGCTCGCGCTCGACCTGCCCGGGCACGGCCGCAGCGGCGGCGCTCCGCTCTCGCGCATCGCCGACATGGCCGACTGGAGCGTCGCGCTGCTCGATGCCGCCGGGGTCGGGACCGCCGCACTCGTCGGCCACAGCATGGGATCGCTCGTGGCGCTCGACTGCGCGGCGCGCCATCCGCAGCGAGTGACCGGCATTGCGCTGCTCGGCGCCGCTTTCCCCATGCGCGTCTCGCCCGCACTGCTCGGGGCCGCGCGCGGCGACGAAGCCGCCGCGCAGCAAATGATCAACGTGTGGTCGCATTCCGCTTACGCCCACTACCCCGGCAACCCGGGTCCCGGATTCTGGGTGATCGGGGAGAACCTGCGCCTGATGCAGCGCCAGAAGCGCGGCACGCTGCTCGCCGACTTCGCCGCCTGCGATGGCTATGCCGACGGCCTGGAGCGCGCGGCGCGGATCCGCTGCCCGGCGCTGCTGCTCCTTGGCAAGCGCGACGTGATGACGCCGGTGCGGGCCGCGGTCGACCTGGGACGCGCGATTCCCGGAGCGAGGTCGGTCGTGCTGGAGGATTGCGGCCACAACCTGATGGCCGAGAAGCCCGACGCGGTGCTGGAGCACCTCGTCGCGTTCCTCCACGCTTCTCCGCACAAGGCGGCGCTGCCGTGAAGCGCCTTTCCTTCGCGCTGGCGCTAGCCGCGCCGTTCGCGTGTTTCGCGCAGGCTCTCGAACCCGAGCTCGTCCTGCTCGGCGCCGCGCTGCGCTCGCGGCCGGCCTACGACGGTTCCGCTTCGCAGCGCGCGGAACTCATTCCCGTGGTGCGCTACTACGGAAAACCCTGGTTTGCGCGCACCACGCAGGGAATCCTCGAAGGCGGCGCGCGGGTGGAGCCGCTCCCCGGCCTGGCGCTGGGCGCGCAGCTCGCCTATGAAGGCGGACGCCGGAGCAGTGAATCGGAGTTCCTGCGCCAGCACGATCTCCCGAACATTCGTCCCGGCGCCTCCTTCGGCCTGCACCTGGAATGGGACATCCGCGTCGGCCCGGTGCCTGTGACCCTCCTCGCGCGCGGCCGCCAGTACGCGGATTCCGCCCGCGGCTCGCAGTCGGACCTGCGTGCGACGGCGGGTATCTACGGTCACGCGGGCTTCACCGCTGGCGCATACGTCCAGGGGACCTGGGCAAATGCCAGGGCGGTGCAATCCTTCTATGGCATCACGCCGCAGCAGGCAGCGGTGTCGAACCTGCTGGCATTCGAACCCAGCGGTGGCGCGCTATTCACGAGCCTAGGACTCCTGTGGTCGGCCGAAGTGGGCAGGGAATGGATGGCCGTCGGCAGCTTCGAGCGGCGCGAGCTGCGCGGCGACGCCTCGCGCAGCCCGCTCGCCGAGCGCGCCTGGAACTTCTACGCCGGCGTGGGCCTCGCCTACCGTTTCTAAAGCCGCCTTGCCGAGCGGTATACTGGAGGCCTTCCGCTGAACGGAGCGCTCACTGTGCATCAAGCCAGGGCTCGCGAATACGCAATTCCGGGGACTGTGCGCGAGGCGATTCGCGCCGAGCTCGAGGCGGCCCGCGTGCGCGTGTTCGCGGAGATCGGCGCTCACCCGCGCCCCATCGCCGGCTGCGACGTGAACTTCAACCGGCTTCTCGAGGACCGCAGCCGTATTGTGCAAGGGCTCGCGCAGCTCGACGCGCTCGACAGTTTCGAACTCGAAAGATTCGTCTCCGAGTCGCCGGACATCGACGCGGCGACCCGGCGCAGGCTGCGCGCTTCGCTGCAACAGGCACTCGCCGGCGGTTGACCCGGGCGGCGGGGAACCATCTCCGAAAAGGGGCTAGGGCTGTTCGCTGTGTCGCAAACCGACCGGAAGCGGATGTTCATTGACCTAAATCAGATTGGCGTGCAATTAGTCGCCAATACGCCTTGACGGGGACCCGCGAAAAGCATTAACTGAAAGTGCTTTGGTGATTCGGCTCGGGGTGGAATCTCGAACCAACGACTGATGATCCGGTTGCTGCACTTGGTGTTTCGCTGTTGTGCGCGCCCCGTGTTGCGGGTGTACCTGAGGCGAACGGGCGGCGACCACCCTCGACACGATGTTTGAGGATCATCCCGACCCGGGGATCCGGAGCAGGCGGCAAAGGGCGTGACGCGAGTCGCGTCACTTGATTCCCGGCGGGAGGGCTGGGCGTAGCGTGAAGTCGCGAATGGAGGGCAGACCTATCGACGAAACTTCCGACAGAGCGACTCTGAAGCCGGTAAGGACAGGCCGGCATGCGTCACGGTGACGTGACGAAATGAGGCCACGGCAAGTGGCAAACCTGTGAAGCCCTGCGAATTCACCGCGGGGCTTCGCGTTTGTGGCGGGCATTCGCGCATGGAGTCACAACCTCACCGCCGACGATCGTGACTCAGTCGCGCAGCTCGAGCAGCACCGGCTGGTGGTCCGAGGCGTCGGTGACCGCGTCGACGGCGACCTCCGCGACCCGCCCGGCGAGGTCTTCGGTGACGAAAATGAAATCGCAGGCGAACGCCTCACCCGGCCATTGCCCCTTGTCGTTGACCCCCAGCGTCGGCGCGTGAGGTGTGCCGGGGTGGCGCAGCGACCAGGCGTCGCGGTAGGCGGGAACACCTGCACCGAGGGGCGCCTGCAGGCGGGCGTGCGAAGGATCCTCGGGCCGGAAATTGAAATCGGCGGTGAGCACACTCGAGGCCGGGCGCGGCATCGGCCGGATGGGCCCAGCGCGATTCTGCGCATCGGTGGGAACGGTCGCATGTCCGGCCGCCTCGATCTGCAGCTCGCGCAGCCGCTCGAGTTGCGCCGCGCGCTGCCGCGCCGAGTAGTACTCCAGGTGCGTGGTGGTCACGCGCAAGGGACCCGAGGCGAGCTCGAGCACGACTTCGATCGCCACGCGCTGCATGCTGGGCGCCGAGGCATCGGCCGGCCAGGGCAGCAGATGACGGAACGCCTGCAGCACCGGCAGGCGCGTAAACACCGCGTTGCCGAATCCGCGCCGCTCGCCCCCAGTCGCGAGCACGTCGGTCGCCACGCCCTCGACCAGCGAGTATTCCGGCAGCAGCGCCCCGAGGGTCTCGAACTGGTCCTCTCCGGAGCTTCCCGCCAGATCGGGATAGTTGCGCGCGACTTCCTGCAGGCACAGCACGTCGAAATCGGCCATTTCCCGCGCCACGCGCGCGATGCGCGACGGATCGACCCGGCCGTCGCAGCCGCGGCACCACTGAATGTTCCAGGTGATAAGCTTCATACTATTCTTAACATATTGTTCTTTTTATGCGTTTTCTAGTTCCAGCAAGACGATACCGTCGGAGATACCGTCCGTTAGCTGATTTATCGCTGGTTTTTGCCAGCCGCAAGATTACCTGCCCCAAGGCCATCGCGCACGCTTTTCCCCGCCTTGGTCCGTTTGGGCGTTTGCCGGTGACGCCCTTTGAGCCTCCCAGGAGGTCTAAGCAGTCACTCGCACGCGGCGGTACCGGCTAATGATCTGCCGTAACCATGCGCTCACGGAAGCACATTTACCGTAGGTGTCGGCCTGATGTCCGTTGCCGACTTGTTCAGGCCCACCAGCTGATGCAGCACGGACAGGATTTCGAGCGTGTGGTCTTTCCGCACGGTTTCCTCCGGACGACAGCTGAGGCCTTGGCGGGCCGTCGTCTCTCGCGATGGGTTGAAGTTCGCGACGTGGTATTCCCTGTCCCTGTAGGTCAGCGAGAAGCGCGCATTGCAGGCATCTCCGTCGAGACGCAGGAACACATCGTCGCAGCCGGCTTCGGGCTGGTCGCCGCAATACCCGAACGTGACGGGGCTGTTGAGCTTTAAGCTCAACTGCGGGTTGCCGTCCAGGTATTTCCTGACCTCGTCCTGATAGTGCAGCAGGTCGCCCAGGAACTGGAATATCTCTCCAACGGACCGGATATAGAGCCGCAGCTCCAGCCTGGGATAGCCGCCGGGCGTCGCGGCCGGACCCGGGCCGACGCCGGCGAATCGGTTGAATATTCCGCAGTAGCGGGACGCCTCGTTGGCGGCAGCCGCCCCCGAGAAGAATACCGGCGACGGGATGATTCCCCTCAGCCCCGGATCTTCCGGCACGACGTCCACAACGGACTGAAAACAGTTCTTCTTGTCGCTTCCCGATGTCCGGCCCGACTCTATGAACTCGAACTGCGGGGATGAAGGTCCGGCGAACTGGGCATCGTCGTAGAAACAGAACGCGACTTTCTGTTCGTTAGACAATGAATATAGGCTGTACGTCGCCCGCTGCCTGTCGTAGACCACTTGAACCTTTGTCAGATCCAGCTGGGCTATGGCGCGAACGCTGTTGCTGTCCTTGTCTCCCGCCAGGTTCAAGCCGCCGACGACAAGGCGGCGCTCTCGATAGGTGTTAGCGAAGAACGTCTTCAGCCTGTTGAGCAGCTTCAAGTAGCGCTCGAAGTCGGATTGCGTATCGCACCGCAACTCGTCCGGCCCGCCGAACGCCTTCCCTCTGTTCCTGATGATGTCCGCCGCTTCCCTCGGCGAGTTCGCGATCCTGACGATACTGATCGGGCCTGCCGCCGATTGGGTCTCGACGATTTCCAAAGCAGAAAAGAACAGGAGCAGGACCAAGCGCCGGTCGAGGCCGCGATCCAGCCAGTATTTCACGATCTTGGGATCGATGGGCGATGTTATCCCCGTGATGAACTCTTTCGAATGGAGATGGTTGATGTCAAAGGACGGCGTCATCTGAAGAGTCAGGCCGCCGGACCTGGTGTCGCGAGCCGTTGTGCTGCGTGGCACATCGTTCAAGAGATTCAAGAAGCCCAAGGTACTTGATTGCTGCATCGATTCGCGAATCACGGGAATATCTGAAAAATGCAGCGGCGCCTTGTCCCGTGCGCGCAGAACATTCATGACCAGCAGCTTATTGGTCGTGTCTTCAATGACTTCACCGAAGTCCAAGGATTCCGACTTGATCATTGCGGAAGAAACTCCGCATCCGCTCAACAGAACGGACAATCCGAACGCCAATACGCGATACATGGTCACTCCCTCTTACACTGCCGCTCGCAGCAAATCATCATGCGGTCGCCGGTTCGCCGTCGCGCCTGTGCACATCCTTGAGCAGGCGTTGTGCAACCAGCCGCATGAGGTAGAAACCCAGTTTTGGATTCTGGTAATACAACTGGAAGATCATTTCGTCCGTCATGTCATAGAGTTCGCCGTCCGTCTCGCACACTATCGTTTGCGTGCGCTTTCTTTCTGGGGAAAAGAGACCGATTTCCCCGAACAGCTCGCCGGGTCCGATCCGCTGACCGATTTCCGCCATCGTGAGATCGCCCTTCGCAAGGTAGAAGAGTCTGTCGGCCACCTCTCCCCGGCGAAACAAGACCTCGCCTGCCTTGAACGAACGATGACGCATGTGCGGCAGCAGCCATTGTGAAACAGGTGAGTCCTGGGTGACTCGCGAAATTTCTTTCGACAGCTTCTTTATTTCCCAAAGTCGAGCCGCGTTCAGCGGCAGCAGGACAACATTGAGCACGAGCGAAGGCAGCAGCGACTCGACGAGTCCATACGCGACGAAGCAAACATTACCCACTATGGCGAGAGTCCGTAAGGGAACCATGCCCTTCACGGCAAAACTGGCGAGACAAAAACCCACCCCAAGCAGCCCGAGCGCGGTCCCGAGATCCAAGGTCATTCTTGGTGCTCCGAGTATTGGTTGGTCTTCAGCGGCCCGCAGAGGCCCAGCCCGCTAGCTGAGCGGCGCGCCGCCGGTAGTCAAACTCATAGCTCCTCCCCGTACTTATTGAATTCCGTCATGGAGATCAGGACGGATTAGGGTTTTTTTACTAGGGCAAGACCCTACTCCCTGCGTTACGACTTCGCAAGGCCAGTGTGAGCTGCCCGCCGATGGCAATATCAGCGGCGAGCCCTGCATCGGCCCATGCAAAAACCGCCCTGGCCGGCGAAATGTGCATTTGACACAAACCCGTTGTGTCAGGCGACGGCGAGCACGGACGAACGGAAGTTTAAAGTGGTCTCCATTGGGCAGGCGATTTCCGCCAGCCCGCAAACAACGAGGAGACCACTATGACCAACCGCAAAAATCTCGCCGGTGAGTCCAGATACTCCAACTCCGTCGCCCTCACCGTCACCGCGATCGCGATCTGCAGCCTGATAGTGGG
>JBGQFD010000073.1:0-18794 GCA_041496705.1 Gammaproteobacteria bacterium | reverse complement strand
GGGCAGGTGGCGCGCCCTGAGCGGCTTGCCGTCGGTTCCGACCAGGCGCGCCCGCGCATAGTGACGCGGCGTCGCCCCAGCCGACGCCGCAGGCAGGGAGGCGGCGAGCGCCGATACCGCGCACGCGAGCATGAAATTGCGTCTTGGCGACGACATCGCGTCGCAACGCTAAAGCGTAGGGGCGGATCGTGTCAACTGCGCGCCGGCCGGGCCGCCGCGGGGCTGGAGCTTGGAGCGCCCGGGATTTGGGCGAAGGTGGCCTCGTTGCTGGTTCACGCGACGGTCCAGTTGGGAGCATCCCTGGGCACGCGAGGCTGGCTTCGCCTGCGCCGAAGTCACTTCTGCGGCAGGACGTCACCGGCGTGCAGGTGGAACGCGCCGGTCTTCCTGTCGGCGAAGAAATGCTGCAGCGTGGCGGCGGTAGTGCGGAAGGCGAGCGTGTCCCAGGGAATGCGCGCCTCGTCGAACAGTGCGACTTCCAGCGTTTCCTCGCCCGCGGCGAATTCGAGGTCGAGGAGGCGGGCCAGGTAGAAGAGATGCACTTGGCCGACGTGCGGGACCGAGAGGAGGGTAAAGGCCTCGCCAAGCTCGACGTGGGCCTTCGCCTCCTCCACGGTTTCGCGAAGCGCCGCCTGCGCCGTGGTCTCGCCGAGTTCCATGAATCCGGCCGGCAGCGTCCACAGCCCGTAGCGCGGCTCGATCGCCCGCCGGCACAGCAGCACTTGGTCCTGCCAGACGGGAACCGTGCCCACGACCATGAGCGGATTTCGATAGTGGATCGTATTGCAGTTGTCGCAGACATGGCGCGCAAGAGATTCACCGGGCGGCACCCGCTGCGTAAGCTTGGCGCCGCAGCTCGAGCAGTAGTTCAGGGGAGGATGCGGCACGCGATGGACTACGCGGCGGTCCGAAGCAGGGCGGGCAACTCGGCAAGGCTCGCGATCACGTGATCGGGCTCTGCACCCAGCCCGTCGACGGGTGCGCCCGCGCGGTTGATCCAGAAGGCCCGGAAACCGAAGGATTTGGCCCCACAGGCATCCCAGCAGTTGCTCGAAACAAATCCGATCGCCCGCTTGGGTGTGCGAAGCCGATCGACTGCGAGCTTGTACACGACCGGCGCCGGCTTGTAAATCTTGCGTTCGTCAACGCTGATGACGGTGCGGACAAGGTTGCGCACGCCCGCGCCGGCGACGAGCGGCCGAAGCATTCCCGGGGAGCCATTCGAGAGAATCGCGAGCTTGAGCTTCATCGTTTTCAATTCGGCGAGGGCCGTAACGACTTCGGGAAATGTGGCGAGCGACAGGTAGGCCTGCATTAGCCTGCGCAGCCGTTCGGCGTTCAGCTCAAGGCCGAGCGTCTCGCAGGCGTAGCGCAGCGCCGCCTCAGTGACCCGCCCGAAATCCTCGTAGCGGCGCATCAGGCTGCGCTGCCACGTATACTCCAGCTGCTTGGCGCGCCACAACTGGCTGAGGGCGTTCCCCTTGCCCGGCCAGAGCTGGTCGCACAGTTCGATGACCGAGTGGACGTCGAACAGCGTTCCGTAGGCGTCGAAGACGAGCGCGCGCAGAATCATGGCACGGGGCCAATCGGTAGAGGAACGACAAGTATAGCGAGGTAGACAAGATCGACCTGAATTCAATGCCGGTCCGACTCTCCGATTCCGACACGACGCGCTGGTCCAGGGTTTGCATGTCCGTCGCGGCGATCGCAGTCGGGCTCATGGTGTCGCTGCCTTTCCTGAATCCCGCCCATACCTATCCGCTTCCGACTTTCTACGAGGAAGCGTTCGCTCTTGCGCTGGGTCTGCTTGCCTTCGCGTGCGTTGGGCTGGGCGTGCGTGGATCGTTCGGCATTCCGGTGATCTCCATATGGATTGCTGTCCTCGCCGGGTACTTGCTGCTGCAGCCCCGTTGGATGGCGCTGGCCTATGACGAACCTGCCCAGCTGGCCGGCCTGTACGCCCTGTGGGCGGCGGCGCTTATGGCGGTCGGCGCGAACCTGCGCGGCGCTTTGGCCGCAGAAAGGATTGCCGATCTGCTCGCCGGTGCGATGTTGATTTCCGCGTTGCTCGGCGCGGGCGCAGGGCTCGCGCAGCAGCTCGATCTCGCCACCACGTTCCGAGGCATCGTTGCACCTAGGCTCGGCAATGAGGTCTACGGCAACCTGGCGCAGCGCAACCTGCACGCCAATTATCTGGTGATCGGTGCGGCCTGCGTCGCCTACCTCTGGGCAAGGGGGCAAATTTCAGCGGTACCGGCGATCGTCTCCGGCGCGCTCATCGCGAACGGCATCGATGCTTCCGGTTCGCGCGCCTCGCTGCTGATGCTGGGATGGCTGATACTGTGGGCGATCTGGATGTGGCGGCGCCGAACGGGCAATTTCGAAGGCCGGCGTTTTCTGGCGGCCGCGGTAGCCGTCGCCGTCGCCGTCGCCGTCTTTGGAATCTTCGCGGAGCCCTCCGCTGCACCTTCGGGGAGCGCCTCCGCGCGCCTCGTCCGGATCAGCGCGGAAGCCAGCGATCCCTCGGTGCGTCTCGGCATCTACGAGGCCGCGTTCCGAACCTGGCTGAAGGCACCGGTTTTCGGCGTCGGATTCGGCGG
Organism: Gammaproteobacteria bacterium; assembly: GCA_041496705.1. GTDB lineage: Bacteria > Pseudomonadota > Gammaproteobacteria > Burkholderiales > SG8-39 > VBDM01. Next base: position 16,194 of record JBGQFD010000073.1, on the reverse strand, counting down.
ATTTTCCTGGGCTCACTACACCACGGCAACACCTTGGACGGGGGCCGTCCCGATGAAGCCGGAAACCAACGCCCACAACATGATCCTGCATTTTCTTGCCGAGACCGGGCTCGCCGGAACCGCAATTCTGCTGCTGGGACTGTTATTCTGGTTCCTACGCGTACTCGCCAGGGAGAGTTCCTTGCCGCTGGGGTGGACGGTCGCCGTCGTCGGAGCCGAACTGGTCCACAGCATGGTCGAATACCCGCTGTGGCATGCGCACTTTCTCGGAGTCGCCGCAGTTCTCGCGGGATTCGCGGATCCGCGACAGATCGCAGTCAAGTCGGCGCTGGCCGCGAAGGGACTGGCGACCGGAGCGCTGCTGCTGGGCGGAACGCTCCTCGCGTTCACGATCCGGAGCTACGAGCTGCTGCGCTTCTGGGGCATCGCGGTTCCGCAGGAAATGCGTTCCGTGCCCGAGGTGCGCTCGTTGGAACGGGAAGCGATCGCTGAGGCGCAGCGCTCGCTGCTGCGACCTTACGCCGACATGGGCCTGGCACTTTCTCTGAAGATTTCGAAGGACGAGCTCGCCGGCAAGCTGGCATTCAACGCCAAGGTCTTGCGTTTCTGGCAGATCTACCCGCTCGTCGAGAACCAGATTGGCCTCCTCGCCATTGCGGGCCGCGACGCCGAGGCCTTGCGTCTGCTGGAAGATCTGGCTCGCCTGCAGCCCGACAATCTGCCGGAACTGGCAGATTTCCTGCGTGGCCTCCCGGAATTGTCCGACAAGTCGCCGATCCGGGTCCGGGTCGCGGCTCTGCTTCGGCAGTAACCGCTCTCAGCCGGCGCTTGAATTTATCTGGGATAGCGGTTATCCTTTTATTTCAGTAAGATGCAATATTTTCATGAGACATTACAGTAAAATGCCGTCGCGCCTATCGGGCGAGTAGGTTGGCACGCCCCGAAAAAATCAGACTGGGAGAGCTCCTCGTTCGGCAGAAGCTGCTGAGCGAGGATCAGCTGAAGCTCGCCCTCGATGAGCAAAAGAAAACCGGCCGCAAGCTCGGTCGGGTGATCGTCGAAAGCGGCTACCTCACCGAGGAAGGGCTTTCCGAGGCGCTCGCCCGGCAGCTCAACGTTCCGTTCGTCAACCTCAAGGTCTTCGATCTCAAGGCGGACATTGTCAAGCTGCTGCCCGAGGCCCAGGCCCGGCGCTTTCGCGCACTCGCCCTCGACAAGGCGGGCGAGCGGGTGCGGGTGGCGATGGTCGATCCGACCGACCTGTTTGCCTACGACGAGCTGGCGCGGATTCTCCGGCGGGACATCGAGGCCGCCGTGGTCACCGAGTCGGCGCTGCTCGCCGCCTTCGACCGCGTCTATCGCCGCACCGAGGAAATTACCGGGCTCGCCAAGGAGCTCACTGCCGAACTCGGCGAGATTCCGGTCGAGTTCGGCGAGATTCTCGGCTTCGCGCCGGGCCATGAGGATGCGCCCGTCGTCAAGTTGCTGCAGACGGTATTCGAGGAGGCGGTCAAGACGCGCGCGTCGGACATCCATTTCGAACCCCAGGAAAAATACCTTCGCATCCGCTTCCGCATCGACGGCGTGCTGCACGTTCAGACCGACGCCGACCTGAAGATCGCCAGCGCCGTGGCCCTGCGCCTGAAGCTCATGTCGGAGCTGGATATCTCGGAGAAGCGCCTGCCGCAGGACGGGCGCTTCAACATCAAGATCCGCAACGTCCCGATCGACGTGCGCATCTCCTCGATGCCGACGCAGTACGGCGAATCGATCGTCATGCGCATACTCAACCAAGCGACCGGGCTGCTCGGGCTGGAGAATCTCGGCATACCGGAGGAGATCCTCGTGCGCATCCGGCGGACCATCAGCCGTCCGAGCGGAATGGTGCTGGTCACCGGTCCGACCGGCAGCGGCAAGACAACCACGCTCTACGCGGCGCTCAAGGAGCTGAACAGCACCGAGAGCAAGATCATCACCGTCGAGGACCCGGTCGAGTATCGCCTGCCGAACATCAACCAGGTGCAAATCCACGAAAAAATCGAGCTGACTTTCGATCGCGTGCTGAGATCGGCGTTGCGGCAGGACCCGGATATCATCTTGGTCGGTGAGATCCGCGACCAGCTCACCGCCGAAATCGGCATGCGCGCGGCGATCACCGGTCACATGGTGCTGTCCACGCTGCACACGAACGACTCGATCTCGACTCCGATCCGCCTGCTCGACATGGGCGTTCCGCGCTACATGGTGGCCCTGTCGCTCCAGATGGTGCTCGCCCAGCGCCTGGTGCGGGTGAATTGCGATACTTGCGCGCAACCGTACACACTGTCGCCCAACGAACACGAGTGGCTGCGATCGGAGCTTCAGCAAGACGTCGATGGCGCTCGCTACCTGCGCGGCGCGGGCTGCTCGAACTGCGCCAATACCGGCTATCTCGGCCGCACGGGTTTGTATGAAATGCTGGAAATGACCAACGAGCTCGCGGAATCGCTCAACGTCGGGGACATGAACGCTTTCATGCGCCTGGCGCGCGAGCAGGTCGGCGTCCGCACCCTCGCCAGGAGCGCGGCGCGGCTCGCCATTTCTGGGCGCACGCCCGTCTCAGAGGCGATGCAAGTCAGCAGCCAGTTCGAGGACTAGCGCAGCGTGCCGAATTTTTCCTACAAGGGAAGGCGCCCGGGCGGCGAACTGGTGCAGGGCGCACTCGAAGCAGCGAATTCATCGGCGGCCGCGGATGCGATTCTCGGACAGGGACTGACGCCCGTCGAAATCTCGGAATCCGGCTCGCGCACAAGCGCTGGTCCGGGCCTGAAGCTCGGTGCATTGTTCGCGAAAAATGTGCAGACGGTCGACGTCATGCTCTTCAGCCGGCAGCTCTATTCGTTGCTCAAGGCCGGTGTTCCCATCATGCGCTCGCTCGCCGGCCTGCAGGACTCCACGACCCATCCGATGATGAAAACCGTGATCCAGGACGTGCGTGCGAAGCTCGATGCAGGGAGGGAGCTGTCGCTGTGTTTCGCGCTCCACCCCAAGGTATTCACTGCGTTCTACCTTTCCATGGTGCGCATCGGCGAACTCACCGGGCGGCTCGAAGAGGTGTTCCTCAACCTCTTCCACCACATGGAATTCGAGGTTTTCATGCGGAGCCAGGTGAAGGCGGCGCTGCGCTATCCGACATTCGTGATCATCGCGATGGCGATCGCGATTGTCATTGTCAATATTTTCGTGATCCCCGCCTTTGCGAAAGTCTTCGCGGGATTCGGTGCGGATCTACCCCTGCTTACCAAGGTTCTTGTCGGGTTTTCCAATTTCATGGTCAATTGGTGGCCGGCGCTCCTGATCGGCCTGGTCACCGCCATAGTCGGTTTCAAGAAGTGGACGAACACCGAAGCCGGCCGGCTCAAGTGGGACGAGATCAAGCTCTCGATTCCCATTGCGGGAAAAATCGTGCAGAAGGCCACGCTCGCGCGCTTCGCGAGAAGCTTTGCGCTGGCGATCAAGAGCGGTGTCCCCCTCGTGCAGGGGATCGGCGTGGTCGCGCAAACGGTGGACAACGCCTACATCGCGCAGAAAGTCGAGAAGATGCGCGACGGCATCGAGCGCGGCGACAGCATCATCCGCACCGCCGCCCTTACACAGGTGTTTACCCCAGCGGTTCTGCAGATGATCGCGGTGGGCGAGGAGTCCGGCGCGATCGACGACATGATGGAGGAGATCGCCGGCATGTACCAGCGCGAGGTCGAATACGAGTTGAAGACGCTGGGCGCGCAGATCGAGCCGATCCTGATCGTGTTTCTCGGCGTGCTTGTGCTGGTTCTGGCACTCGGAATATTCCTGCCCATCTGGGATCTCGGCCGCGTGGCGACCGGACACAAGGGGTGATCGCTTGAATGCCGAAGTCCGGAACGATCGTCGGCCGCGAACGCGTCACTACCTGGATGGAGTACGGGGTGGCGGCGGCAATCATCGGTGTCGTTGCCGCGGTGCTGCTCGGGGCGGTGCTCTATTACGAGGAGCTGGGGGAGAAAACGGAAGTGGAGCTCACCGTCCTCAACATTCGCGCCGGTCTGCGCTACCAGGTTGCAGACCATATCATGAAGGGCAGAACCAACGAGCTGCTTGCGCTGGACGGAAGCAATCCGGTGCAATGGCTCGAGCGTCCTCCGGCGCGCTACGCGGGCGAGCGCCGCTGCGCGGGCCTCGAGACCATAGAGAGGGGCGAATGGTGCTTCGATCCCGACCGGAAGGAATTGCGTTACCGGCCGCGCTTGCACAGCTATCTTTCGCCGGACCTGTACGTGCTGCGCTGGCGGGTGGTTCCGGTCTTCGGCACCACCGGCAGTCGCAGCGTCGACAGCCTGGCGCTGGTGAACGTCGAGCCTTACCACTGGTTCCAATAACGCTTGGAGGAAAGTCATGAACGCTACGAGATGGAATAGAAGGCCCGGGTTCGGGTTTACCCTCATCGAGTTGATCATCGTCATCACCATCATCGGGATTCTGGCGGCGGTCGCCTTGCCCAGACTCATCAACATTCAGCGCGATGCGCGCATCGCCAAGACGCAGGCGATCTACGGCGTGATCAGGTCGGCCTCGGTGCTCGCCAAGGCGCGCTGCGAGCTCGATCTTTCGCTGGGAGTCGTCGGCCTGTGCACCTCGACGGCCGGACAGGTGGACATGGAAGGAGTCAACGTCGTGATGGTGAATCGCTATCCGGCTGCATCGGCGACAGGAATAGATGTCGCGGCACAGCTGACCAACCCGGCTAACGATGGACTGGTCGTCAGCGGAACCAACCCGAGGCTGTTTCAGATCAGCGGCGCGGCGATCCCGGCGACTTGCCAGGTCGCCTATACCGAGTCCGCAGCGCCGGGCAGCGCGCCCAACGTCGTTCCGGACACGGCCGGCTGCTGAGTCTGCGGCAAGGAATCCGCTTGCGGCACAGCGAATGTGACTTAAGTCTTGGAATTAAATGATATTCACGAGCTCGAGTGTGGTACCCTTTGACAACTTTTCAGCGCGGGAGGTAGGGATGAAACGCGAAACAGGTTTTACCTTGATCGAACTCATCGTGGTGATCGTGATTCTCGGTATTCTTGCAGCCACGGCAATTCCGAAGTTCATCGACGTATCGAAGGAGGCCGCGAACGCGTCCTCACTGGGCGTGGCGGCAGCAATATCGTCCGGGTCTTCGATGAATTACGGCGTCAGGCTTATCAACTCAGCAAGTGGAACGGCGGTCGTTGCGGCAACAACCTGCGCTGCGCTGGTCACTGCTTTTCTGCCAGGCGGGCTGCCGGCAAACCATTCCGTGACAGGGGGCCCGACGGCGGGCTGTGGGTCATCGGGCAATATCGACAGCAGTTGCCAGGTAGCGCATACGCAGGGCAACAGCAACGCGGTGATCAGGACCGTCTGCGTAAACTGAGCGAGCGGCACATCGTCTTACTCCCCGGGCGCGGTGGCTTGCCCGGGGGTTGAATCAAGGGCGCAAGATCCGAAGACTTCGGTAAGAGTCAGAAGTCGCGGCTCTTCCGCCCTTTGCACGTGGGGCCATTCCCGATGGCCCGACGACTTTCGGCTTCCGCTTCCCCGGGCATCTCCGTGAATCTCCGTGAAATGCCCGCGCCCGGAGCGGGCATTCCAGAGGCAACGTAGCCCGCTTTCCCGCGTTGCGCCTTGTGCCGCTGCGTCTGATCGGCTCTTGGGACATTGCATGTCAACGATAATGATACGTAACTACTTGAAATATCGAATGTTTATTGAGCGCCCCCGTAATTCATAGTGCGCTTCATGAAAAATCCATTGACAACAATGAGTTAGTAAATTAACTTAAATGGGTTTGCGAAGTAAGCGCGAGGGAATCTAGATTGGCTGAAAAGTTCGGGCGAGGCAAAGACGGTAACGCCGTGGTAGTGGCGGACCAAGGGAGCGTCCGCTTCGCCTGTGTGCAGTCGGCCAAGGGCGTAAAACCCTTCGTTTCCGATTACGGCGAGATTCCCTCGGGGGACGGTCGGGAAGGACTTGCTGCCGCAATGAAAAATCTGGGCGTGGCCGGGGTGAAGAACGGTATGACGCTGCTCGCACCGCAGGATTACCAGTTCGTGGCGGTCGATGCGCCGGAGGTGCCGGAAGCGGAACTCAAGGCAGCGATGAAATGGCGGCTGAAAGACATTATCGGTTACCCGATCGAAGAAGCGACCTTCGACTTGCTTTCGATTCCCAGTCCCGCGGCCGTAGGCGGGCGGGCCCGCTCGATATTTTCCGTGGTCGCAAAGAGCGAAGTCCTGCGGGGCCGCGTCGCGGATTTCGATCACGCCCGCTTCCGCCTTGCGGTCATCGATGTGCCGGAGACGGCGCAGCGGAACGTCGCCGCCCTGTTCGAGGAGGAAGGCCGGGGCGTTGCCTCGCTCTATTTCGACGAGGCAGGTGGCCTCTTGATCATCAGTTATCGCGGCGAACTCTACCACGCACGCCGTTTCGATATCACCTCTGACGCGATCGCCGAGGCGGCGGGCGCCGACCGCGACGATCTGTTCAACCGTGTCCTTCTCGAATTGCAGCGCACGATCGACAACTTCGAGCGGCAGTTCAGCTTCATCGCGCTCACCAAGATCCTGGTCGGGCCGGATCCCGTGGATTCGGGGCTGGCCGAGTTTCTCAGGTCGAATCTCGCCGTTACGGTCGAGAGCGTTTCCCTGGAAAAGGTTTTTGATTTCGCCCCCGGCACGTTGCCCGGACGCGAGGCGCAGTGGCGCTTTTTCCATTTGTTCGGTTGCGCCCTGAGAGGCACGGCGGAATCCCAATGAGCCAGCAGATCAACCTGTACCACGCGGGACTGCGGACTGCGCAAAGACCGCTCACCGCGGTGCGCCTCGCACTGGGTCTGGTTGCGCTGGGAGCCGTGCTTGCCGGCTACTACGCGTACGCGCAATTCCAGGTGTATCAGTCGGAGGCGACGCTCGCCGACGCGAGCACGCAGCTCAAGGATGCGCAGGACCGGCTGCTCAAGCTCGGTAGCGGCTCGGCTCCGGCTAGCGGGCGTGCGCTCGAAGAGTCGATCGCCAGGGCGGAAGCTGAATTGAAAATTCGCGAAGCCGTGCTGAAACGTCTAGGCGGCGCAGATCTGGGTGGTACGCAGGGTTTTTCCGCTTACCTGACGGCGTTGGCACGGCAGCGCGTCGAAGGCGTCTGGATCACCGGTCTCAGCGTTGCCGGCGACAGCGGCGATTTCACCCTGCAGGGCGGCGTCTTGCGCCCCGAGATCCTGCTGGATTATCTCCGCAGGCTCAGCCGCGAGGAGGTTCTCAAAGGCAGGCAGATCGGCGACTTGCGCTTGCTCAGAAAGGAAGTCGAGGTTCGCCAGCCGCAGCCGGTCGCGGCGGTGCCGCAGGCGGGCCAGGCGGCGAAGCCGCGAGGGGAACTCTCCAGGCGCCTGCGCTTCGTGGAATTCTCGGTCGGAACCGGCGCGTCGCGCGGTCCGGGGAGCTGAAGCGAATGCGCAAGTACTGGCAGAACATCGCTGCGCGCTACGACAAGCTCAGCACCCGCGAGCAGGCGATAGTGGCGGCAGCCTGCGTGGTGCTGCTGTACCTCGTGGTCGACACGCTGTTGCTCGCGCCGATTGCGGTAAAACAGAAAAGAACCGCGCAGGAGATCACGCAAAGGCTCCAGGAAGTCCAGACCATGTCCAGCCAGCTCGTGGTGCTGCAGGCCCAGCGCGCCCAGCACCCGGAATCGGCCGCGCGCCGTCGCCTCGAAGAGTTGCAGGCGCGGCTGGCGGCATTGCAGCTTGACATCGGGAAGCAATCGGCTTTGCTGATCGCCGCCGATCAAATGCCCAGGGTACTGCAACGCTTGCTCGCAAATCACCCGCGTGTCGAACTGGTCGAGCTGAAATCGCTGCCGCGCGTGGTGCTCGACCTCGGAGCCGGGCAGAAAGCGGGCGACGCGCCGCAGCAAGGCGCCCGTGCGGCGGGCAAGGTTGCCGACGGCACCCCGCAGGGCATCTACCGCTATGGACTGGAAATCTCGATCCGCGGCGGATATCTGGATCTCCTCGGGTACCTGCGCGCCGTCGAAGCGTACCCCGAAAGGTTTTTCTGGGAGCGCGTTGACCTGACGGCGGTGGAGTACCCGGTGACCACCCTCAAGCTGAAGCTCTACACGCTGAGCCTCGATAGCCAGTGGATGCGGGTATGAGTCCGCGAAACGCCGCTACGCTGGTCGCGCTCGCCACGCTTGCGATGGCGGAATCGGCGCTGGCCCAACTGACCGATCCGACCCGGCCACCGAATCTTAGCGGCTTGCCTTTCGGCGCAGAGGTCGCCGCGCCGTCGGGCCCGATTCTGCAATCGATCGTCCTGTCTCCGACACGCAGACTCGCGCTTATCAACGGCAAGCTGACCGGGATCGGCGATCGCGTCGGCGCTGCGACTTTGGTCGGCATCGACTTCGACTCTGTGAGGCTTCGCGAAGGTGGTGGAACCAAGGTGGTAAAGCTGCTTCCCGAGGTGCAGAAGCGCGATAAGGATACGGAAGCACGGCCGGTCAACACCAATCCGAACCCAATGGGTGACGTTCAATGAAAAGAGCGCTGATAACAGCATGCATTGCCCTGCAAATCGCGGGGTGCTCGACATCGAGACCGCGGCAAATCAACAGCCTCATTACCGAGGAACTCGACAAGGCCGCGGCGCAGCAGCCGCGTGCCCAGGAGAGCGAGAAAGTCCAGCAGGCGCTTCTGCCGCCGCTCAAGGCGGACCTGCCGACTGTTTCGGCTCGGGTGATCGAACCGCGCTTCGACATATCGGTCAACAACGCGCCTGCCGCACAAGTGTTCATGTCCATCGTGTCCGGGACGCGTTACAGCATGCTCATGCATCCGGAGGTGTCGGGAAACGTCACCGTGGTGCTCAAGGACACTACTGTTCGCGAAGCCATGGACGCCATTCGCGAACTCTACGGCTACGAGTACCGGATCGAGGGAACGCGCATTTTCGTGCAACCCGCGTCGATCCAGACGCGGGTCTTCCGGGTGAACTACCTGACTGCGCAGCGGCTGGGGCGCAGCGACGTTCGCGTGACCTCGGGCTCGGTGGCCGATTCCCCTGGAATCGGCGCGACCGGGGTCCCAGGGGTTCTCGGACCCGCCGGGATGACCAGCCCTGCGGTTCCTGCGCCGGGAACTACTGCGCCGAGCGCGGCGCCGCCCTCCGACAGCAGCCGGATACAGACTTCGATACGGAGTGATTTCTGGGAAGACTTGCGCCAGACGCTCACCCAGATCGTAGGCAAGGATGGCAGCCGTGGCGTCGTGGTCAATCCCCAGGCGGGCGTTATTGTCGTGCGCGCAATGCCGGAGGAATTGCGCCAGGTGGAAAACTACCTGCGTGAAATCCGGCTCTCGGTCGAGCGCCAGGTGATGCTCGAGGCGAAGATCGTAGAGGTGTCGCTCTCCGACCAGTTTCAGTCCGGGATCAACTGGGCATTGTTCGCGAACTCGCAACGGGGCAGCCGCGGGCCGCTCGGCGTGGCCGGCGGACTCGTGGGCCCGAATACGAACCTGGGCGCGAGCGGGACCGGGGCCGTCTCCACGGCTTCCGGGCCCGGGCCCGGGTCGGGGGCGATCACCGGAGACGCCGCGGCCCGGACCCTCGCCACGACGGGGATCACCGGGACGCTCCTTCAGGGAACGCCTGGCGGTTCGCTGCTCGGGCTGGCGTTCCAGACGCAGAACTTTTCCGCGCTGCTGCAGTTCCTGGAATCGCAAGGGTCCGTGCAGGTGCTGTCGAGCCCGAGGATCGCGACGATCAACAATCAGAAGGCGGTGCTCAAGGTGGGGACCGACGAGTTCTTCATCACCAACATCGCCGGCGGATCCACCACCACCGGAGCGGTGACCGGCGGAACCACGACGTTTCCCACGTTGACGCTGCGGCCGTTCTTCTCGGGCGTCGCGCTCGACGTCACACCGCAGATCGACGGCGACTCGACGCTGATCCTTCACGTGCACCCGTCGGTGAGCAACGTGCAGCAGGACAACAAGAACGTCAACCTTGGCACCGCGTTCGGCGGCGACGTGACTCTGCCGCTGGCGCGCAGCACCGTCAGCGAGACCGACAGCGTGGTGCGCGTGCGCGACGGCAACATCGTGGCGATCGGCGGGCTGATGAAAATGGAACTGGCCGACGACCAGTCCGGGATTCCAGGACTCAAGGACGTTCCCGGACTCGGTGGACTGTTCCGGAGCGATCGCAGAGCGGTGGTGAAGAAGGAACTCGTGATCCTGATCAAGCCCACGGTGATCCAGTCCGAGCAGGACTGGGTGGACGATGTGCGCGAGTCGCGAGACCGCATCCTCAATATGGGACGATCTTCGTCGAGTTCTTCATCGACGCAGAGGTAACCGTGGTCTACCTCCAGCACCTCGGCCTGCGCGAATCCCCGTTCGGGATCACTCCCGACTCGAGTTTCTTCTACGCCTGTGAAAGCAGCCAGGAGGCGATCAACACGCTGCTCGTCGCCAGCGCCAACGGCGAAGGCTTCATCAAGGTCACCGGAGAAGTGGGCACGGGGAAAACGCTGCTGTGCCGCAAGTTTCTCGCTACGCTGGACGAAGGCTGGGCGAGCGCCTACATCCCCAATCCGAACCTCGAGCCGAGGACGCTGCTGCTCGCGCTCGCCGAGGAACTCGGCGTCAAGTTGGACAGCGGTCTGGACCAGCACCACCTGCTCAAGGCGCTTACTCTCGCGCTCCTGGATTTTGCGCGCCAGAAGAAGCGCGTGGTGGTGTGTCTGGACGAAGCCCAGGCGATGCCCCTGGAGTCGCTCGAGGCGTTGCGCCTTCTCACGAATCTGGAAACGGAAAAGAGAAAGCTGGTCCAGGTCATCCTGTTCGGCCAGCCGGAGCTCGACGAGCGGCTCGCGCATCCTTCGATCCGGCAGTTGCGTCAGCGCATCACCTTTCAGCACCACATGGGAACGCTGACCCGGGAGGAGACCGATCATTACCTCGCGCATCGGCTCGCCGTCGCCGGCTACTCGGGCGAGCGCGTGTTCTCCGGGTCCGCTGTTCGGGCCATCTACCGCGCCAGCCGCGGTGTGCCGCGGCTCATCAATATTCTCGCCAACAAGGCGATCATGCTCGCGTACGGCGAGGGCACACGCAGGGTCGAGGCGAGGCACGCCCGCGACGCGGCGAGCGATACGCCCGCTTCCTTCGCGCTGTCGCGCGTCTGGCTTTGGCTCGCACTCGCCTGCGTGGCGTTCTCCAGCATCGGCTGGGCGGTTTTCCGATGAGCCTGATCAACAAGATGCTGCAGGACCTCGACAAGCGCCACGCGCCGCAAGGCGGCCTGGCGGCGCGCGCCGAAGGCCTCGCGCAGCACGTTCGTCCCGTGACTCCCCGCAAGATCGTGTCCGACGTCTTCTGGCGCATCATGGCCGTGGCGATGCTGGTCTCGGTGGGCTGGGTCGCGTGGCTCGTGTGGCAGTTGACCCCGCGCCCCGTGGTCACCGAACTCGCCTACGAGTCGGCGAGTAGGCAGGTCGTGCCGCAGGGCGGGACTGCGCCAGCGGCGCTCGCGGCTCCCACCGCTCCTGTCACTGCCGCTGTCACTGCATTGGGCCCGAGTGCCGGCGATGCCGCGGGGGTCGGCGGGCAGCTACCCACGGCGTCACGCGATAAGGTCAGTTTCGACATGCTGCGTCTCGCGACCGAAATGACGACGCCGATCCTGGAGCGCGCGAGGCCCGTGCTGAAACCAGCGACTTCCAGGAAGACGGCAGCACCGGTTCGATCCGCGGCCCTGGCGGCCGCGTCGAGCGCGACCGTCGAACCGGGAAAGATCGAAAGGCGCGCGAATACCACGCCGGTGGAGCGTGCCGAAAGCGAGTTCCGACGCGCAGTGGCCCTGGTCAACCAGGGACGCATCGCCGAAGGCATGGACGGACTGCGCAACGCCCTCAAGATCAGTCCGACGCACGAGACGGCGCGCCAGACTCTGGTGGCGCTTATGCTGGAGGCCAGGCGCGTCGACGAGGCCGCCGAGGTGCTGCAGGAAGGTCTGGCGCTGAATCCGGAGAACACCGGGTTCGCCATGCTGCTCGCGCGCATCCTGGTCGAGCGCAACGATGCCTCCGGGGCGCTCGCCGTCCTGCAAAAGCATCCCGCACCTCCGGACCGCAACGCGGATTTCCACGCCTTCGCCGGCGCGCTCTACCAGCGTCTGGATCGGCACAAAGAGGCGATCGAGCAATACCAGGCGGCGCTGCGCCTGGCGCCCTCGGCCGGCATCTGGTGGGTGGGCCTGGGAATGTCGTACCAGGCGGCCGAGCGCCCCAAGGAAGCGCTTGAAGCCTTCAACACCGCCAAGTCCGCCGGGTCTCTCGCGCCCGACCTTCTCGGTTTCGTCGACCAGCGGCTGAAGCAGCTGCAGTAGCCGCAAAGGATCACCGCCTGCACTCGCCCGTGGCGCCGGGTGCTTGTGCTACCTTGTGCGTCGGAGGACAGGCGATGCGGGATCGCTATCGAGAGATCTACGACGCATTCCGATGGGAGGTTCCGGCGCACTTCAATGTGGCCGCCGCGTGCTGCGGCCGGCATGCCCAGGGGCGCGATCGCATCGCGCTCTACTGGGAAGACGAAAGCGGTGCGAGCGCAACCTGTTCCTTCCGCCAGCTCGAGGAGCAGGCGAACCGCCTGTCCAACGCGCTTGTCGAGCTCGGCGTGGGTCGCGGCGATCGCGTGGCGATTGTCCTGCCGCAGCGGCCGGAAACCGCGATCGCGCACATCGCCTGCTACAAGATGGGCGCGGTCGCAATGCCGCTCTCAATACTGTTCGGGCCGGACGCGCTCGAATACCGGCTGCAGGATAGCGAAGCAGCCGTCGCACTGATCGATCCCGCATCGCTGCCGAATCTTGCGCAGGTGCGCGGCCGGCTTCCGCACCTTGCGCATGCGATCGGCGTCGCCGGTGCGCGCGAGTCCTGGGTGCAGCCCTGGGAAGGGCTCCTTGGCCGGGCTTCGCCGCGGTTCACGCCGGTCCCGACTCTTGCAGCAGACCCGGCGTTGCTCGTCTACACAAGCGGGACGACCGGTCCGCCCAAGGGAGCGCTGATGCCGCAGCGGGTGCTGCTCGGCAATCTGCCGGGCTTCGTGCATTCGCACGACCTGTTTCCACAGGACGGGGACCTGTTCTGGTCCCCGGCCGACTGGGCCTGGACCGGAGGCCTCATGGACGCGCTGCTGCCGTCGCTCTACCATGGCGTCCCGCTGCTCGGCTACCGCGGAAGATTCGACCCCGAGCGCGCGCTGGCGCTGATGGAGAAGTACCGCGTGAGCAACACCTTCCTGTTTCCCACGGCCCTGAAGATGATGATGAAGGCGGTGCCGCATCCCCGCGAGCGCCATGCGCTGCGCCTGCGCTCGATCATGAGCGCGGGGGAGTCGGTGGGCGAGACGGTGTTCGAGTGGACCCGCGAGTCGCTGGGGGTCACCGTGAACGAGATGTTCGGCCAGACCGAGATCAACTACGTGGTGGGAAACTCGCACACGCTGTGGCCGGCGCTGCCCGGATCGATCGGGCGGCCGTATCCGGGCCACCGCGTCGCCTGCATCGACTCAGGCGGGGACGAAGTTCCCCACGGCGAACCCGGGGAGATTGCGGTCTGGGACGAGGACGACCCGGTATTCTTCCTCGGGTACTGGAAAAATCCGGAGGCGACGCGCGCCAAGTACAGCGGCCGCTGGTGCCGCACCGGCGATCTGGCGCGGCGCGACGCGCAGGGAAACTTCTGGTACCAGGGCCGCGCCGACGACCTGTTCAAGAGCGCGGGTTATCGCATCGGCCCCTCCGAGATCGAGAACTGCCTGGTCAAGCACCCGGCGGTGGCGAACGCGGCCGTGGTCGGCAGCCCCGATGCCGAGCGGACCAACATCGTCAAGGCGTTCGTGGTGCTCACGCCGGGTCGCGCGCCCTCGGCGCAGCTGGAAGCCGAACTGCAGCAGCACGTGCGCGTCAAGCTGGCAGCTTATGAGGTTCCCAAGGAGATCGAGTTCGTCGACAGCCTGCCGATGACCACGACGGGAAAAATCCAGCGCAGGATCCTGCGCCGACGCGAGGAGGAGCGAAAGAAGGGCTCCGAGAATCCGGCATGAGCGCCATTCTTGCCATGAAGCTGCGCTTCGGTTAGCGTGGCGGCACTGGCAGGCACGGACCCATGAAGCTCTACACGTTTTTCCGTTCGTCGGCATCGTTCCGGGTGCGCATCGCGCTGAACCACAAGGGGCTCGAGTACGAGCCGGCGCTGGTCAGCCTGCCCAAGGGCGAGCACCTGGAGGCAAAATACAAAGCGGTGAACCCGCAGGGCCTGGTGCCGGCGCTGCAGGACGGCAAGCATCTGCTTACGCAGTCCCTCGCGATCATCGAGTACCTCGACGAAGCGCACTCCGGGCCGAAACTGCTGCCCGAGGGTCCGCTCGATCGCGCCTACGTGCGCGCGCTGTCGCAGATCGTCGCCTGCGAGATCCATCCGCTCAACAACCTTCGCAGCCTGAAGTACATCCGCAAGGCCTACGGGCTCGACGAGGAGGGCGTAAACGGCTGGTACCGCCACTGGATCGCCGAAGGTTTCAGGATGGTCGAGGGGTTTCTCCGCGACAACCGCAAGCACGGCAGGCACTGTTTCGGCGACCAAGTCACCATGGCCGACTGCTGCCTGGTGCCGCAGGTGTTCAACGCGCAGCGCTACGACTGCGACCTCAAGCCTTACCCGACGGTGATGCGCCTGCACGAAGCCTGCATGCAGCTCGACGCATTCATCCGGGCGCAGCCTTCTCAGCAGCCCGACGCCGCCTGAGCGGTCCGGGGGCCGGGAGCGGGGGAGCTTTCGGCCTTACGGGCCACGAACAGCAAGTTGGCGAACGGCGTGCCTTCGCTCATCGGCTCCACGCCGACGGAAAATCCAAGGCGCTCCAGCGCCACCTGCCATTGAACTGCGGCACGATAATGCAGAGACTGCGCGAACTCGCCGCGCAGAGCCTCGGCGATCCGTTCGCCCCATCGCGTCACGTGGAAGGCGAACCCCGCGCCGGCATCGGTTTCGCGCACCAACAGCAGCCCGCCGGGCCCTAGCGCCCTTGCCGCCTTCGCGAGCAGACGGTCTTGCGACGGCTCATCCATATAGAACAGCACGTCCAGCATGACGATGACCGAGCTTGGAGGCAGGTCGATGTCGTGCAGGTCGCCTGGGTCCACCTGAGCTTTGCTGCCAAGGGCCCGGCGCGCGACCTGCACCCGGCCCTGATTCAGCTCGACGCCCCGCAGGACGAGGTTCAACGGAGGCGCAGGCCAATCCTGCGGCCACGCTCCGGCGGGATACTGCTCCCTCGCCGCGATGAGCAGCGACAAAAGAATCCCGCGGCCGCAACCCAGGTCGAGCAGGCTTCCGCGATCCGGCAGCAAGCCGCGGCGTAGCAGGGAGAAGAAGACCGGGTCGCGGCGCAGCTTGCCTCTGGCAAAATGCCACGCGTATTTTCCTGCCTCGACATAAGGCCGCGTCGCGGCCTCGAACAGCGGCTCAAGCTGGGGATCCATTTGGCGCAGCGGACAGCGTGATCGAACTCAAGCGTAGGCTTTGACGCAGCCATGCACGCGTATATTCTGGCGCGCCAGAGGGATGAAGGTGGGCACTGCCGCGAGGTTGTTTCTGTGTCCTGAACGACTGGAATCGACGCAAAGGGATATTCAGAGTCCTCTACATACCGGCCGACAGAACAACTAACAGCATACGTTTCATATTGCAGTCTCCCGCTTTGAAGTTCGGATTCGCCAGCGCTCGAGAGCGCCTCAATCTTCGATTACTTCGTCCATCAATTCCCGAATCTTGCCCTTCACCTGCTTCAGCAGCCGCCGTCCTTTCGGCGTGGCCTCGTAATACTTCCGCAGCTTGCCGTTGACCACCTCATTTGCGGATCGCAGATAGCCGGTCTTTGCCATGCCGTGAAAAATCGGGTACAGCGTGCCCGGACTGAGCGTGTAGCCATGGCGGCGGAGCTCTTCGATCATCTCAAGGCCAAAGATGCGCTCTTCGGCGGCATGGTGCAAGACGTGCACGCGCACGAACGCTAGAAACACGCCACGAACAATACTATTGTCCATCGTTATCGAAGTCCGATACAATAAATTTGAGCGC
>JBGQFD010000072.1:0-19001 GCA_041496705.1 Gammaproteobacteria bacterium | reverse complement strand
GCGGTGAAATCGCCTGCCGCGTGACCAGGACCGCGCGGCGCATGGGCGTAGGGGTCGTAGCCGTATATTCGGACGCCGACGCGCGCGCGCTGCACGTGGCGCTTGCAGACGAAGCCTTCCGCGTCGGCACCTCTGCAGCGGCCGACAGCTACCTGCGCGGCGAGCGCATCATCGAGGCCGCGCTGCGCGCCGGGGTGGAGGCGATCCATCCCGGCTACGGCTTCCTCTCCGAAAATGCGGAGTTCGCGGAAGCCTGCGAAGCCGCAGGCCTCGTCTTCATCGGACCGCCTGCCGCAGCGATCCGCTCGATGGGAGACAAAGGCGGAGCGAAGACCCTGATGGCAGGCGCCGGCGTGCCGCTCGTTCCCGGTTACCACGGCGGCGATCAGTCTGGGGAGTTTCTTGCCGTCGAAGCGGGTCGTATCGGCTACCCGGTTCTCATCAAGGCCTGCGCCGGCGGCGGCGGCAAGGGCATGCGCGTTGTTCCGCGCGAGCAGGACTTCGGCGCGGCGCTTGCTGCGTGCCGGCGCGAAGCCAAGTCGGCTTTCGGCGACGCGCGCGTGCTTCTCGAGAAATACCTCGAAAGCCCGCGGCACGTCGAAGTTCAAGTGTTCGCCGACCGGCACGGCGGCTGCGTGCATCTCTTCGATCGCGACTGCTCGGTGCAACGCCGCCACCAGAAGATCGTCGAGGAGGCGCCCGCGCCGGGGATGAGCGAATCGCGCCGTCGCGACATGGGTGCCGCGGCAGTGGCCGCAGCGCGCGCCGTCGGCTATGTGGGTGCGGGCACGGTGGAGTTCATCGTCGACCGGGAGGGCGGCTTTCATTTCATGGAAATGAACACCCGGCTGCAGGTGGAGCACCCGGTGACCGAAATGATCACCGGCCTCGACCTGGTGGAATGGCAACTGCGCATTGCTGCCGGGGAGCGGCTGCCCCTCGCGCAGGAAGACCTGCGGATGCAGGGTCACGCTTTCGAGGCCCGCGTCTACGCCGAAGATCCGCTCAGGGATTTTCTGCCGGTTACCGGGTGCCTCACCCATCTCGGCCTGCCCGACCGATCGCCGAGCGTCCGAGTGGACACCGGCGTGCGCTCCGGTGACGAGATCGCGCCCCACTACGACGCGATGATCGCCAAGGTCATCGTGCACGGGCGCGATCGCGGCGAGGCGCTCTCCGCCTTGCGCTCCGCGCTTGCGGATCTTGAGGTAGCGGGCCTTGCATCGAATGCCGCGCTGCTGTGCCGCATCGCACGCTGTCCGGATTTCGCCGAGGCGCGGCTCGACACCGGACTGATCGAGCGAAACCGTCGGGAGCTGCTCGCGCCGCCCGAGGCGCCGGGCGAGGGCGTTGTGGCACTCGCAATTGTGACCGCGTGGCAGCACATGGCCGACGCGGCGCGCGAGGCCGCGCGGCGCTCCTCCGATCCGCAGTCTCCCTGGAGCCTTAACGACGGCTGGCGACCGAGCAAACACGAGCCGCAGACATTCATTTTCCGAAGCGCCGGCCATGCACTGCAGGTCAGCGCGCGGCCGCGCAACATCGGCCTCGACGTGGAGCTTCTCGGCAAGCCTCGGTTCTTGAAGTGGCTGACCGTGGAGCGCGGGGCGCTGCTCGTGCAACTGGACGATGCCGAAATCACCGGACGGGTCGTACGCTCCAAACAACGCTTCGACGTCTTTGCCGCCGGGGAGCATCACGTGCTCGAACTCGAAGATCCCCTCGCGCAGGAATTCGACACCCTGTCCCAGGCCGGGGCGCTCGTCGCTCCCATGCCCGGCCGCATCGTCGCGGTGCTGGTAGCCGCGGGGGCTGCCGTGGAAAAAGGCGCACCGCTCCTGGTGCTGGAAGCCATGAAGATGGAGCACACCATCGCGGCCCCGTTTCCGGGCAAGGTCGCGCGCATCTGCTTCGAGACCGGGCAGCAGGTCAGCGAGGGTGCTCTGCTGGTGGAATTCGAGTCAGGCGAGACGGCATGAGTTTCCCGCGAAAGGTGAGGATGGTGGAGGTCGGGCCGCGCGACGGGCTGCAGAACGAGGCCGTACGCGTCCCGGCCCGGGTGAAGATCGAACTCATCGACAGGCTTGCCGACGCGGGACTGTCGTCCATTGAAGCGGCAGCCTTCGTTTCGCCGAAATGGGTGCCGCAGATGGCAGACGGCGCCGAGGTCATGGCGGGAATCGCGCGAAGGCCCGGGGTGGCCTATCCGGTGCTGGTGCCGAATATGCAGGGACTGGAGGCAGCTCTCGCCGCTGGAGCCGGGGAGATCGCGGTGTTTGCCGCGGCCAGCGAAACCTTCAGCCGCAAGAACATCAATTGCAGCATCGGCGAGAGTCTCGACAGGTTCCGCCCGGTGGTCGACGCGGCACGCGAGCGGCGCGTGCGCGTTCGCGGCTACATCTCCTGCGCCGCGGGCTGCCCGTACGAAGGCGAGGTGGCACCGAAGGCAGTGGCCTCTCTGGCGAGCCGGCTCTACGAGATGGGTTGCTACGAGATTTCGCTCGGCGACACGATCGGCGTGGGCACGCCGAAGAAGATCGGCTCGATGATCGAATCCGTCGCCAAGCGCGTGCCGGTGGCCAAGCTCGCCGGGCACTATCACGACACCTACGGCCAGGCGCTCGCCAACATCTACGCCTCGCTCGAGCTGGGTGTGCGCACCTTCGACAGCTCGGTCGCGGGGCTGGGCGGCTGTCCCTACGCCAGGGGCGCAACCGGCAACGTCGCGAGCGAAGACGTGGCGTACCTGCTCGAAGGCCTGGGCATCGCGACCGGCGTCGACCTGATCAAGCTATTCCGCGCCGGACAGTTTATCTGCCGCGAACTTGGCCGCGAGCCGGCCTCCCGGGTCGCGAGGGCGCTCGCGGCGAAGGATCCATGATCCCGGATACACGGCCCGGCGGCGACGTTCCATCGCCGTGCAACAACGTGTGCCGAATGAACCCGGATACGGGCCTCTGCGAAGGCTGCTTTCGCACGCTCGAGCAGATCGCCGCCTGGTCGGGTCTGAGCGATGACGAAAAGCGCGCTGTGCTGGCGCAGTTGCCCGCGCGACGCACACTACGATGAAACTGCCCGAAAACATCCAGGTCATCGAGCGCGGCTGGCTCTCCGCGAACAACATCGTGCTGCACGAGGGCGCGGAAGCGATCGTCGTCGATTCGGGCTATGGCGCCCACGTACCGCAGACGCTGGCGCTCCTCGAACGCGTCTTGGCGGGAAGAAAGCTCGCGCGCCTCGTCAACACGCACTGCCATTCCGATCACATGGGCGGCAACGCCGCGATCCAGGCGAAATACGGTTGCAGGACGAGCATTCCGGAAGGCGAGGCGGCGCTCATCGATGACTGGGACGAGCAGGCGCTGATCCTCACGATCGCCGACCAGCGCGCCGAGCGTTTTCGCTACGACGATACTTTTCGCGACGGCGACACGCTGCAGATGGGCGGGCTTGACTGGCAGGTAATCGCCGCGCCCGGACACGACACGTACGCGGTGATGTTTCACTCGCCCGAGGCGCGCATCCTGATTTCGGGCGACGCGCTTTGGGAAAACGGCTTTGGCGTGGTGTTCCCGCAGCTCTTCGGCCGCGACACCGCGCTCGCCGAGACGCGCGCGACCCTCGAAGCCATCGGCGGCTTGAGCGTGGACGTGGTGATTCCCGGCCACGGCCGGCCGTTCGGCGACGCCGGCGCGGCGCTCGAGCGCGCGCTCTATCGCCTCGAGGGATACGAGGAAGACATCACTCGGCTCGCGCGTCACTGTGCCAAGGTGATGCTCTCTTTTGCCCTGCTGGAAAAGCGCTCCATGCCGCTCGCCGAATTGCCGGCCTACGTCGCGCGCGTGCCCATCCTCGCCGAGCTGAACTCGCGCTACCTCCGCATGACGTCAGCGGCGATGGCGGAGTGGCTCGTCAACGAACTCGAGCGCGCGGGGGCGGCGCACCGTCGGGAGGGGTTGCTGCTGGCAAGTGGGCAATAGGCTGCGGCACCGGGACGGCTGTCATACGCCTGGGTTGCCCCTAAAATACGCCATTGCGGTGATCGGCGCCGCTCCGGCAAACGTCAGGAACCGACGAAGCAACATGAGCCCCAAGACCCTGGATATCCTGTGCAGCCCATTGGAACGCGCGCCGCTCGAGCTGGCTACGGAGTTGTCCGTGGACGGCGAAGCCAGGCAGTTCCTCGTCAATCATGAGCTCGGATTCAGGTTTCCGATTCGCGACGGCATCCCGGTTTTTGTCGAACCCAACCAGATTACCGGCATCAACAGCAGGTTTCGCAAGATCTATGACGATTGGGCCCCGTTCTACGACCTGTTGAGCAGGGTCGGGCTGTATATCCTGGGTGTTTCCGAGTACAAGCTGCGCAAGGAATTCATCGAGAAACTCGAAATCAACGGCAGCAGCCGCGTGCTCGCCACCTCGGTCGGCACGGGCTCCGACTTGCCGTTTCTCCCGCGGCACTGCGATTTTTACGGCCTCGATCTTTCGGCGGGAATGCTGGGAATCTGCCAGAAGAAAATGCGCAAGCTGGGCGTGACCGCTGAGCTGTTCCTGGGCCAGGCCGAGCACCTGCCTTTCAAGGACGAGACTTTCGACACGGTCTACCAGATGGGGGGGATCAATTTTTTCAGCGACCAGGAGCGGGCCATTCGCGAGATGATTCGCGTCGCCAGGAACGGCTCGAAAATTGTCATCATGGATGAAACCGAAAAGGTCGCGCGCAGGCTGGAGCACATTCCCGGCATCAATGCCTGGTTCAGGCATCAGCACCGGCCGATCGTTCCCCCCACCGGATTGATTCCGGCGGGAATGGAGCAGCTCGAGTATCGCGAGTTGTATGACGGGCAGGCCTGGTACCTGAGCTTCAGAAAACCGCATTGACGAGACGCCCGTAGCGGGCATTGTCTGCCCGCGACCCGCCATTGTTCTCGGATCCTGCCGGCCTACAAGGGCATCAGAAACGCCGGCGTGCGCTCCAAACCGCGATTTCGCGATCCGCGCGCCGTGCCGTTCCGCTCAAGCGATCTCCGGCGACGCGTCCGACCAGTTCGAGCGGCTCGTTGCCGACGATCCCTCCCGGCAATATCACCCGAAGCTCTTCACCGCGCAGTTTTGCGTCAGATATTGGCAGCCTGCCGTGTCCAGGAACACCCACGGTCCCCGAGAGGATCTGGTATTGCTGACTGAGCGTAAGAGGCAGGCGTCGCAGCTTGCCGCCGGCATCGATCTCGAGTTCCCAGTCGCCTGCGACTTTCGCGGGAACGATCCAGAGATAGACCATGCTCTCCTTGCGTGCGCCGACCGTCTTGTCCGGTGCCGGCACGGTCTCCTCGGCATCGGGACGCCACTCGCGCATCCCGTAGTCGTGCGACACCACGCGCGTGCCCGGTTTGAGTTCCTCGAGAATCTTCGGGCGTAGCGCCATGTTGACGTCCGGCAGCAAATACAAGGTCAGGACGTTCGCCTCGTGAAAGTCGGTTTTGAACAGATCCTGCTGCAGGAATTTCACGCGATCGGCGAGGCCCGCGCGGCGCGCCGCTTCGTTCGACCGCTGCACCAGCCTCGGATCGAGCTCGACGCCGAAGCCGCGAGCGCCGTATTTCTGCGCCGCGGTAATGACGAGGCGCCCGTCGCCAGACCCCAGGTCGATCACCATGTCGCCGGACTTAACCTGGGCGAGATCGAGCATACGCTTGACGACGACCTCCGGAGTCGGCACGTAGGGCGTGTCGAGCTCCTTGTCGCTGAGCTGGGCGAGGGCAGGCGGCGATAAAAAGAGCGCGGCGAGAGCCAACGGCAAAAAAGCGGATCCTTCGCTTCGCTCAGGATGACGTGTCATTTCAAATTGCTCCGTTCTTGCGCAACATCTCGATCTCCGTTTCGCGGAATCCCGCCTCGCCCAGGATTTCGTCGGTGTGCTCGCCAGGCCCGGGCGCCGGGCGCTCGATTTCGAACTTGAACTCGCTCAACTTCACGGGAATCGCGAACTGCGTCAGCCCGCTCTGGTCGGTGCTCATGCCGCGGGCGCGCAGCTGCTCGTTCTTGAGCGCCTCCTCGATCGTCAGGATCGGGCTGACGCAGCAATCGGCGCGATCGAAAACTTCCGTCCATTCACTCTGCGTGCGCGTCGCAAAGATCTCCGCCAGCTGCGCTTTCACCTCCCGCGCTTCCTCGCCGCGGACGAGGTGTCGTCCCTTCAATTCCCGGCAGCCGAGTATATCGCACAGCGTATCCCAGAATTTCCGCTCCAGCGCCCCGACCGCCAGGTGACGCCCGTCGCGCGTCCGGTAGACGTTGTAGCAAGGCAGCCCGCCGTCGAGCATCCCGGCGCCGCGGCCGGGTGCCTTTCCGCTCTCCAGGAATCCGAGGAGCGGAAAGATCGCATGCGCGAAGACTGCGTCGGTCATGGCCACATCCACGTGGCGGCCGCGGCCGGACGAGCGCGCGTCGATCAACGCGGCGAGAATCCCCACCGCGGGCGTCAGCGCGCCGCCCAGCAGATCGGCGATCTGAAAGTTCGGCACCACCGGAGCGGCCTCGGTCCCGATCTGGTCCCCGACCCCGGCGTAGCCGATGTAATTGATGTCGTGGCCCGCGCGTTGCGCATAGGGACCGTCCTGACCGTACCCGGTGATGGAGCAGTACACGATGCGCGGATTGGCTGCGGCCACCGCGTTATAGTCGAGACCGAGCTTCGCCATGACGCCAGGGCGAAAGCCTTCGACGACGACGTCCGCTTTCGTCGCGAGCCGCATGAACACCTCGCGTCCTTGCGGGTTTTTCAGGTCCAGGCGCACGGCGCGCTTGTTGCGGTTGACAAGGCGAAAGAAGTCCGACATGCCATCGCGCACGCGGCCCATCTCGCGCGCGTAGTCTCCGGCGCCGGTGTCCTCGACCTTGACCACGTCGGCCCCCATGTCGGCGAGGTGCAGTGTTGCCACGGGACCGGGAAGGAGCCGCGTCAGGTCGAGGACGCGAACACCGGAGAGCGGTTTGGCGCGCAAACTATTCAGCCCACCCAGGCGCCGACCTACGCATACTTCTTCGCATCCTCGATCACTTTGCCGTCGCTGGGGAGTTCTCCGAGCTTCCTGAACGCCACCTCGCCGCGCAGCTTGGTGATTTCGCGCAGCGAGGCCTCGATCGCCGCCCTCAGCGCATCGCTTGCCGCCGCGACTTCGCAATGCAGCGTCATGCGATCGGTGCCACCGGGGTTGTCGACGATGAGCCTCGCCTTCGCGATCTCCCTGTGCCGCTTGACCACCTCGGCGACCTGCGAGGGGTGCACGAACATGCCCTTCACCTTGGTGGTCTGGTCGGCGCGGCCCAGCCAGCCGCGGATGCGGGTGTTGGTCCGCCCGCACGGGCTCGCGCCCGGCAGGATCGCGGAAAGATCGCCCGTGCCAAAGCGAATCAACGGGTAGTCCGGATTGAACGTGGTGACGACGACTTCACCGATCTCGCCCTCGGGCAAGGTGTCGCCGGTGCCGGGGCGCACGATTTCGAGAATCAGCCCTTCGTCGAGGATCATGCCTTCTTGCGCCTCGGATTCGTAGGCGATCAATCCAAGGTCCGCCGATGCATACGATTGCAGCACGCGAATGCCGCGTTCGCCCATCGCGGCGCGCAGCGCAGGCGGCAGATACTCCGCCCCGACCGCCGCCTTCTTCAGGCTGCCGATGTCGGCTTTCGTCTCGTCGGCCTTCTCGACGATCAGCTTCAGGAACGATGGCGTGCCGATGTAGGCACTCGCGCGCAGATCGGCGATCGCTGCGACCTGCATTTCGGTCTGACCGACCCCGCCGGGTATCACCGAGCAACCCAGCGCGAGTGCGCCGGATTCGAGCATCGCGCCAGCTGGCGTGAAATGGTAGGCAAACGTATTCAGCGCCAGGTCGCCCGGGCGAAAACCGGCGGCAAAAAGGGCCCGTGCGGTGCGCCACCAGTCGCGGCCGCGACCCTCGGGATCGTAGATCGGACCCGGGGACGCGAAAACCCTGCCGAGCTGCGAAACCGGCGTTGCGTTCAGGCCACCAAAAGGGCGCTCGGCTTTTTGAAGCGCAACGAGGTCCGACTTGCGCGCGATCGGAAGTCTGGCGAGCGCGGCCCGGCCGGTGATGGTGGCGGGATCGACCTCCGAAAGAATGCGCGCCCAGCCGGGGGCACTGCGCTTGGCATGGGCGATATGGGCAGGCAGCGCCGCCATCAGCGAGCGTTCACGTACGTCCGGGGCGCGGGTCTCGAGGGCGTCGTAGAAATCGGGCATCGCTGAGCAGGCAGGCGTTCGCAGCGCAACATAGCACAAAGGCAAAATCAGGATTGGTTATTGAGAATGAGCGTAAAATTCGTTCCTGCTTTCGGGTCAAGCGGGTAAGTTTTCGCTTTCTCCGGCCCGAAGTGCGAAACTGTGGCGTCGGAATTTCCTGCGGGGGGACCATGGACTCGAAAGGCGTGAGCGAAGACTGGCTGTCGGTCTGGATCGGCTTGTTCGTTTTCGTGCTCGCGCTCGGCGCGCTGGCCGGAACGGATACCCTGGGCTGGGTCGTGACCACGGGCGTCTGGACCGACGTAAGCAAAGCCCTCAATCCCGTCTCCAAGGCCTATTCCGCCCTGGGAGGAGTGGGCGCCCTGATCGCCACCTATGTCGCGCTGCTCGTCGTGATGACGGCGGGCGCTGCTGCGCTGAAAACCGACCTAAAGCGCTTCGCGCTGGGATTCACCGCCGTGTTCTGGATCAGCTATCTGGCCTGGATCGCAGGCAGCTACGCGAACCTCGCCGTCAACACGCCCGCCGACATGCAGAAATTCGGCATCAGCTGGTCGCTGAAGCTCACCAGCGAGGGCGGGTTCATCGTCGCGCTCGTCGCCGGCCTGGTCGTCGGGAATTTTTTCCCGGGCTTCGCCGCCTGGATGAAGGAAGCGGTGCGGCCGGAGCTCTACATCAAGACCGCGATCGTTCTCCTGGGCGGGTTCCTCGGCATCATGGCGGCCACGCAGCCGGTCCTGGCGAAGTCGGTCCTGTTCCGGGGTGTTGCGGCGATCATCGAGGCCTACCTGATCTACTGGGCGGTGGTGTATTTCGTCGCGCGCAAGTGGTTCGGCTTCAGCCGCGAGTGGGCGGCACCGCTCGCCTCGGGAATTTCGATCTGCGGCGTGTCGGCCGCGATCGCCACCGGCGCTGCCATCCGCGCCCGGCCCATTGTTCCGATCATGGTGGCTTCGCTGGTGGTGATTTTCGCGGTGGTGGAGCTCCTCATTCTGCCGTTTGCCGCGAACGCTTTCCTCGCCCATGAACCCATGGTCGCGGGCGCGTGGATGGGGCTCTCGGTGAAGACCGACGGTGCAGCGGTGGCGAGCGGTGCGATCGCCGAATCGCTGATCCTCGCCACCAACGCAGCCGAGGGCGTCAACTACGCAAAGGGCTGGATACTCGGGACCGCCGCGACGGTAAAGATCTTCATCGACATCTTCATCGGCATCTGGGCCTTCCTCCTCGCCTATATCTGGACCAACCACATCGAAGTTCGCCCGGCCGGCGACAAGGCGAAGATCGGCGAGATCTGGGAGCGCTTCCCGAAATTCATCATCGGCTACTTGCTGACCTTCCTCGTGGTCCTACTCCTTGCCTTCGGCGCGCCGCCGGAGACCACGGCCAAGATCCGCGCGGCGATGGGCGAGGCGAACACTTTTCGCGTGATCTTTTTCATCATGACCTTCTTCACCATCGGCGTGATGTCCAACTTCAGGAAACTCTGGGAGGAAGGCATAGGCAAGCTCGCCGCGGTCTACGTGGTGTGCTTGTTCGGGTTCGTCATCTGGGTGGGCCTGGTGATTTCCTGGGTGTTTTTCGCCGGGGTGAAGCCGCCGCTCGCGGCAGGTTGAAAGGGGAAAGACCATGGAACAACCCAAAGTCGGCGAAGAAATGCGCAAAATGCCGGTCGAGCCGCTCCTGCCCGTCGAGAAGAAGCTGATCGGCTGGAGCTTAGGGATAGGGCTGGTGCTGCTGGTGATTCTTGTCTTTGCGACCCGGGGGCCGGTGGCGGGCTGAGGCGGTCAGTCGAACTTCGCTCCGGTTTCGCGGATCACTCGCGCGATTACACCCGCGTCTTCGCGAAGGAAGGCGGCAAAATCCTCGGGCGAGCGCGAGGCCGCGGTCTCGGTTCCGTCGCGCGCCAGGACTTCCTTCAAACGGGCGTCCTGCAGCGCTTGGATGGTTGCATCGAACAGGCGCTTCACCACGTCGCGCGGCGTTCCGGCCGGGGCGAAAAACCCGTACCAGATGGACAAGTTGTAGTTTGCAAGGCCGGCCTCTTCCATCCCCGGTAGACCCGCGATCAGGGCCGAGCGGGCGCGCGTCGTGACCGCCAGGCCGCGCAGCCGCCCGGCTTGCACCAGCGGCATCACCGAAGGCGCGGTCGCGAATGTGACCTGGGTGTCGCCCGCAAGTACCGACTGCACCGACAATCCTCCGCTCTTGTAGGGCACGTGCACCATGTCGATCCCCGCCAGGGCATCGAAGAGCGCCGTCGCGAGGTGCGGCAGCGAACCGTTTCCGGAAGTGGCGAAGTTGAGCTTGCCCGGCGCCTTCTTCGCCTCGGCGATGAGCTCGCGAATCGACCTTACCGGCACCGATGGATTGACCGCGACCACCAGCGGCGAGCTCGTCACCTGCGTGATGGCCGCGAAGTCTCGCTGGGTATCGTAGGCGACGCTCTTGTTGATCAGGGGATTCACGATCATGCCGCTCTGGCTGGCGATCATGATGGTGTATCCCTCAGGCGCGGCCCTGGCGACGAACTCGGCGGCGAGGCTCGAGCCCGCGCCGGGCTTGTTGTCGACGATGATGCCTTGGCCGAGCGCGCGCGTCAGCGGCTCGCTCATCGCGCGCGAGATGATGTCGGCAGCGCCGCCGGGGGCGAAGCCGACGACGAGGCGGATTGGCCTGGTTGGATACGTCTGCGCGGAAGCCGTGCACGCAGCCAATAGGACAGTCAGCGTAAAGATAGCTCTCATGCGCGCGTTCCTTACTAGGCAAGCCACCGTTTTCGGCGGCGGTAGTGTTTCACGTCCTTGAAGCTTCTGCGCGCACCCGAGGATATTCCGAGATAGAACTCCTTGACGTCCTCGTTCGTGGCGAGTTCGGCGGCGGCGCCGTCCATCACTACACGGCCGCTTTCGAGAATATAGCCGTAGTCGGCGAAGCGCAGCGCGACGTTGGTGTTCTGTTCGGCGAGCAGGAAGCTCACCTTCTCCTTCTGATTGAGGCTCTTCACGATCTCGAAGATTTCCTCGACGATCTGTGGCGCGAGCCCCATCGAAGGCTCGTCGAGCAGGATCATGCTCGGGCGGGCCATCAGCGCGCGCCCGAGCGCTGTCATCTGCTGCTCGCCCCCCGAGGTGTAGCCGGCGAGTGCCCGGCGCCGCTCCTTGAGCCTCGCGAAATAGGCGTAGACCTTTTCGAGGTCTTGCCTGAGCTGCGCGTGGCCTGCGTTCCGCGTGTAGGCGCCGGTGAGGAGATTCTCCTCGACGGTGAGATGGGCGAAGCAATGGCGCCCTTCCATGACCTGGACAACGCCGCGCCTCACCAGCTCGTCGGGGCTCAGCCGGTCCACTCGCTGCCCGCGGAATTCGATCGATCCCTTGGTGACGTCGCCGCGCTCGGCGCGAAGCAGGTTGGAGATCGCCTTGAGCGTGGTGGTCTTGCCGGCGCCGTTCGCGCCGAGCAGCGCGACGATCTTTCCCTCCGGCACCGAAAGCGAAACCCCCTTCAGCACCAGGATCACGTGGTCGTAGATGACCTCGATGTTGTTGACGCTGAGATAGGCTGGCTGCGATTCGGGCTTCGGGACGGCGGACATTGCCCTCACCCTACCCTCTCCCGCGAAAGCGGGAGAGGGGATTGGAAATAATGCCTAGCCTTCTTTCGAGCAATCGCGCGGGGTGATGCCCTTCTCCTTGGCGTATTTCGCCGCGGACTCCTCGATCATCGGCCTCACGATCGACTGGTCGGAGGCGATCCAGTCGGTGATGGTGTTCCACTTCGCACCGTCCCACTGCAGGAACTTCACCGACCCGCCGCCCTCGTGGTCCATGCAGGACACTTTCAAGGCCTGCATGAAGCCGGTTGCGCCGAGCTCCTTCAGCCGCTTGTCGTCGATGCTCAGGTGCTCGAGACCCCAGCGGATCTGGTCGCCGGTCATTGGCTTGCCCTTGCCGTATTTCTCCTGGGCCGTGCGGATCGCCTCGGTGGAGATGATGCCGAACACCACGCCGCGGTTGTAATAGATGCTGCCGACGCGCGAGCGGTCTTCCATCTCGCCCTTGCCCTTCGCGTAGACGTTCTTCTCGATTTCCTTGATCACCGGGTAGTTGCCGCCGGAGACGTTGAAGGCTGCGGCGATGTAGCCCTTGGCCGCGTCACCCGCCGGGATCACGTCTTCTTCCGCGCCACTCCACCACACGCCGACGATCTTGGTGCGCGGGAAGCCTACTTTCGCGGCGGCTTTGAGCGCAGTTGGATTCATCACTCCCCAGCCGCGCAGGATCACCCAGTCGGGCTTGATCTGGCGGACCTGCAACCACTGCGCCTGCTGCTCGTTGCCGGGGTGCGCGACCGGAATGTGCGTGACCTGGAAGCCGTACTTTGCAGCCTGGGCGTCCAGCACCGGGATGGTTTCCTTGCCGTAGGCCGAGTCGTGATAGATGTTGACGATCTTCTTGCCCTTCAGCTTGTCCATCCCGCCTTCCTTCTGGCCGATGAACTTGATCTTGGCGGTGTTCTGGCTCCAGTAGTTGGTGATGAGGGGAAACACCCAAGGGAATATGCGCCCGTCGGAGGCGTCGGTGCGGCCGTAGCCGATCGAGACAATCGGAACATGATCCGCAGTGCCCTTGTCGATGAGCGAATAGGTGATGCCGGTCGAGAGCGGGTGCACCAGCGACGCACCGGTCGGCCCGCGCTTCTTCGTGCGCTCGTAGCATTCCACGCCGCGCGCGTTGTTGTACTCGGTTTCGCACTTCTCGTAGGTGACTTTTACGCCGTTGATGCCGCCGTCGCGAGCATTCAGCATGTTGACGTAGTCGATGAACCCGCCGAAGATGCCTGAGCCCCCGGCGGCGTACGGTCCGACCCAGTAGCCGTTCATGGGAATGAACTGCTCGTTCTGCGAATGGACCGTGCCCGAAACGGCGAATGCCGCAACGCCCAGCAACGCAGCCTGTCTGAATTTGCGCAACATTGGAATCCTCCTTGGGATGGGAATTTCCCTGCTTCTGCAGATTGTCCAAATGAAACAGCGGCACCTACTATAGCCCAATTGTCCCGGATGGGAAAACCGGCCCGGTTCAGTGAGGAAACGGCCAGAGCCGGAGCTTTTCCTTGGCGATCTGCCACAGGCGCGCAAGGCCCAACGGCTCGACTGCGAGGAAAAAGATGATCAGCGCGCCGAACAGGATGAGGGTCAGGTTGGACACCAGCCCGGCGGGAAGGGCGAGGCCGAAAGAGCGCTCGATCGAGGTGGCCGAAAGGTCCATGAAGATCGGCAGGAGCACGATGAAAGCGGCGCCGAGGAACGAGCCCAGTATGCTGCCGACGCCGCCGATGATGATCATGAAGAGGATCCTGAAGGAAAGATCGAGCTCGAATCCCGCTGGCTCGACCGTGCCGAGATACGCAAACGCATAGAGGGCGCCCGCCACTCCGCAGTAGAAGGAGCTGATCGCAAAGGCGAGGAGCTTGGTCTTCATGATCGGGATGCCGACGACCGCGGCGGCCACGTCCATGTCGCGCACCGCCATCCAGGCCCGGCCGATGGCGCCGCGCACCATGTTCTTCGCCGCGAGCGCCATGACGCTCACGATCCCGAGCACCAGCAGGTAGCGCTTCACCGGGGTATCGAATGCATAGCCGAAGACGACGAGCTTCTGCGCCGTGATCACCCCCGAGGAGCTGTAGTTGGAAAACCACCCGAACTTGGTCAGCGTCCAGACCACGAAGAACTGCGCGGCGAGCGTCGCCACCGCGAGGTAGAAACCCTTGATGCGCAGGCTCGGCAGGCCGAAGACGATGCCGATCAACGCGGCGGAGACGCCGGCGAGAATGAACGAGAGGAGCATCGGCATGCCCGGCATGCGCAACTCGAAGTTGTAGGCGGCGAACGCCCCCACCGCCATGAACGCTGCGGTGCCCAGCGAGAGCTGTCCGGCGTAACCGGTGAGAATGTTCAGCCCCAGCGCGGCGAGCGCGAAGATGAGAAACGGGATAAGCACGCCGCTGAACCAGTAGTTGAAGTCGATCGCGCCGGCGAGCACCGGGGTCGCCGCGGCGAGCGGCACGCCCACGAACGCGAAGACGAGGAAGACCGCCACGGCGATCCGGTCCTGGCGGATCGGGAAGAGCTGCTGGTCTGCGGCGTAGGTGGTCTTAAACTGTCCGGCTTCGCGGTAGAGCATGGTCGTTCGTCAGACCCGATCGATACGCCGCTCGCCGAACAGTCCCTCCGGCCGTATCAGGAGGAAAGCGAGCGCCAGCACATAGGGAAACCAGGATTCGATGCCGCCGCCGACGTAGGGGCCGACGTAGACTTCGGCGAGTTTTTCGGATGCGCCGACGACAAGCCCGCCGACGATGGCGCCGGCGATCGACTCGAACCCGCCCAGGATCAACACCGGCAATGCCTTCAGCGCAAGAAAGGTCAGCGCGAACTGCACGCCGTTGCGCGCACCCCAGAGAAGCCCGGTCACGAGCGCGACGAATCCCGCGACTATCCACACAATCACCCAGATCTTCTGCAGCGAAATGCCGACGGCGAGCGCCGCCTGATGGTCGTCCGCGACCGCGCGCAGCGCCCGTCCGGTGCGGGTCTTGTTGAAGAACACCGCGAGCACGACCACGAGCGCCGCCGCAATCCCGGAAGCGACCAAGTCGAATTTGCTGATATTCATCCCGGTCTTGTCCATCAGCCATTCGATCGGCTCGTCGGCGATGCCCAGATCGAGCGCGTGCACCTGGGCACCCCAGGTCAGTTGCGCGATGCCCTCGACGAAGAACGCGAGGCCGATGGTCGCCATGAAGAGCGTGATCTGCGGCTGGTTGACGAGCGGGCGCAGCACCACGCGCTCGGTGAAGAACGCCAGGGCCACCATGGCGAGCAGCGCGAGTACCACCGCGAGCCAGAACGGGGCGCCCATCGAGATGAATCCCACGGTCGTGAGAGCGGCGAAGAACACCATCGCCCCTTGAGCAAAATTAAACACGCCGGAGGCCTTGTAGATCAGCACGAAGCCGAGCGCGACGAGCGAATACATCACCCCCGCGAGCAAGCCACCAATCAGCACTTCGAAGAAAAACTGCATGCTAGTGCGCCCCTCTCCCTGAGCGCTTCGGTGCGCGGCCCTCACTGAACGCCTTCAATGCGCGACTCCCAAGTACGCGTCGATGACGCCCTGGTTGTTGCGCACTTCGTCGGGCGTACCGTCGGCAATCTTGCGGCCGTAGTCGAGCACCACCACGCGGTCCGAAAGGTCCATGACCACGCTCATGTCGTGCTCGATCAGGACGATGGTCGTGCCCATTTGGTCGTTGACGTCGAGGATGAAACGGCTCATGTCCTGCTTTTCCTCGAGGTTCATGCCGGCCATCGGCTCATCGAGCAGCAGCAGCTCCGGCTCTGCCGCGAGCGCGCGCGCAAACTCCACGCGCTTCTGCAGGCCGTAAGGCAGCCGGCCGACGGGAGTCTTTCGAATGTGCTGGATCTCGAGAAAGTCGATGACCGTCTCCACCTTGGTGCGCTGCGCGAGCTCCTCGCGCCGCGCGGCGCCCCAGTAGAGCGCCTGCTGCAGGAAATTGGATTTCATCTTCAGGTTGCGCCCGGTCATGATGTTGTCGAGCACCGTCATGCCGCGAAAAAGAGCGATGTTCTGGAAGGTCCGGGCGATGCCCTGTGCCGCTGCCTCGTGCGGATCGACATCGCGGCGCTTGCAGCCCTTGAAAGCGACCGTGCCCCGCTGCGGGTGGTAGACACCGTTGATGACGTTGAGCATCGAGGACTTGCCGGCCCCGTTCGGGCCGATGATGGCGCGGATCTCGTGCTCGCGCACGTCGAAGGAAACGTCTTGCAGGGCCACCACACCGCCGAAGGCAAGAGAGATGGCGTCGATCTCCAGGATGGCCTCGCCGATTTTCCTGCCCGTGGTCATATCGCGGAACGACGCGAACCGGAATTCATGCCGCCTGCCTCGCCGCAACCATACTGTTGGTCTTCGCCTCCATGATTCTCAAGTCCGCCGATACCGTGCCGGTTCGCCCGTCCTCGAACCTGATCTGGGTCTCGATGAACTGGGAGGTCTTGCCAGAATAGAGGGCGTCGATCAGCACCGCGTACTTCTCCCCGACCAGACCGCGGCGCACCTTGCGCGTACGCGTGAGCTCGTCGTCGTCGGGGTCAAGTTCCTTGTGCAGTATCAGGAAGCGGTGCACCTGGGACTCCGAGAGCATCGGATCGGCGGCGAGTTCGGCGTTGGCCTTTTCGACGCATTCGCGTACCAGTTCGTAGACCTCGTCTTTTTGCGCGAGGTCGGTATAGCCCGAATAGGCGAGATTGCGGCGCTCGGCCCAGTCGCCCACGGCCCCCATGTCGATGTTGATGAAAGCGCAGACGCGATCGCGCCCCGGGCCGAAAGCCACGGCCTCCCTAATGTAGGGCGAGAACTTGAGTTTGTTCTCTATGTAGTTGGGGGCGTACAAGGCGCCGCCCGCCAGTTTGCCCACGTCCTTGGCACGGTCGATGATCTTGAGATGACCGTCGGCGTCGAAATAGCCCGCGTCGCCCGTGTGAAAATAGCCGCTTGCGTCCAGCGCCTCGGCCGTGGCGTCGGGACGCTTGTAGTATTCCTTGAGCAGGATGTCGCCGCGAACCAGCACTTCGCCGCCGTCGGCGATCTTCACTTCGACGCCGGGCGCGGGCGGGCCCACGGTGTCGAACTTGATCTGGCGGTCGGGCTGGAGGCACACCGCGGCGCAGGTCTCGGTCGCCCCGTAGAGCTGCTTCAGGTTAACGCCGATCGACCGGTAGAAACGAAACAGGTCGGGGCCGATCGCCGCCCCGGCAGTGTAGGCGACGCGGATGCGGCTCATGCCAAGCACGTTGCGTAAGGGGCCGTATACCAGCAGATCGCCCAGCGCGTAGAGCAGCCGGTCGGCCGGGCCGACCGGCTTGCCGTCGATGATTTCTGCGCCGCAGCGACGTGCCGCTTTCATGAAATAGTGGAACACGCCGCGCTTGAGCCTGCCCGCGTCCTCCATGCGGATCATTACCTGGGTGAGCAGATTCTCGAATACGCGCGGCGGCGCGAAGTAATAGCTGGGGCCGATCTCGCGCATGTCGGTCATTACCGTGTCGCCGGACTCAGGGCAATTGACCGTGAATCCGACATACATCGCCTGCGCATAGGAGAACAAATGGTCCCCCACCCAGGCCATGGGAAGGTAGGACAGGATGTTGTCCTCCGGACCGAGGTGATCGAACTTACAGCCGCTCTCGGCTGCGCGGATGAAGGCAGTGTGCGTCTGGCATACGCCCTTGGGCTTGCCGGTTGTGCCGGAGGTGTAGAGCATCACGGCAACCTCATCGGGCCGGCCGCGGGCGATCTCATCGACGAAGAATGCCGGCTTGCGCGCGTGCCAGTCGCGCCCGGCTTGCATGAGCGCATCCAGGCTCTGCAGCCCGGGCCGGGTGTAGTGGTTCAGGCCGCGCGGGTCGTCGTAGAGGATGTGTGCGAGCTGCGGACATTGGTCGCGTATTTCCAGCAGCTTGTCGACCTGCTCCTGGTCTTCGACTATGGCGTAGCGGATGCCGGCGTCCAGCAGCACGAAGCTCAGTTCCTGCGCCACCGCGTCCTGGTACATGGGCACGGCCACACCGCCCAGCGTCTGGGCCGCGCACATGGCCCAGTAGAGACGCGGGCGGTTGTCGCCGATCACGGCGAGGTTGTCCCCGCGCTCAAAGCCCAGCGACGCAAGCCCGCAGGCGAGCGAGCGCACTTCATCGGCGACCTGCGCCCAACTCCAGGTCTGCCAGATGCCCAGGTCTTTTTCGCGGAATGCCGGCCTTTGCGGCCGCGTCTTCGCTTGATGCAGCAGCAGGCGGGGAAACGTGTCGGGCGACTCTTCCACGCAGTCCTCTCGGGAGCGGTCGTTTGCGGCGATGACGAGCTCCGAGATATTACAGGAGAAAATCAGCTCCGACCCACTGCGATGTGCGGGAGAGGCCGAGGTGGAGGCGG
Source organism: Gammaproteobacteria bacterium (assembly GCA_041496705.1). Classification (GTDB taxonomy): domain Bacteria; phylum Pseudomonadota; class Gammaproteobacteria; order Burkholderiales; family SG8-39; genus VBDM01. The sequence goes on along the minus strand of JBGQFD010000072.1, from coordinate 716 downwards.
AAAGCTGGAGCGGGCGCGGAACCGAAGTACAGACCGAGCGCTGACCGGATCCTACATGCTGCGCCGGTATTGGCCGCCCACCTCGAAAAGGGCGTGGGTGATCTCGCCGAGCGAGCAGCAACGGACCGCTTCCATCAGAACCGCAAATACGTTCGCGTCGTCGATCACCGCCTGTTGCAGGCGCTTGAGCATCGCCGCGCTCGCTCCGGTATGGCGTGCCTTGAATTCGGCGAGGCGCCTCAGCTGAGATTGCTTCTCCTCCTCGCTCGACCGGATCAGCTCCAGCCGCTGCGGCACGGCGTCTCCGTGCGGACTGCGGAAGGTATTCACGCCGATGATGGGGTACGAACCTTCGTGCTTGCGATGCTCGTAGAGCATCGACTCTTCCTGGATCTTGCCGCGCTGGTACCCGGTTTCCATGGCGCCGAGCACGCCGCCGCGCTCCGAAATCGCGTCGAACTCCTTCATTACCGCTTCTTCCACGAGGTCGGTGAGCTCCTCGATGATGAAGCTTCCCTGGTTCGGGTTCTCGTTCTTCGCGAGCCCCCACTCCCGGTTGATGATCAGCTGGATGGCCATGGCGCGGCGCACCGACTCCTCCGTCGGCGTCGTGATCGCCTCGTCGTAGGCGTTGGTGTGCAGCGAGTTGGTGTTGTCGTAGCTCGAGATCAGCGCCTGCAGCGTGGTGCGGATGTCGTTGAAGGCGATCTCCTGCG
>JBGQFD010000071.1:0-19084 GCA_041496705.1 Gammaproteobacteria bacterium | reverse complement strand
GTCAATTCCCGACGGCGCGAACGCAAAGGCCGGCCGGTGATGGCGCTCCTTGACGCGGCCGGCGAGTATGCCGACCACGCCCTGGTGCCAGGAAGGGTCGTACAGGCTGATACTGCTCGATTCTCCCACGGCGACCTTGGCGAGAAGCTCCTCTGCCTGCAACTGCATGCCGGCTTCGATCGCGCGGCGCTCCCGGTTGAGTTCGTCGAGCGCTCGGGCGATCTCCAGCGCCCGGCCGCGATCCGCGGTCACCAGGGATTCGATCCCCAGGCTCATGTCGGCGAGCCGCCCGGCCGCGTTCAGCCGCGGCCCGAGCAGGAATCCCAGGTCGAAGGCGGCGGCGCGCGAGGGCTCACGGCCGGCGACCGCGAACAGGGCGCGCACGCCTTCCTGCATGCGCCCGGCGCGGATGCGCTTCAGACCCTGAGATACGAGCACGCGGTTGTTGAAGTCCAGCGGCACGACGTCAGCCACCGTGCCCAGCGCAACCAGATCGAGGAGGTCGGCGAGGACCGGCTCCTCCTTCCCGGCGAACGCCCCGCGAGAGCGCAATTCCGCGCGCAACGCGAGCATCGTATAGAACATGACACCCACGCCCGCGAGGCTCTTGCTCGGAAACTCGCAGCCCGGCTGGTTCGGATTGACGATCGCGGCGGCGCGCGGCAGCTCTGCGCCTGGAAGATGATGGTCGGTGACCAGCACGCCGATGCCCAACTCTCTTGCCGCGTCGACGCCTTCGACGCTGGCGATGCCGTTGTCGACCGTGATGATGAGGTCGGGCTTCGAGTGCGCGGCGAGCGCGACGATTTCCGGAGTGAGCCCGTAGCCGTACTCGAAGCGGTTCGGCACGAGATAGGCGACGTTCGCGCCGAAAGCCGCGAGCGCGCGCATGCCGACCGCGCAGGCGGTGGCCCCGTCGCAATCGTAGTCGGCGACGATCAGCAGGCGCTTGCCCGCGGCGATCGCGTCGGCGAGCAGTGTCGCGGCACGATCGGCGTTGAGCAGGGCGGAGGGCGGAATCAGCCCGGAGAGCGCATCGTCGATGTCGCTGCGACGCGCGATGCCGCGCGCGGCGAGCACGCGCGCGAGCACCGGGTGCAGACCGTCGCGCATCAGCTGGTCCTGGGTGCGCAGGGACACCGCCCGCGTGACGATGCGCGCGGCGACGCTCATGCGAGATACCCCGCGAGGGGCGCACGCCGCCGCCACAGGTAGCGCAGGTCGGAGCGCACCGTCTCGACGTCGAGCAGGGTGCCCGCGCCAAACAGGTGCAGGCTGAGCATGCTGATATCGCCCCGCTGTAGCGCGGCGAGCAGCGGCGCGAACCAGTCGCGTTCGAGCGCTGCCGTGCCGCCGGCATCGCGCGGCGCATTCAGCACGACGAGCGCGACGCCTTGCTGCGAGAACGTGCCGCGCAGCGATTCGGCCGAAGCAGGCAGCGGACGGACGGAGATCCCTGCGGCGAGGGCGAGCCCTCGCGCGAGCGGATCGTCGGCGATCACCAAGGAGAAAGGACGCGCCGCCGCGGCGCTGATCGCGCCGCCGCCCCACGGCCAGAGGCTGTTCAGGGGCGCTTCGCCGCGGGCTTCGCGCGCTGCGTTCACCGGGTGCTCGTGCAGGAGCATCTGTGCCTCGTTCATCAGCGCGTGCAAGTGCAGGGCGTCGCGGCCGCGGGCGAGGTGTGCCGCGACCGGCCGGTCCCGCACCGCGGCGGGCGGCGTGGTCTCGACCTCCGGTGGCGGCTGCAGGCGCAGGTACCAGCGCGAAGGCTGCAGCGGCAGTATCTGTACCGCTGCGCCGAAGTGGCGGTTGAGTGTTCCGGTGAGCGCATCGGCTTCGTCGCGCGCAATCCGGGTCGGTGCGGCCTCCACGAGCGAAAGGCCTTCGCTCCCCGCGCGCAGGTGCACCGGATCGGCGCGCAGCCAGTAGCTTCTCCCGGGCGAGCCGCCGTCGCCAAGCAGCGCATAAGGCGCCACCGGCCAGTCGCGCTGCTTTTCCACCTGGAAGCGCCCGAACACCCAGGCATCCGCAGAAGCCGAGTCGTGGCGCTTGCGGCGGCCTCGCGCGACGAGTGTCTCGGCGGCCGCGAAGCGATCTGCTGGAGGCAACGCGTCAACCGCAAAAAATTCCGGAACGAACAGGTGGCAGTGCATTCGATTTCGAGTTTAGCACCGCTTGTGGCACACTTCCGCGCGTGCAATACGAACTCCTCGTCGGCTGGCGCTACACGCGCGCAAAGCGCCGCAATCATTTTATTTCCTTCATTTCGCTCACCTCGATGCTCGGCATCGCGCTCGGCGTCGCGGCGCTGATCGTCGTGCTGTCGGTCATGAACGGTTTCCAGAAAGAGCTGCGCGCGCGCATCCTTGGCGTCGCCTCGCACGTCCAGATCACCGGGGTGAACAACCAGCTCGACGAATGGCAGGCGGTGGCAAAGGAAGCCTCGGCGCATCCGCGGGTGGTGGCTGCGGCTCCGTTCGTCAACGCCCAGGCGATGCTGTCGTCGGGTAACGGCGTGCGCGGAACGGTGGTGCGCGGCATCGTGCCGCAGCTCGAGGACAAGGTTGCGGATATCGGCGCGCACATGGTCTCCGGCAGGCTGGAGGGGCTCGCCGCGGGGGAGTTCCGCATCGTGCTCGGCTCGGAACTGGCGCGGGCGCTCGGGGTGGTGACCGGCGACAAGATCGCGCTGATCGCGCCGCAGGGGCTGGTGACGCCCGCCGGCATCCTGCCGCGGCTGAAGCAGTTCACGGTGGCCGGGATCTTCGAAGTCGGCATGTTCGAGTACGACTCGGGGCTCGCACTCGTGCATCTCGAGGACGCGCAGAAGCTCTATCGCATGGACCAGAGAGTCTCCGGCGTGAGGCTCAAGCTCGACGACCTTTTCCGCTCGCGCGAGGTGACGCGGGACCTGATGACCCGCCTGCGCGGCGACATCTACATTTCCGACTGGACCCGCAGCCACGCCAATTTCTTCCGCGCGGTACAGATCGAGAAGAACGTCATGTTCATCATCCTGCTGCTCATCGTCGCCGTCGCCGCGTTCAACATCGTCTCCACCCTGGTGATGGCGGTCACCGACAAGCAGCCCGACATCGCCATCCTGCGCACGCTGGGCGCGAGCCCGCGCGGCATCATGAAGATCTTCATCGTCCAGGGGGCGCTCATCGGCGTCATCGGCACGCTGATCGGCGTGGCCGGCGGTGTCGTGCTTGCGCTCAACATCGACGTGGTGGTGCCCTTCCTCGAGCGCCTGTTCAACATGCAGTTCCTGTCGCGCGAGGTCTACTACATCAGCGAGCTGCCCTCCGATCTGCAGCGCAGTGACGTGCTGGTGATCATGCTCGTGTCGCTCGGGCTTTCGCTGGTGGCGACGCTCTACCCGAGCTGGCGGGCTTCTCGGGTGAATCCGGCCGAGGCGCTGCGCTATGAGTGAAGTGCTGGCCTGCCGCGACCTGCGCAAGGCTTTCCGCGAGGGAAGGGAAGCCGTGCGCGTTCTTCAGGGCGTGTCGCTGGAAGTCGAAGAGGGGGAAATCGTCGCCATCGTCGGCGCCTCGGGGTCGGGAAAGAGCACGCTGCTGCACCTGCTCGGGGGCCTAGATGCGGCCACCTCGGGCGAGGTGGAAGTGCTGGGGCGGCCGATGCAGAGCCTGTCGGACGCCGAGCGGGGGCAGTTGCGCAACCGCTCGCTCGGCTTCGTCTACCAGTTCCACCATCTGCTGATGGAATTCACCGCGCTGGAGAACGTCGCGATGCCGCTCTTCATCCGGCGCATGCCGCAGGCGCAGGCGCAGGCCGCGGCCGCGGAGATCCTCAAGGAAGTGGGACTGGGCGAGCGCCTCGACCACACTCCCGGCGAGCTCTCCGGCGGCGAGCGCCAGCGCGCGGCCCTGGCACGCGCCCTGGTCACCCGGCCCGCGTGCGTGCTCGCGGACGAGCCCACCGGCAACCTCGACCGCCATACCGCCGGGGGCGTGTTCGAGCTGATGCTGGAGTTGAACCGCGTGCACCGCACCAGCTTCGTCATCGTCACCCACGAGCCGGCGCTCGCGGCCAAGGCGCACCGCGTGATGCGGTTGCAGGACGGGGTCCTTTCGCGGGAGGGGTGAGTGTCAGCGGCCTGCTGGACTCATCGCGCGAAAATGAAGACCAGTGCGATACCTATGGAGATTGCGGACAGGGCCGTCGAGACAACACAAAGCAAGAGTGCACGGCGGAGCTTCGCTTCCGCAATCGAAGCGGCTTGTTCCAGTGCTGCCACCGTGCTTTGCAATTGCGCCGCCAGCTCCCTGATGTGCTCCGCGTTCTGAGACGCGGCGGATTGAAGCTCGCTGATTTGCTGTTGCAGCAATAGCGTCTGATTGGCAACCGCATCGGCATTCTTCCTGGTGAAGACCGGCGCGGCAGCTGAGATGATCGTGCCGATGTGAGGCAGGGCAGCCTTGAGTGCGGGAATTAGCCAGGCTGCCATGGAAACCTCCTCATGCGTTGGGTCGAGGTGTCCATTTTATCGGATGAGGTTTGGTCGACAAACTGCCGGTCGGTAAAGCGCCAACTACCTCGAGCTACTCGTAGCGCGTCGCCGCCTGCGCCTGCGCCAGGCAAGTATCACGTACGCGCGCCAGGCGATCTGGACAAATACGTAGCCCGCGACGGCGAGTCCCACTGCGAGCACCAGCAGTCCCACCGCGAGCGGCTTGCCGAGCGAGAGCACCCAGTCGGCATAAGCCTGCACAGCCGCGCCCAGGTGCGACCAATCGATCCCGGGCGGTTGGCTCAACGCCGTCCCGTCGCTTCCGACGATCAACGCACCGATTCCATAAGCGATGACGTACAGCGGCACGATGGTGAACGGATTCGTGTAGAGCGTGACGACGACTGCGACGGGCAGATTGACGCGGAACGCGATCGCGAGCAGCGCCCCGACGGCGAACTGCACCGGATTGCTGCCCGGCACCAGCCCGGCGAACATGCCTGCCGCCACGCCGCCCGACACCGATCGGCGATTGAAGTGCCACAGGTTGGGGTGATGCAGCAGCGGGTCGAAGCGCGCGAGGAAGCGGTGCTGCCGCATCCGCTCGTGGCTCGGCAGGTATTTTCGGAAGAATTTTCGGAGCATGGACGAGAAGCATATCAACCTTCGAGACCCTCGACCGTTAGTCGCTGGATGAGCTCACCCGCCGCTCGTCGATGAGGCTCGCCGCCCTGGGCTTTGCGCTCGGTGTCTGGCTGCTGCAGCGCCAGCCGGATCTTCCCGAGTCCGTCTGGATCCTTGCTCTTTTCGCCCTGGTGGGCACGCTGCTTGCCGCCGCCCGGGTATCGAAACGCATTGCGCCGCTCGCGGCGGTCCTGGCGTTTTCCGCATTCGCGATCTTCGGATTCTCCTGGGCGGCGTTGCTCGCCGACCTGCGCCTGGCGGATGCTCTGGATGCGCAGCTCGAAGGCCGCGACGTGTCCGTCACCGGCGTCGTCGCCGGCCTGCCCCAGGAATTCGAGCGCGGCGTGCGCTTCGATTTCGACGTCGAGTCTCCGCTTACCGGCGTGCCGCCGCACGTCGCGCTTTCCTGGTACGCCGGTCCCACCGGCGAGGACGCGCCACCGCTGCGCGCCGGCGAGCGCTGGCGCTTCACGCTGCGCCTGCGCCGCCCGCACGGCAGCTTGAACCCGCACGGTTTCGACTACGAGGCCTGGCTGCTCGAGCGCGGCATCCGCGCCACCGGTTATGTGAGGCTGCCGTCTGCGCGCGCCAACTCCGAGGCGCTTGTGCGGGACAAGCCGCAGCGGCTCGCCGAATTCGTGCCGCGACCCGCGTACGCGATCGAGCGCCTGCGCCAGTCGGTGCGCGAGCGGTTCCTCGCCGCGCTTCCCGAGCGGCCGTTCGCCGGGGTGCTCATAGCGCTGGCGATCGGCGACCAGCGTGCCATCGACGCCGACGAGTGGCAGCTCTTCGCGCGCACCGGCGTGAGCCACCTGATGTCGATTTCCGGCCTGCACGTCACCATGGTTGCGAGCCTCTTTGCCGTGTTCGTCTCCTGGTGTTGGCGCAGGATCCCGGGCCTTGTCCTCCGGGTGCCCGCTCAGAAGGCCGCGGCGCTCGCCGGGTTTCTTGCCGCGCTCGCCTACTGCCTGCTCTCAGGATTCGCGGTTCCCGCCCAGCGCACGCTGTACATGGTCGGGGTGGTCGCCGCGGTGCTGTGGCTCGGATGGCTGACGAGCGCCTCGCGCGTGCTCGCCGCCGCGTTGCTCGTGGTGCTGGTGCTCGATCCCTGGGCGGTGCTGTCGCCGGGTTTCTGGCTGTCGTTCGCCGCTGTGGCGGTGATCTTCTACATCGGCAGCGCTCGCGGCGCCCCGGCGCACTGGCTCGTGCAGTGGGGGCGGGTGCAATGGGCGGTGACCCTCGGCCTAGCGCCGCTCCTGCTCGTGCTGTTTCAGCAAGTGTCGCTGGTATCGCCCGTCGCCAATGCGGTGGCGATCCCACTCGTCAGCTTGGTGATCACCCCGCTCGCACTCGCGGGCGCGGTGCTGCCGTTCGATGGGATTCTCGAGCTCGCGCACGCGCTGATGGAATTACTCATGGCTCTGCTCGAGTGGCTCGCGCAGTTGCCGGGCGCGGTGTGGCATCAGCACGCCCCGGCGCCGTGGACGTTGCCGATCGCGCTCGTCGGGATCCTCTGGCTGCTCCTGCCGCGCGGATTCCCGGCGCGAGCGCTCGGCCTGCTGCTCCTCCTGCCGCTCTTCGCGGTGTCGCCGCCGGGCCCCAAGCCGGGCGAGCTCTGGCTCACGGTGCTCGACGTGGGGCAGGGGCTCGCGGTGGTGGCGCGCACGGAGAAACACGTGCTCCTCTACGACGCCGGCCCGGCGTTCAACGCCTCCGCCGACAGCGGCAGCCGCGTCATCGTTCCTTATCTGCGCAGCGAGGGCGTGGCCCGGCTGGATGCGCTGGTGGTTTCGCACGACGACAACGACCACGCCGGCGGCGCCGGCTCGGTGCTCGACGCGATTCCGGTCGGGATGCTCTGGGCGTCCCTGCCGCCGGGGCACGCGGTGCTCGATGCGCCCACCTGGCGCCTGCCTTGCTTGGCGGGAAAGCGATGGGAGTGGGACGACGTGGCGTTCGCCTTCCTGCATCCGCTGGACGAGCCGCCCGCCGGGCGCAGGATCCGGGCGAATAACCGCAGCTGCGTGCTGAGGATAGAGTCACCGGGCGGCCGCGTGCTCCTCACCGGCGACATCGAGCGCGGAGCCGAGCGTGAGCTGCTGCAGCGCGCGCCGCAGCTCCTTGCCGCGGAGGTGCTGCTCGTGCCGCATCACGGCAGCGCGAGTTCCTCGACCGCGGAATTCGTGAAGCAGGTCGCGCCGCGCTGGGCCGTGTTCGCGGTCGGCTACCGCAACCGATTCGGGCATCCGCGCGAGGACGTGCTCGCGCGCTACCGCGATGCGGGCAGCGCGCTGCTGCGCACCGACTCGGGCGGAGCCCTGCAGCTGCGCTTTCGCCCTGGCGGTGTCGAGATCCTCGCCGAGCGCGAGCGCTCACGGCGCTACTGGCACGAGCGCTGATGACAGCCCTGATCGTTGGTTATACTCCGTGCCGTGAATCTCACCGCCACCATCGTCGTCAAGGGCGATCCCGCGCTACTGCGCGAGTACCGGCGCGACGTCAACGAGCGGCTCGAGGAAGAGGGCGCCGGTGCGTACCGAGAGCGCCACGTCGAGGCGCAGCTCGAATACGAGTTCAGGTCGAAGGGCGGCATTCCGTTTCCACCTTTCGTCGAGTCTTCGCGGGATTTCCCCGACTTGAGCGTCGAAGTGGACTGGAGCGACACCGCCACCGGCCGCAGCGGCCGCGCCGTCATCCAGAACGGCGTGCTGCGCGAGCAGTCCGCGCAGGTCCGCGCCGCGGGGACCCCCCTGCAGGAGGTGCGCGCGGACGCCGACGGCAGCCTGCGTCTCGCGCTCGCCTGCGCGCCCTGGCGAGATGCCTGGCTCGGCTACGCGATCGCCGCCGGGCAGCACGGCTTCTTCCGCGTGTCCGGATCCGAGGAGTCGTGCGAACTACGCGCTTCCGATGGCATCGAGGCCGAATGGGCCGAGCGCTGGATCGCCGACGCCGCGGGCGCGCAGTACTCCGAGCTCGCCCCGCGCGAGCCGATCGCCGCCGCCGAGTTGCGCGAGCTCGACCACCTGGCGAAAGGATTCACCAGCGAGTGGATCTGGTTCGACGAGAGCCCGCCGGAGGAGACCGCTGTCGAGCGAGCGCGCTTCCAGGCGTACGGAACCCCGGTCGGCCCGGCCAACCTGCGCTCGGAAAAACTGCGAAAGGTCCTCGAGCCCGTCGCCGACGGATTCGCGTTCGTCACTTTCGACGAAGCTTCGCGCTGGATCCCGACGCTGCTGCGGCGGCTGTGGCTGGGCGAGGGCGCGTGAAGGCGCCAGCGTGAGCGAACCTTTCCGCCGCCGCACGGTGCAGTGCGCGAGCGCGGGCGGCCTGCACCGCATGTCCTATCTCGAATGGGGCGAGCGCGACAACCCGAGAGTGCTGGTGTGCGTACACGGTCTCACGCGCTGCTCGCGCGATTTCGATTTTCTGGCGGCGGCGCTCGCCTCGCGCTACCGCGTGATCTGTCCCGACGTGGTCGGGCGCGGCGACTCCGACTGGCTCGAGAACCCGATGGAATACGCGGTGCCGACCTACACCTTCGACATGGTGACCCTGATCGCGCGCCTCGACGTTGAATCGGTGCACTGGGTCGGCACCTCCCTCGGCGGGCTGATCGGGATGACAATCGCCGCGATGAACGACTCGCCCATCACCCGGTTGGTGTTGAACGACGTCGGGCCAGTGCTCACCGCGGTCTCGCTCGAGCGCATCGCCTCGTATCTCGGCAAGGTGCCGCCGCTTCCGACCATCGAGACGGCCGAACAGGTGGTGCGCGCGACCAGCGCGCCCTTCGGCCCCCACACCGACGCCGAATGGCGCTTTCTCACCGAGCACGTGGTGCGCAGGAACGCCGACGGGACGCTGCGCATGCACTACGACCCGGCGCTCGCGGTGCCCTTCAGCGCCGAGCTGTCGGACAAGGACGTCGACCTGTGGAGCTACTACGACCCGATACGCTGCCCAACGCTGGTGCTTCGCGGCGAGCAGTCGGACCTGCTGACGCGGGAAACGGCCGGGAAGATGGCCGCGCGCGGTCCGCACGCGAAAGTCGTGGAGATCCCCGGCGTCGGCCATGCGCCGACGCTGATCCACGCCGACCAGATCGCGCTCGTACGCGAATTTCTCCTGCACCAGGGCTGAGACTGTCGGCGGGCTACGGGCGGAAATTCATCTCCAGCATCAGGGAGGGGCCGGACATGCGCAGCCGAAAATCCGAAATCGTGTCCTGTCCCTGGCCTTTCACTTCCCAGGACGAGTAGCCCAGGCGCACGCCCAGGTTCTCGTGCAGCACCCTCGACAGCGACAGTTCGGCGCGCACCGCCTCGTTGACGCCCCTGCCGCTCGTCGAAACGAAGCCGGCGACGCGCGCCTGCACGCTGGTGCCCGGATCCAGGCGCCAGAGGAAGCCGGCGCCGGCTTGCGGTCCCGCGGTGGAAAACGATTCGGAAGCCTGCTGCGTCGGAGAGGACACCGCCAGGTCGAGCCTGGAGTTCCCGAGGCCCGCCAGGACTTCCAGGCCGAGCGGGTGGTCGCCGAAGAACCTGCGCCAGCGCCACGAGACGTCGATGAACGAGAAATCGAAGACGTTGCGCAGCTGCTGCGGCGCGGAGAAGGTCTGCCCGCCGAGGACGACCGGTGCCTGGCCGGCCGGAAGAAACTGGGCGTCGCTCCCGTTTGTCTTCACGTATCCGAACTCGACCGCGTGGCCGGTCTGAACCTCCGCGGGCGCCCCCTTGCCTTCGCTGAAGCTGACCGCGGTCCTGAGCGAAGGCAGGAACACGCCGTTGTCCTCGGCATCGATGCGCGAGGTCGGCAGGCCGCATCCCGACAGCATCAGGACCGCGACCACCGCGATCTCGGGGCGCAGGCTCGGCACGATCAGGGTTTCCTCGAATACTCGATCAACGGTTTCTTCAGGTTTCTATCCTCCTTGCCTTCCAATAGTGCGTCTTCCAGTACGCCTCATCGAGCTCGGAAATCGTCACCCCCTGGCTCGTCGAGGCGTGCAGGAACCTGCCGCGCTCCAAATACACGCCCACGTGCCGGACGCGGAGCCCGGTCTTGAAGAAGACCAGATCGCCGGCGCGCAGCTCGCTGCGCTCGACGCTCGCGCCCACGTCGGCCTGCTGCTCGGTCGAGCGCGGCAGCACCACGCCGAGTTTCGACTTGAAGGTGACGTACATGAATCCGGAGCAGTCGATGCCGCGCTTGGACATGCCACCGATTCTGTATCTCACGCCTCTCCACTGCCGGTACTGGGCGTTGAGCTGCTGCTTTACCTCCGCGGAATTGCCGAAGTCCGCCCGGGCGGCGGTGGGGTAGTCGGGCGCTTCGCGCTGCGGTGAGCTCCCGCAACCGGCGACGAGCGCCATGGCGAATGCGCAGGCGCTCCAGCCCGCGTGTCCAGGCCTTGCTTGCATTTTCCGGAACGATACGCTTTCCGCGGGACTCCGTCACCCGCGCGCCGTGGCTATGTCTTCGATTCCCCCAGCAACTTTTCGAATCGCTGGTCGGGGCACAGCCAGATCGCCGCCACCAGCGCATACAGGCCGCAGGCGATCCATGGGTGCACGAAGGCGAGCGGGATCGCGGCGAGGTAGATGACGAGCGAGATCTTTCCCTTGAAGTCCTTGCCGAGGGCCTTGGCGAGCAGGGAATCCTTGCCGTGCGACGCGAGCAGCGCGCGCGTCAGGATGGTGTACGCGCACGCTGCACACAGCAGCACGAAACCATACGCCGCGACCGGAAGCGGCGCAAAGTGGTTTTCATCCATCCATCCGGTCACGAAAGGCACCAGCGACAGCCAGAACAGCAGATGCAGGTTCGCCCACAGCGTCTTGCCGTTCACGTGATGCACCGCATGGAACATGTGGTGGTGGTTGTTCCAGTAGATGCCGACATACACGAAACTCAGCACGTAGCTCAGGAACACCGGGATGAGCGGCGCGAGCGCCTTCGGGTCGGCGTCGTGCGGGGCCTTGAGTTCCAGCACCATGATGGTGATGATGACGGCGATCACGCCGTCGCTGAAGGCTTCGAGTCGTCCTTTGGTCATGAGGTGTGCCCTGATCTGAACCGCTCATCCGTGCATGGCGACGACGACGCAGGCTATCGCCCAGAACAGGCAGTATTCGTAGCCGCCGATGTTCCAAAGCCATTTGCCGCCCGAGACGCGGTAGATCCCGGCTGCAGCTACGCAGAGGTGAAAGGCCGCCACCCAGGCGACGTAGGTCGTGTAGATGCCCAGTATCAGGCCGATCGCGAGCAGCGTCTCTATGAAGCCCGCGGTGTACATCCAGAACGCCGGCGGCTTGAACTTCGCCGCGACGAAGAAGCCTAGCGCCGCCGGGACGAAGAACTTGGCGTAGATGTGCGGAATGAAGAACGCGCCGCAGATGATGCGCAGGATGTTGAACTCGTTCAACAGATTGAATTTGTCGGCGAACGACATATTTCCTCCCCCTTGGCTGTCATGGCGGCGCTATCGATCGCGTCGTGCGACCGCCGGAGCCGATACTTTATTCTTGAATGGAATCGGTTCAAAGCGGCTTGCCTTTCAGCCACGCCGCACCGCGCGCATAGAGCGCTTCGGCCCCCGGCCCGTCAAGGCCGGGCATGTCGTCCTTCACTTTGTAGCCGATTCTCGTCTGCAGGTAGGCGAGGTGGCGGTAGCCGACGGGGAAACGCTCGAGCAGCGTCGGGTCGAGCTCGAGGGTGGCCGCAGGGTCGACCGGATCGAGCCTGTCCTTCTCGTAGAAGAGCCGGCGCTGCACCAGACCCCAGCGACTCTTACGCTTCTCCAGGAAATCGTAGAACCGGCCGGTGCAGACGACGTCGCACAATACGCCCTCGACCGGCGCGCGCTGCGAGATCGTCATCTTGGTCTGCGCGATGGCGCGACTGCCCCTGATGTCGATCGAGGACCCGCCGAGCATGTGAAGGATGCGCACGCCGCGGGCATAGCCTTCCTCATTGACCTTGATGAAATCCTCGCAGGAGCCCTGGAACCAGGTGGCCCACATCTGCCCGCCCGGGTGCCAGAGCGTGCGGAACCGGTCCCACATCCGGGCATCGCGCCACAGCGCCCAGTTCTCGATCAGCTCGCGGATGACGAGGCGCTCTTCGATGTCTTTCTTCAATGAGTCCTCCTGACTAGAACAGGATCCGTACTCCAACCGAAACCCAACTGCGTTGCTGCGAACCGGCGCGTTGTGCGCCGAGCGTCGCGTCCACCTGCGTGCGATTCGGGACGATCCAGTAGCGAAGGCCGATCTGGCTGCTCGGCTTCTCGCCCTCCTGGTTGTAGGCTTCCACGATACCCCACAGCCGGGGGCCGGCCGCAATCTCGCTTCCGAGCCCCCAGGTGTATCGCTTGACGGCGCGCAACCGGTCGTCGACGAGGCCGGCATTGGCGTGCATCACCACGGCATCGTCGATCCACGATCGGCTGCCGATCAGGTTGACGAAAGGGCCCCAGCTCAGCCGGTCGGTCGACCCGAGAGGGTCCTGCCCGAGCGCCCCCAGAGTAAGCGCGAGCCCGAAGTCGTTCGCCCGGAGAGGCACGAGCAGCGTCTTGGCTTGCGCGATCAGCGCGCGGGCGCGTCCCTCTTCGGCGTTGCGCAAGGAATATCCTCCGAATGTCAGCTCCACGCTCGTCGCGGGATTCCAGGCAGGCAGAAACCAGAACTCGTCCTCGCGGACATTGCGCTGGTGTTTGACGAACGACTCGATCTGATAGCCGCCCGGATCGACGATGCGCGCATCGTCGGTGACGAAAGGTCTCGCCGCGTGCACGGGCGCGCAACCACCCGCGAGCAGCGCCGCTGCGGAGAGACGCGCAATCAAACCGGGCATGGGGTCGCGGCTCCGAACAAGACCGCAAGCTTATCCGATGTCCGCGGCGCCGAGAGCCGCTGCGCTCTTCCTTTGGGTAAACTTTGGGGTATGATCATCGCCGTGTTCCGGGCCTGATTCATTCAGGCATCCGCAATTGCAAAGGAGCTGACGCATGCCCCGAGACAAGCTGCTGGTTTCCGCCGCATGCCTGGTGTTCCTTTTCGGCTGCGCATCGCGCCAGAAAACCGACGCGCCGCCCCCTGCTGCCTCGAGCTCGCCTCAGGCTGCGACCACCCCGAAAACCACGCCTGCCCCCGCCGCTGCCTCGAGTCAACCTGCAGCCGGTTCGAAAACAACGCCTGCCCCGGCTCCGGCGAGAACGGATGGGCGAAAAGTGAAGTCCAAGGACGGCAAGGTCGACGGAGAAATCTTCGGCACCCCTAGCATCAAGAGCAAGTTCGCCAAGCTGGAAATCGGCATGAGCAGGACCCGGGTCGAGAAGTTGATCGGGGGACCCGCCGACTCGGACTCCCATGTCACCGGCAGGCAGTTCCAGCCGTTCTATTTCGGCGGCGATACGCAGCGTTACGAGGCCTATTACAAGAGCGAGGGGCAGCTGACCTATTCCAACAGCAGCCGAGGCAGCGCTCCGGACACCCTGATCATCATACTGGTCGACACCAAGGCGACCGGCAAACGCCCCTGACATTCGATAGCCGACTTTAGGAGGAGGACTCATCATGGCCAAGCTCGTACGGACGTTCGCCACGTTTTCGCTGACGGCCATTCTGGCCGGCGGCGCTCCGGCGCAGACCGCAGACGATCTCAGGAACGATCACGCGACGCCGGGGGATGTGCTCGTCTACGGCATGGGCTATGCCGGACAGAGGTACAGTCCGCTCACGCAGATCGACAAGAACAACGTGAAGAAGCTGGTCCCGATGTGGGCCTATTCGATCACCGACAATCGCGGCGCCGAGGCCTTCCCCGTGATCAGGGACGGCGTGATCTATACGACGGCCCACAACGCGACGATGGCGGTCGACGCCATGACCGGCAAGCAGATCTGGCGCACCAATCACGAGTATCCACCGGAGACTCTGCGCGTTGTCTGTTGCGGCATCGTCAACCGCGGCGCCGCCATCTACGAAGGCAAGATCATCCGCGCGGTACTCGACAACCGCATCGTCGCGATGGACGCGAAGACCGGCAAGGAACTGTGGAACACGGCCTCGCCCGCGCCCGCGACGGTCGCCAATGGATATGCGATGACGGGCGCACCGCTGGTCGTCAACGGCGTTGTCGTCGTCGGCGTCGCCGGCGCCGAGTACAGCCATCGCGGCTTCCTCGAAGGCTACGACGCGGCCACCGGCAGGCATTTGTGGCGTCTCTACACGATACCGGCTGCCGGCGAACCGGGCTCCGAAACCTGGCAGGGCGATTCCGTCCTGACCGGCGGCGGCAGTTCCTGGGTGACCGGCTCGTACGACGCGGAACTCGATCTGGTGTTCTGGGGTATCGGCAATCCGTCGCCGTGGAACCCGCGCGCCCGGAAGGGCGACAATCTTTTCACCAACTCGGTCTTCGCCATCAGGCCGAAGACAGGCGAGCGCGTCTGGTATTTCCAGACATCGCCCGAAGACCCGTTCGACTATGACGCCGTGCAAACGCCGGTGATCGCAACGATCAGGGTCGCTGGCAAGCCGCGCAAGGTGGTCATGCAGGCCAACCGCAACGGCTTCCTCTACGTGCTCGACGCGAAGGACGGGAAACTCCTTGCCGGCAATGCCTACGGCAAGGTCAATTGGGCCGACGGCATCGACATGGCAACCGGACGTCCGAAAGTCAACGATGTCTTCAAGGGCGCGCTCGGAGGCAAGAAGGTCACCGTGTGGCCGTCGGTATCGGGCGTGACGAACTGGCAGCACATGTCGTTCAGTCCGAAGACCGGCATGCTGTACATCAATACCATACACATCGGCATGACCTATGAAGCGGAAGATCCGCCGAAACTGGTTCCCGGCCGCCCGTCGGGACCCGGGACCGTCAAGCGCACGACTGTCCTCGACGATCCAAGCGTCCGCGGCTATCTGAAAGCAGTGGATCCGATGACCGGAAAATCCAAATGGGAAACGCCCTACAGGAGCCCGAACTGGTCATCGACCCTGGTGACTGCGAGCAATCTCGTGTTCACCGGCGTCATGACCGGCGAATTTCAGGCGCTCGATGCCGATACCGGCAAGGTCCTGTGGAGTTTCCAGACGCCCTCGGGAATTCTCGGGCAGCCGGTGACCTGGGAAAAGGACGGCAAACAATACGTTACCGTGATGAGCGGCATCGGCGGCGTCTACGCCTTGCGCGCCGGAGATCCGAATCTCGCGAACGTACCGGCGGGCGCGTCGATGTGGACGTTCGGCCTGTTCGACAAATAGCGCGGGCAGGGGGGCGCTTGCAACGGCCTCCCGGTCACCGGAGCTCTCGCAGCCGGGTGCGTGCATTCACCGGCGTGTTGATTGCGATGGGCGCCGTTCTGCACTACATGCAGGACGGATTTGCGCAGGACAGCAGGAAAATCCAGGCCGGTGAGAAGGTCTACAACAATTATTGTTTCACCTGCCACGGCGAGAATCTGGTCAGTTCGGGCCAGACATTCGACCTGCGCCGCTTGCGCGCCGAGGATCGTTCGCGATTCGAGACCTCGGTGAACAACGGCAAGGGCCAGATGCCGCCCTGGAAGGGCGCGCTCACGAGCGAGGAAATCGAGCAGCTCTGGCACTACGTGCGCGCGCATTCGTCGACCAGGGACTAAAGATCGGCGGCCAGTTCCCGTGTGAGCTGTGCCGCAGGTATTTCCCTGCATCCGCTCGCATTCTGGCCGGACCAGAGCGGAGAGAAATCACCGGAACCTTCGCTTTCGGCTCTGGCGCGCAAGGGGGCGATGGCCGAGGTGGCCAGGGGAAACGCAGGCGCAGCGCCGCTGATGGGACCCAGCTCCTTCATCACATGGTTCATGATTCCGCGGGCGGGGCGGCCGGTGAAAAGGTTGGTGAGCGCGGTGTGGCGCGCGGCCTCGCTCTTCAGCGCCGCGCGATGCACTGCGCTGGTGGTGGCTTCCGGGCAAAGCAGGTAAGCCGTGCCGATCTGCACTCCGGCTGCGCCCAGCGCCATCGCCGCCGCGATCCCTCGTGCATCGGCGATGCCGCCGGCGGCGATGACCGGGAGCTTCACGGCGCGCACGATCTGCGGTACGAGCGCAAACGTGCCGACCTGCGTGCTCAGGTCCTCCGACAGGAAAATTCCGCGGTGCCCTCCCGCCTCCAGGCCTTGTGCGATGATGGCATCGACCCCGTGCGCCTGGAGCCAGAGCGCTTCTTCGACGGTGGTTGCCGTAGACAGCACCTTGGAGCCCCAGGCTCTCAAGCGTGCCAGCAGTTCCGCCGACGGCAAGCCGAAATGAAAGCTCACGACGGCGGGCCTGAATTCGCCCAGCATGTCGGCGGCTTCGGCGCTGAAGGGTGAGCGTCCCGGCCCGGCGGGAATGCCCGCCGGATCGATTCCGTACTTCCTGTAGAAGGGCACAAGCGCCGCCCGCCAGGCCGCCTCGCGCCCGGCATCCGGCGTGGGGGGAGTGTGGCAGAAGAAATTCACGTTGAAAGGTCTGCTGGTCAGCGCCTTGATTTTCGCGAGCTCGCCGCGCATGGCATCGAGGCCGAGCATCGCGCAAGGCAGCGAGCCGAGACCTCCGGCATTGGACACGGCCACCGCGAGCGCGCTGCCTTGCACGCCCGCCATTGGGGCCTGGATGATCGGGAGGTCGATGCCGAGGAGCTGGGGAAGTTTCATCGGGTTCAACGACGATACACTTCCTTGCGATCGCCGCCTAGAACAGGATCCGCACTCCGATCGAACCCGGCTGCGATGCTGCGGATCGAAAGCTTGACGAGCGCCGCCGAGCCGGCAAGCGCGATATCGGCGTACCACATCCCTCACCCGAGGATCACGCGCACCTTGTGGACTTGACCATCATCCACGAGCGGAACACGCGTCGGGCCGCCCGGACGCGTCTTGCCATCCAGTTCGACGCTCCGGACTCCGCGACTCACGCCGTGAGGGTTCTCGACCGCGATCGCGTAGCGCGCGGAGTGATATTTGAAGGCGATCTCGAAGCGGGGCCACTCCCTGGGTATGCAGGGGGCAAGCAGCAGGAACGCTCCGTTTAGGCGAAAACCGAGGATCGCTTCGATGCCGGCCCGGTACAGGCACCCGGCCGTGCCGGTGTACCAGGTCCAGCCGCCGCGCCCGGCGTGCGGGGCGACCGAGTAGACATCGGCGGCGACGGCGTAGGGCTCGACCTTGTAGCGCTGCACGTCGGCTCGCGTGCTGGTGCGGCGGATTGGATTCATGAGCGCGAACACCTCGGCGGACTTGTCTCCCTGGCCGAGGGCGGCAAAGGCGATCACCGACCAGGTGGCGGCATGGTTGTATTGGCCGCCGTTCTCCCGAATGCCGGGCGGATAGCCCTTGACGTATCCGGGATCGAGCGGCGTTCGGTCGAAGGGCGGCGTGAACAGTAAGGCCAGACCGTCGCTGTGATTGATGAGCTGTTCGTCCACCGCCGCCATAGCGCGCGCGGCGCGAGCCGGATCCGCGGCGCCGGAGATCACGCTCCAGGACTGCGCAATCGAGTCGATCCGGCATTCATCGCTCGTAGACGAGCCGAGCGGCGTTCCGTCGTCGAAATAGCCGCGCCGGTACCAGTCGCCGTCCCAACCCTCGCGCTCGAGTGAGATTCGGAGCGCAGCGGTGTGCGACAGCCACTTCGCGGCACGCGTCTTTTCACCTCGAGCGTTCGCGAAAGGTGCGAACGCCGCAAGGGTTGCGTGCAGGAACCAGCCGAGCCAGACGCTCTCGCCTTTGCCCATTTCGCCGACCCGGTTCATGCCGTCGTTCCAGTCGCCCGCGCCGATCAACGGCAAGCCGTGTTCGCCGACAGCGAGGCTCTGGTCGAGCCCGCGCGCGCAGTGCTCGAAGAGTGTTGCGCTCTCGTCCGCGATCATGGGCTGGAAGTAGGCATCGTGCTCGCCGGACCGCAGCGCCTGGCCTTCGAGAAATGGAACCGGCTCGTCCAGCACCGCGATGTCGCCGGTCGTCTCGACATAGTGTGCGGCGGCGTAGGCGAGCCATATCCGATCGTCGGAAACGCGTGTGCGGACGCCCTGGCCGGAGTGCGGCAGCCACCAATGCTGGACATCGCCCTCGACGAATTGCCGGGCCGCGGCGCGCAGGAGGTGCTCTCGCGTCATCGCCGGTCGCGACAGGGCGAGCGCCATGCCGTCCTGGAGCTGATCGCGAAAACCGTAAGCGCCGCTCGCCTGATAGAACGCCGCTCGCGTCCACACGCGGCAGGCGAGCGTCTGATAGAGCAGCCAGCGATTCAGCATGATGTCCATGGACCGATCCGGCGTTTTGACCTGGAGCGTGCCGAGCACCTCGTCCCAATACCCGACGACCTCGCGCAGGACCGCATCGAGATCGGCCGCCCGGTAGCGGGCGATCAAGGATTGCGCATCGGTCGCTGTCGCGGCCTCGCCGAGGAAAAAAACAATTTCCACCGTGCCGCCCGGCTCGAGCTCGAGCGTGGCTTGCAGCGCGCAGCAGGGATCGAGGCCGGCGCCGACCCGCTGCGAGAGGACGGATTCCCCCGCGAGCGCGGCCGGGTTGTCGAGCGTGCCGTTGCGCCCGAGGAATTCGCGGCGGTCGCCGGTCCAGGCGGTCTGTCGTCCGCCCAGGTCCGCAAAGGCGACACGCGAACCGAAGGTCATGTTCCAGGGGTTGCGCGCGAGCATCGCGCCGGTCTGCGGATCGAGTTCCGTGACGACCGAGAATGCAGACGCGCCGCGCGAGGCGCCGAGCACCCACTCCACATAGGCCGTGACCGAAAGCCGCCGGGTGCGCCCCGAGGTGTTGCGCATCGTCAGCCGTGAGATCTTGATCGGATCATCGAGCGGCACGTATTGCAGGAGATCGAGCGCGATGCCGTGTGCGCTGTGCTCGAACCGGCTGTAGCCCTGGCCGTGCCTGGCGGTATAG
>JBGQFD010000070.1:0-19798 GCA_041496705.1 Gammaproteobacteria bacterium | reverse complement strand
AGCTCCCAGTAGGTCGCCGACTTGCCGCCGGGTGCCGAACAGGTGCCGTCTTTCACCGCAAGCTGGCCCACCGCCACGCCGAGTCTGGCGGCGGCGGTATTCAGCAGAATGTCGCGCGCTTCGGCGCAGGCGAAGCGCACCGCGGTGCCGCTCTGCTCGACCGACTGGCTGCCGGCGGTCTGTCCTTCGTTCGGAGTGAGCTCGGTATCGCCGTGGACGATCTTGATGCGCTTCAGATCGACGTCGAGCTCGTCGGCGGCGATCTGGGTGAGCGCCGTGCCGATGCCCTGCCCCAGCTCGATCTTGCCGCTGAAAATGGTGACGGAGCCGTCGGCGTCGATGCGCAGCCAGGCGTTGAGCATGCGGTTGTTGTTGAGGCTCCCGGGGAGCGGGGCGGGTTTCGCCTGGCCGAAGGCATCGGGAGCGAGCGAAAAGGAAATGACCAGCGCGCTGCCGGTCTTGAGGAAATCACGGCGCGAGAGAGAGGGCTTCATGCCATCTCCTTTGCCGCGCGCTGCACGGCGCGCACGATGCGGTTGTGCGAGGCGCAGCGGCACAGGTGATCGTTCAAGGCCTGCTTGATTTCGCCTTCGCTGGGGCGCGGATTGCCGTCGAGCAGCGCCTTGGCGGCCATGATCATGCCGTTGCTGCAATAGCCGCACTGGCAGGCCTGCTCCTCGATGAAAGCTCGCTGCAGCGGGTGCAGCTTGTCGATCGTGCCGAGCCCTTCGAGCGTGGTGATATTGCCCTTGGCCGCGGCCGACACCGGCACCGAGCAGGAGCGCACGGACTTGCCGTCGAGCAGCACCGTGCACGCGCCGCATTGGGCGAGCCCGCAGCCGAATTTCGGGCCGTTCAGTTCCAGGTCGTTGCGCAGGACGTACAGGAGCGGCGTGTCGGGCGCGATGCTGCGCACGCTTCGTGCGGCGCCGTTAACGCGCAAGGTATAGTCAGCCATGGTCACCTCCAGAAATAGGTTCCTCGCCTCGGTGAGGAAAAAGGGGACCCCTCCCAAGACACCGGGAACTAGTGTAAGCGAAAAAGTTCCTGCACTGCTCGCCCGTGGCGAAGCTCGGTTGGAGCGCGATCGGACCTACGGTGATTGAAGGAACGGCGACCTGCTCCGCTGGGTGGTTCACAGCAACCTTCTGCAGCGAAGGCGCGCAATGCTAGTTGGCAGATCCTGAATCCGATTCGGAGAGGATTCTCAATCGGCGGTTTTCTTCCCGCCGGATCCCTTTGCCCAGCTGTGCGTTTACGGCGGCAAGCAACACCTTGCGCTTCACCGGCTTGGAGACGAACGCGTCCGCGCCTAGAGTCTGGGCGCGCTCCACTGACGCCGACTCGTCCCCCGCAAGTGACGCCACCAATACGGATACGACAACGACGGGCGTGGCCTTGTTCATCGAATCCGTCCGGATGCGCTTGAGCACCTCAAACCCGCCGATCCCAGGCATCAGCAGGTCAAGCAAGATGACGTCATAGGTGCTTTCGCTTGCAAACCGCAGAGCGCTCTCGCAGGTTCCGGCAAGGGATATCTCGGCCTTCAGATCCTCTCCGATGAACCGCGCGAGCAGGAGCCGCATCGGCTCCTCGTCGTCGACAAGCAGCACCCGGTGACGAGTTTCGGATCTTCCCATGGCGCGGAGCGCTATCTGGACAGAAGTCCCGTGCCCGAGATGGACTGGTTCGCCGCCTTGAAGCCGAACGCGGTAATCATGCCTTGCGCCTGGTTGCCGACGAATCCGCCGGTGGCCGAGCCTTGCGAGGTCGGCGAGCCGGCGCCCAGTACGCACCCGGAGCACTCGCCGCGGAGCGAAATTCCCTGCGAGCCCATGAACTGGGCGAACGTTCCGCTCCCGCTCCCGCTCCAGTTCTGGGTGCCGACCGTCGCGTTGACGGAGTAATTCGTGATCTTGCTCGTCGTGAGATTGACGCCCACCGAGAGCGCGTTAATCACGCCGTTCGGCGAGGCCGTGCCGTTGACCGCGCCGGTGCCGGAGACATAGTTGTACGTGGCAGTCACCAGCTGCGGCGGCAATGCGGCGAGCTGTGCCGCGGTCGTCAGGTTCGTGCTCGAGATGAAGTTCGTGGAGCCGCTCGTGACGCGGCCGTTGACCGTCGCGAGGCCCCCCTGCCACGTTCCCCAGTTGACGCCCCACGCGGAGTCCCCGCCCGCATTTGCGAGCGTTGCGCCGTTGGGAGAAATGTTGGGGTTGACGGCCGTTTCCCCGAAGTTCACGCCTCGGCCTCCCTGCGGGGCGGTAAAGCCGGCGAGCGAACCCGACGCTCCGCTCAGCGTCTGAGTATCGCGGCCGGAGGAGTTACCGGAGCCGTCACCCTGGTTTGCGGCGACGGAGGAGATTCCTGCGCCAGGCTGTCCCCCGCGCTGGACGCTTCTCGGTTGAAAGCCGCGGTTGAAAAATTCGGGCATCGCGCCCAGCAGGCGGGGCGTATCCTGCGCGGAGGCGGCATAGCCCACTTGATTGGGTTGGATGACGACTTCTCCGGAACCGGTGCGGATATAGGTCAGCCCTACATTGACCTTGTTGTATATCCCGACCTGCGCGGGTTGACCGTCGATAGAACCCGGCGTGGGAAAATAGTAGGACTCGTGGTCGGTGCCGCGCACGCCGATGTGCGCTATCGGCGTCTCGATCAGGTAGTTGCCTTTGTTCGTGTGGCCGATCGCTCCGGTCACGGAGCGGAACCCGCCCTGGTCGAGGCGGTAGCGCACCTTCTCCGTGCCATCTTCCTTCCCCGCGTAGCTGAACTCGGCGACGGTGAGGCGCGACTCGGGTTGCACGACGATGATCGCGCCGTCGCCCATCTTGATCTGGGCCATGCTGGCCTTGGCCGTGGAGACGGTATCGCCGACGCTGATCGGCGAGCCCTTGACGACGGGCCTCTCGCTGCCGCCGGCGAGAGCGACGCGAACGTCCCCGGCGACGAACTGGAATACTCCCGCGGTGCTTTCAGCCTGTGCGGTCGGTGATGCCGCCAGAATGGCGACGATTCCCAACCGGCCTGCGATGCGCCGAATGTATTTCATAGACCCCTCCAGTAACGGTGACCCAGCCGACGTATTGTCAAGCAAGAATCGTACTACTGCATGGTGAATTGACCTCCAGTGCCAACTCCTACCGCATTGGGCTTGAGATGTGCCGTAATGCTCAGGGAAACTCGCGGCGCAGCATCAGCCACCACTCGCTGCGGTTGTATTCGTCGATGGGGATGTTGGAGCGCTGCTCCACATGCGATATGCCAAATCGCAGGAAGAGGTTGCGTTCCAGCGCATACTGCAGGGCCGCCTCCAGAGCCCATCGCACGTCGCGACGTTCGGTGAGGAACGTCTCGTTAAAGCGGTTGTAGCTTCCTCTTTCCCATGCGGCGCTGCCTGTCAGCTTGAGGCGCGGCTGGAGTGCTGTTTCGACACCCACCCGCGCACCGAGAAGCCGCTTGTCGCCGTCCGGGTTGCCGCCAACGTCGTTCTGCTGGCCTGTCGAGAGGATGACGAATGCTGTCGATTGTTCGGCAATCTTTCGGATCGCTCCCAGGCCCGATGTGAAAAAATTGGCATCGAAGACTCCGAGGTCTGCCGGAACGTAGCGCAGCCGGCCACCCTGGGCGGATGCGACGAGCTGGGTGTCGGTCGCCAGGGAACCAAGATAATTGAAAGAGAGCATCTCCAGGTCGCGGTTCGGGCTGCCGCCGAAATACTCGCGGCCCACCTGGCCCTGGACGCGCCACTGGTGCGCCTCCATAGCGGCGCCAAGCCCCATGTACAAGCTCACGCCACCGAGATCGAATGAAGACTCGTGAAAATTCTTGCGCTCGAGGAGCTCGCCCCCGAAGATCATGGAGTAAGTCCGATCCAGAGCCTTCGCAACCTCCAGGCCCGCCGAGATCGACGCGAATTCGTCGGGCTTCCTGACGTTCTGATTCGCCAGTTCGAAGTTCGATCCGATTGCGGGGACGAAAACCGATGCCTGGGTCGGAGACTGGTTGACGTTGGTGCTCCGCCCGAGGCTCGCGGCGACATAAGCTTGATACGACATGGGCGCACCCCCTCCCGCCTGCCTGGACTCCGTCTTGGACTCCGCTTGTGCCAGGTATCCCTGCAGTTGCGCGCGTACCGGCGGCGGCGGATCGAGCGCGAGCAATCGCTGGAACGCGGCGCGCGCCCGCGCGAAATCGCCCAGAGCCAGGTATGCCCGCCCAATGTCTATCGATGCTCCGGCGTGGCCGGGATCGAGCGCGAGAACCCTGGAAAAGGCGAGCGTGGCCTTGTCCGGGTGGCCCGCGTTCAGCGCGGCGCGCCCGAGGGCGTAATCGAATTCGATCACGCCGATGTAGGTGTCTTCCTCGCGAGCGAGAAGTTCGTAGGCTTCGAGAGCGTTGGATGAAGAAAGCGCCTCCGCGCGCGCGAGCAGTTCCTCGAGTGGCGCCTGAGGGGTGGCGGCCGGTGCCTGGGCGATCTGAATCTTCGAGGCACGGTGCAGTCCGGATTCCTCCGCAATGGCCTCGCACCCGAGAATCGCGTGGGCAATCACGGCGACGGCGAGAACGAACGTCCTGTCGGGGCGGCGCATCTGGATATCGGAGGGCACCAGATTCTGACACAGTCCGCGACCGGGCTTCTCCTGCAGGTGCGTTCGGTGGCGAAGCGGGCATTTTGCGGGCACTCGACGGACAAATCCCTTAGAATCGATTCGCGACTTACCGGAAGGAGCGGAGAGTGCAGGCGGCCTCGATCAGATTCCTTTCGCGTGCGCTCAGCGTCGTTGCAGCCGCGCTGTTGATTGTCGGCGTCTTCTCCCAGACGACACTTTTTCCGCGCCTGATCTGGTGGTCCGAGGATTCGCTGCAGCGCCTGGTGGGCCCCTCGCTGCCGATGGATCACATTGTGGCATTCGACGTGGATGAAGAATCCATGCAGCGACTGCAGCCGGAGCTCGGCGCATGGCCTTATTCCAGGGACGTGTACGCGCGGGCGGCCCGTTTTCTCACCGACCGTGGCGCGCGCGCGATCGTATTCGACATCCTGTTCTCGGAACCGCGCCAGGGCGATGACGCGTTGGCGGCCGCGCTCGACCGGCACAGCGTGCTCGCTGCAGTCGCCCTGCCTTCCCCGTTGCGGCGCTCACCGGCATATCTGCAGGGACTGAAGCGCGCCGCGATCTCCGACGCCGCCGGTGGCTCGGGGGAGGCTCTTTCCGCACAAGCGTGGCCCGATCTGACGTTGCCGCTTCCGAATTTCACCCAGTTTTCGCACGCCGGCATCGGGGTCGTAACCGTGGTCACCGACGCAGACGGCATCGTGCGCCGGCTGCCTTTGCTGCACCGGGCATACGGACACGTCCTGCCGTCGATGGCGCTGGCCGCATTGCTCGCCGCCGATCCGGCAGTATCGCCCGAGGTCACGGCGGGCGAACTGCGCCTTGGCCCGCACACCTGGCCCCTCGATGCCGGCGGCTCGGTCCTCCTGCGGTACCCATCCAACGCGGCTGCGGTGCCGGTGGTGCCGTTTTATCAGCTGGTTGCTGCAGCAGCCGGAGCTGAGGGCAACGCGCACATCGGCGACCTCGTGCGCGACAAGATCGTATTCCTCGGCAGTTCTTCTGCGGTGCTCGGCGACTTTGCCTACACGCCGGTCGGCCGGGTCCCCGGCCTGCAACTGAACGCGCTGTTTACGGAATTGCTGCTCACGGACGGCGTGCGCCGGCCGAGCCCGCCATGGCTGGATGTTCTTCTCCTCGCCCTGGCGCTGGCCATACCGCTGGTCATGGTGCGTCGTGACACCTCGGCGCGCCCGAGCGAATTCCTGATCGGCCTGGGTGCGATCGTGCTCGTCGTGGCGGGCGCCGGCATCGCCATGCTTGCAGCCAACCAGAATTCTCGTTGGCTGTTCGCGACGCTGGCTGGCGTCACGGCGCAGGTCTTCGCGCTAATGGTCTGGCTGTTTGCCCTGTACCAGGAGAAGCAACGCCTGTTTTACGAGAAGCTCGCGGCCCAGGAAGCAAACCGGATGAAGACCGAGTTCCTCAATCAGATGACTCACGAGCTGCGCACGCCGATCACGGCGATCATGGGCTTCAACAAGGTGAACCAGTTCACGGACGATCTCGGCCGCGAGCAGCGCGTGCACAACAGCGAAGTCGTGGACCAAAATTGCGAATACCTTCTCGCACTCGTCAACAATAACCTGGATCTCGCACGCATCGAGGCCGGCCAGCTTGCGATCGAGCGGAAGCCCACCGACGTCCCAACCCTGCTTGATGACGTCATCTCGACCGTGCGCATCATGGCCGAGGAAAAGCGGATTGCCCTGAGGCTGGAGATCGAAGGCCAGCTACCTCCCGCGCTCTCGCTCGAGGGCGTCCGCCTGCGGCAGATCCTCTACAATCTCCTGGGTAATGCGGTCAAATTCACCGACGAGGGCGAGATCGTGCTGAAGGTCCGCTGGGATGCGGGCACGCTGCAAGTGAGCGTGAGCGACACGGGTATCGGCATTCAACCCGAGAATCTTGATCGCGTGTTCGAGCCGTTTGCGCGCATTGCCGGCTCGCGCGCGACCGGAACCGGATTGGGTCTGACGATCACGCGCAAGCTCGTCGAGCTGATGCAGGGAACCATCCGCGTACGCTCGGCCCCGGGCAAGGGAGCGACATTCGAGGTGCGCATTCCGGCCGCGGAAGCCGCGTTCCCGGCGTCTCAACAACCCAAGACACCGCAGGCGGCGCTTCCGCCGCTTTCCGGCAAAGTGCTGGTCGCGGAAGATGTCGAGCACCTGCGGAGCCTCGTCGAACTGTATATGCGCAAGCTGGGCCTCGAGTGCCGGACGGTTGGCAACGGCTTCGAGGCTGTGGAGGCCGCCTTGAGTGCCGAATACGATGTCCTGCTCATGGACATGGAGATGCCGGTAATGGACGGATTCGAAGCGGCCCACGTGTTGCGGCAGCGCGGCTACCAAGGGCCGATCATCGCGCTAACCGCGCACCAGGATCCTTTCGAGGTTGAACGCGCCAAGCGCGAAGGATGCAACGGCGTCCTCAACAAGCCGATCACGAT
Organism: Gammaproteobacteria bacterium; assembly: GCA_041496705.1. GTDB lineage: Bacteria > Pseudomonadota > Gammaproteobacteria > Burkholderiales > SG8-39 > VBDM01. The sequence goes on along the minus strand of JBGQFD010000070.1, from coordinate 12,727 downwards.
AGAACGGTTGCGCGGGGCGCTTGAACCCTTGCTCGCCGGGCGGGGAATTTCCCCGACCCCCGCGACGCAGAACTGAAGCGGTGGACGCTCGGCCTATGGGCCATGACGAAGTCGTCGTGAAGATCGATCCGGTACTGGCCCAACTGGCTCCGAAGTTCCTGGCGCGTTGTCGGGAGACGGTAGCCGAATTACGCGGGGCCGTCGAAGCACGCAATCTGGAAGCTGCCCGCAGGATCGGCCACTCGCTCTTCGGAACGGGAAGCAGCTATGGCTTCGAGGAAATCGGCTCGCTCGGTCGCGAGATCGAACGCGCGGCGCGCACGGGCGACACGGATGCTTTGCGAAACCTGGCCGAGCGACTCGACAGCTACCTCGCTCGCGTCCGACCGGTTTTCGACTAGTCGGTCATCAGCTTGTCGGCGAGCCTGTCTCGTCCTGCTTACGCGTGGCAAGCGTCGTCCCGACTGCCGTGATCAGCTGCTCTCTTTTCAGGGGTTTCGTGAGGAAACCATCGACTCCTATCTTGCGGCACCGGATATAGGTGTCCTCGTCCCCGCGTCCCGTAAGGACGATGACTGGAATTTTCCGGGACGCCGGGTCCGAGCGCAGAGCCTCCAGCACCTCGAAGCCACTCAGATACGGAAGGTCGAGGTCAAGCAGGATCAGGTCGGCCGAGTGTTCGAGCAGGCTGCGTAATCCTTCTTCCGGATCCTTTGCGGCACGAATCGTGTGCCCGGCCGAAAGCAAATGCAGCTGCAATAGTTCGCGGAAAGAGAGATCATCATCGATTACTAGAATCGCCGCCATCCGGGTGCTCCCTGTTCTGGACATTGCAGTTTCAAGCGACCCACCGGGCCGACAGGTTCAGGATCAATCCGTCTCGTCGGGCGCGCCACCGACGCTCGCAAGATCTTCCTGTTTGATTCTTTCGACGTTGAATTTCGCTGCCCGCTCGCGCATGGTCTTGAGGACCTCCTCGAGCGGCGGCGGTTCGCCCTGGATCCAGCGCAAGGGGTTGATGCGCGCGACGACGAATGCGCGCAGGTAGGGACTGACGAACCCGCGCGCCTTCAGCTTCGCGATGACTTCGGCGACGCGCGCATCCAGGTCCATCAGCGTGTCGGCGTGCTTCTCGTGTTCCTTGATCGCTTTCGAAAGCGGCTCGTCGGAAAACTTCTCCAGGCGCCGCACGATAGGGTTGTAAGCACCGCCGGCGAACTTGCCGTTCTTTTCGTAGCAGACCCCCAGTGTGACAAAGGAGGCTTCCTCCAGATAGAAAGCGAAGCCGCTTTCCGCACGCTTCGCGTCTTCGTCCATGAGGCCGCGGTAAATGCGGATCACTTCGAGCGAGCGCTCGCGCAGGTTGTGCGCCTTCTCGGTGTTGAGCGCGAGGATCTGCCAGGCGATCTCGCGCTTCGGCACGACGAGCGCGGTGATCGAGCGCGCGCCTAACCTGCGCATCGCTTCCAGCCGATGCCTTCCGTTCGGCGTCCAGAACCCCTTGTCGGGCGCGGTGACCGCGATCACCGGATCGAGGAACATCCCGGTGCGGTCGAGGACATCGGCGAGCTTGCGGTGGTGGGTCTGCGACAGGTCGCGCTGGAAAGGCGTCGGCTCGATGCGGTCGATGGGCAGGATGGCGATGAGCAGCGGACTCTTGCCGAGCGGATCGTAGTAGCTGCCGGCGACGATGCCGCCCTCGCGCTCGATGCGCTCGCGCACTTCCGCGGCGTCGCCCTCAAGCGCGTCCAGCCGGCATTCCGCGGGCGCGGGGCCGCGCGTCCCGGCCTTCGCCTTGCGCGGGCGGCGTTTCGGCGGAGCGCGCTTCAATCCGGATCTTGGTTTGGGTTTGGCCATGCAGGCGCTATGATCGCCGATCGGCGTAGCGTCCGCAAAGCAGGACCCGTCAAGTCGAGCCGGCCGCGCTCCGCGGGTAGAATCCGGGATAGGCTCCCCGCGACCTGCATTTCCAGAAGGAGGAGAGGATGCCCGGCATTCGCAGCGCGTTGTGGATGATGGCAGTGCCCGTGGCCGTGTACGGTGCGTCCGTGCAGGCCCAGGCGTATCCAGTGAAGCCGGTGAGGTTCCTGGTCGGATTCACGCCGGGCGGAGGTGTGGACATCAACGCGCGCCTGCTGGCGGCCAAGCTTTCGGAATTCCTGCCGCAGCAGGTGGTGGTCGAGAATCGCCCCGGTGCCGGCACCAACATCGCCAACGAGATCGTCGCCAAGTCCGCACCCGACGGGTACACGCTCCTCTTCAACAGCCCGGCAGTCGCCATCAACATGTCGCTGTACCGGAACCCACCCTATGACGCCCTGCGCGATTTTGCCGGGGTTTCGGTGTTTTCCGAGAGCACCAATATCCTGGTGGTGCCTGCTTCCCTGCCCGCGAAATCGGTTCAGGAGCTGGTCGCGTTCGCCCGCGAGCGGCCCGGAGCGCTTAACTACTCTTCGGCCGGTGCGGGATCGACTCAGCACCTCGCCGCGGAGTTGTTCAAGCTGCGCAGCGCCACCAACATCGTGCACGTCCCGTACAAGGGCAGCGCACCTTCGATCGCCGCGCTGATCGCAGCCGAAGTCCAGTTGAGCTTCGTCAACCCCGTCGCCATCGGCTCGCATGTCAAGTCGGGACGCCTGCGCGCACTCGGCGTGGCCGGTGCCAGGCGCACGGCGCTGATGCCCGAGGTGCCGACGATGAAGGAGGCGGGCGTCGAAGGCGTCGAAGTGCCGCTATGGTTCGGGCTGATCGCGCCAGCGGCCACGCCACGCGAGATCGTTAGCACGCTCGCGGCGGGCGTGGGCCGGGCCGCAAACGCTCCGGACATCCGCAAGCGGCTCTTCGAGCAGGGCGCCGAACCGATTGGCAGCACGCCCGAAGAGTTCGACAAGCTGCTGCGCGAAGACGTGGCGCGCTGGGCCGAGGTCGTGAAGATTTCCGGCGCCCGCGCGGAGTGAGCCGTGGACGCCGGTTGGATTCCAGCGCCCGCCTCCATCCCTCACGCGGTCTTCGCGCATAGCAAGTTCCTCGGAGGGTTGTTCACGGTCGATCGTAAAACGGACTCTTTCCTTGCTCAGCTGTCCGTTCCGCGCCGTGCCGGGTCGTCGTGCGGCAGCACGTCGCAAAACGCTTCAAATCGTTTCCATTTGGGCACCGGCGGCGTGTAGCCGGCGCGCGGAACGTAGGGCGAAGCCTCCGCCGGCGTCATGCGGTGGATGTAGCGAGGGCAGTTGGGAAAGATGCGCTCCGCGCGCACGCGCACCACGAGCTGGGCGCCGGCGAACTCTTGCAGCAGCGGGTCGCCGTCGATGATCGACGCCCTCCCGTTCACGCGCAGGCGGTTGGGCCGCTCGAAGTCGATGAAAAGCAGCGCGACGGCCGGGTTCACGAGCACGTTGCCGAGGCTGCGGAACATGCCGTTGCCGTCGTAGCTGGGAAACGCGAGCTCGCCCTCGGCGGTGACCCTCACGAACCCCGGGTCTCCTCCCTTGTACGAGCAGTCGGGCCGAGCCTCGGCATCGGCGCTCGCCAGGAAAAAGAACGAGCGGCTGTGGATGAACTCGCGGTCCTCCGGGGTGAAGGCAGTGCGCCCGAGCTTCTCGTCGAGCCGGTCGGCGAGGCGCCGTGTGTCGAAGCGGTCCTGCAGCTGCCGCATGCCCGCGTGATACGCGGGCCCCGTCGGGTCGTCGCTCGGAACGCTCATGACGCGGGGGCGGCCGGTTCGTGCGTGCCGCGCACTTCCACGAATTCCACCGGCTTCTGCAGCCTGGTATTCACGCTGAGCTGGAAGATATCCGGCCGCGCGTAGTGCCCCACCACGTCGAGGCTGCGCCGCGCCGTGCCGACGCGCTCCAGGTCGATGTCCGCGGTGAGAACTCCGAATTTCTCGTGCATGGGTCCAGCGACGATCTTTCCGCCCGGCGCGACGATCACAGAATCGCCCGGGTTCACCCACTCGCCGGGGTCGCGAAACAGCTCCGCCTTGCCGGGAACGGCATCGGGGATGTCTTGTGCTCTGAATGCGCAGCCGCTGCTCACGACCCAGCAGCCGCCCTCGCGCGCAATGTGCTGCATCGTCGCGATACAGCGGTCGCCGCTGTCGTAGGTCGGGGTAATGTAGATGTCCACGCCTTGCGCGTAGAGCGCGTAGCGCGCGAGCGGCATGTAGCTTTCCCAGCAGATCATGGTGCCGATGCGCCCGCAGGGAGTCGCGACCGCCTTCAGGCCCGAGGCGTCACCGAAGCCCCAGACCATGCGTTCGGGATTGGTCGGCATCAACTTGCGGTGCCGGTTGAGAAGGACGCCGTCCGGTCCGATGACGACGACGGTGTTGTAGAGCGTGCCGCCGCCGAAGGCCGCGTCGCGCTCGTGCAAGCCGCAAACGACGGTTACCTTGTCCTCTCTTGCCGCCCGGCACAGCGGCGCGAGATCGTCGCCGGCAAGATCGACCGCGCTCGCGCGGACGAGCGAATGCAGTTTCTCGGTGAGCGCCATGTCGCCGCCAGGACGAAGGCGCCAGATCCACGCCGGGTAGCCCGAAATGAATGCCTCCGGGAACACGATCAGTCGCGCGCCTTCCTGCGCGGCCTCGCGGACCGAGGTCACGGCCTTGTCGATCGTTTCGGCCCGGTTCAGGAAAACGGGCGGCGACTGAACGACGGCGACGCGAGACATGACAGGCCTCCTTGTCGGACGTATTGACCACGTCATACTGCCACACACGGGCGCGAGAGCCTATGCGCAGTATTGCGTACTTGTTGCAGGGGAAATGCCGCCTTCGGCAACACGGCGAACTCGCCGGCGCTCCGGCCTGCTGGTTGACGAGTATGCTACTAGTCAGTAGATTGGCACCACGTCGTTGCAGGGGAGAATCCGGCCATGCCGCAGCTCCGCACACCGTTCCCGACCGGCCGCAGCGCGAACCCGCCCTTCGTTCACAGCGCACCGGCCCGGGACCTGGTCCCGCTCACCAACGCCGAGCTGCGCGGAGCGCTCGATGTGCTACGCGCAATCGGCGAGGGCAGTCGGAACGGCGAGGAGTTCGCCGGTTGCGGCGTCGAATGCCTGCCGCGGATCGTGAGCTCCGAGCTCACGACGCTGTCGGTATGCAATCTCGAGAGCGGGCATCGCAGCGTGGTCAGCGACCGGCCAGGTGCGATCTCGTCGCGCGAACTCGAAGTATTCGACCGTTACTTCTTCGATCATCCGCTGGTTCGCGAGCACGGCCGCAATCCAAGGGCGGTTACGAAGCGCATCGCCGAGCTACTGCCGGAGTCCGAGTTTCATCGCACCCCGCTCTACAACGACTACTACCGAGTCATCCGAATCGACCATGTCATGGCGGTGCCCATTCACGTGGACGGGCGGTTCCTCGTGAGCTTCGTGCTCAACCGCAGCAAACGCGGGTTCAGCGACCGGGACCGCGCGCGCCTCGAGATCGTGCGACCCCATCTCGGGAACCTCTACCGGCTCGGCGTTGCAGCGAGCCGTGCCTGCGATGCCTCGGCAGCGGAGACCGCCGCGCCGGTGCTGTCGCTGACGCGGCGCGAACGCGACGTGCTGCGCTGGCTTGGCGCCGGCAAGACCGATCGGGACATCGGCGCCATCCTCGAGATCAGCCCGCGCACCGTGCACAAGCACCTGCAGCACATTTACGAGAAACTCGGAGTGGAGACACGCACCGCCGCAGTCATGCGCGCACTGGCAGCGCAGCACTGATCATTTTCTTTCCGGCCGCTGTGAAAAGCTGCGCTCGAACACGGCTTCCGCGATGCGGTTCTTGAGGATCTCGATCGAGCCGCCGGCGATCATCCAGCCGCGGCAACGGCGCAGGCAGTACTCGACCAGTTCGTCCGTGCTGTAGCCGAGGCCGCCCATGACTTGCAGGGCCTCGTTGGCCACCTCGAATCCCGCCTGGTTGCAGAAGGCCTTGGCGATCGCGGTCTCCTCGGCAGAAGGGAAACCGCGGTCGGCGTTCAGCGCGGCGCGATACAGCAGGAGCTGACCGGCGTCCAGCTTCATCTTCATCTCTGCGAACTTCCATTGCAGTCCCTGGAATTCACACAAGAGGCGCCCGAACTGCTTTCTCTGCATCGCCCACTTCCGTGCCGCCTCGTAGGCGTACCTGCCGAGTGCAAGCGAGCGCGCCGCGTTGCCGATGCGCTCGACGTTGAACCCGGCGATCTGCTTCTTGAACCCGCCTTCCTTGAGCACCACCCTGTCGGCGGGCACAAGCACGTTTTCGAAATAGATCTCCGCCCATTCCTCCCCTGACATGAATTTGGAGCGCTTGCCGAGCCGCACCCCGGGCGCCTTCAGCTCGATCAGTACCGAGCCGATGCCGTCCACGCCGGGTCCGAAGCGCACGTAAGTGAGGATCAGTTCGGCGTGCGTGGAGTGCGTGGTGAAGATCTTCGAGCCGTTGACGCGGTAGCCCGCGCCGTCCGCCGTCGCCGTCGTCCGCAGGTCGGTGACGGCAGAGCCTGCCTCGGGTTCGGTCATGCCTACGCTGATGACCGATTCTCCCGCGAGCAGGCGTTTCAGGTATTTCCGCTTCTGCTCCGGCGTGCCATACTCTGCAAGAACGCGGATCGGCCCGAAATTACCCGCCTGCACGACGTCGGCACTCCTCGGGCACGCCGCGGCGACGCTCTCGATCGCGATCACGGCGTCGATGAGCGCACCGCCCTGCCCCCCGTCGACCTCGGCGATGGTGATGCCAAGGAGCCCCTGCGCCGCCATCAGCTTCGCGACGTCCCAGGGATAGTCCGGAGAATGCGCGCGCTCGCGCGCGCCCGCCGCGAGATGCTTTTCGGCGAAGCGCCGCACCGAATTGCGGAATTCCTCCTGCTCGGGGGACCAGCGGAAATCCATGCTCACTCCTTCAGCACGACCAAGCCGTCGACGGCAACGACGCCCTCGCGCTTCACGATCAGCGGATTGATTTCCGCCTCGGCGACCGGCTGTCCGGCGATGAGGGCAAGGCGCGAGAGCGCGGCGACAGCCTTCGCCAACGCATTGACATCACCGCGCGGCAGCCCGCGGTAGCCGCGCACGGTTGCGAGGCCCTTCACTTCCCCGATCATAACCGCGGCCTCCCCTTCGCTCACGGGCGCGAGGCGCAACGCGTAGTCCTTGTAGATTTCCGCGAGGGTGCCTCCCGCCCCGACGAGCACGACCGGGCCGACGACCGGATCCTCGCGGTAGCCGACGATCGCCTCGGCAAGACCCGATTCCATTTTCTGCACCAGTACACCGCGAGCTGCAGGGACGCGCTCGAGCATTCCTCGGACCGCGCGATCGAGCTCGGCCCGGTCCACGATGCCAAGACATACCGCTCCGGCTTCGGTCTTGTGAAGGAGTCCTACGGAAAGCGCTTTTGCCGCCACCGGATAGGGAATGGCGTGCGCATAGCCGGGAGGCTGCGCGATCGCGTGCTCCGCCACCGGGATTCCGAGCGAGGCAAACAGCACGAACGCTTGCGTTTCATCGAGAGGTCCGCGCCGGGGCAAATCGGGCGGCCATTCGGTGGATGCGGCTGCGGCGCGGGCAAGGGGCGAGCGCCAAGCGAAAAAAGCGGCAAGCGCGTCGGCGCAAGCTTCGGGCGTGCGAAAAGCTGCGATCCCATGCTCGGCGAGCAGGGCAAGCGAGCGTTCCGCGTGCGGAGTGAGGAACACCGCGAGCGGCTTCGCGTTGTTCTTCGAACCCATGATGGGCTCGACCGCAAGTTGCGGATGGAACTGCGCCGAAGACCCGACCACCGCGAGCACGCCGTCACACTGAGGGGACGCGAGCAGATCATCGAGCACCGCGGTGTACTGCTCGGCGGTCGCCGTCATCGTCAGATCGACGATCGGCGACCTGGAGTTCGGCGCGAACGTCTCGATGCCGAACATGCCCAGCCGATCCACGACGCTCGCCGCGCCGCCCCCGGTAGTGGTCACGACTGCAACACGCGCGGAACGCGGGAGGTTGGGTGGTGCGCGTCCGGCAAGAAGCGGCGCGATCTCGATGAGCGTCTCGAGCAGGTCCACCCTCACGATGCCGCAGTCCCGGAAATACGCGTCGAGCGCCGCGTCCTCGCCGGCGAGCGCGCCGGTGTGCGAGCGCGCAAGCGCGGCGCCGAGCCGCGAGCGGCCGAGCTTGTAAGCGACGACGGGTTTCCCCGCGGCGTCGGCTTTACGCGCGGCAGCGGCCAGTTTCGCGCCATCGCGTATCGTTTCGAGAAACAGGAGGATCACCCTCGTGCCGGGATCTTCGGCGAGCAATTCGACCAGCTCCGCCATCCCGAGATCGGCTTCGTTGCCGACCGAAACGAGCTTTGCGAAACCCAGGCTCCGCCCCGCGCCGCGCGAGAGCACGGTTCCGAGCATCGTCCCGCTCTGCGACACGAAGCTCGTCGTCCCCCGGGGCAAGGCGTCCATCTCGAGCACCGCGTTGACCGTGAGCGCGAGGCGGCCGGGAACGTCGACGAGCCCCATGCTGTTGGGACCGAGCACGCGTACGCCCAGTGTTCTCGCCCGCGCGACGAGCCGGTCCTGGCGCATTGCCCCTTCCGCCCCAGCGTCGGCAAAGCCGTCGCTGAAAATGGTCGCCACCGGCACGCCGCGCGCGCCGCATTCCTCGAGCGCGCTCTCGACCGAATCCCCGGGGGTCATGATGAAGGCGTGGTCGATCGCGCCGGGCGCTTCGGCGAGGTTGCGGTAGGCGCGCTCGCCCAGCACTTCGCCGCGCGTTGCGTTGATCGGCACGATGCGCCCCGCATACCCGTGCTTGCGCAGGAAGCGCAGGGGACGCGCGGTGTTCTTCGACGCGTCGCCGGAGGCGCCGACCAACGCCACCGCGCGCGGCGAAAAAAGCGCTTGCGCTAGATCCACGCAGCGCCGGCTAGCGTCACTTCGGTTTCCAGGCGCCACAGCCGGGCGAGCCGCGCCCGGGCTCGCGCCTCGCCGATCACCGGCCCGGCGAGCTCCAGATACTTCTGCTCGAGCTCGGCGTCGGAGAGCGGCATGTCCGGATCGCCTTTGCGCGTCGGCTGGAAGTGCTCGCCGCGACGTCCGTCGCGCGATTCGATCGCGACACGCGCAGCGCGCTGCGCCGGGAACTTGGCGTCGATCTCGGGGTCGAGGACGACATCGACGCGCCGCATCAGCTCGCGCGTCACCTTGTCCTCGAGCCGCGCCGGCCCGAACGCGGCGAGCCGCACGCTGCCGTGCGTGAGCGCGGTCGCGACGAGATAGGGCGTGCTGAACCGCGCCTCGGCCGGCGTCATGGGATTCGCGATCCCCGCGACCTCCAGGGTCGCCCGGTAGGCGCCGATCCGCACGCGCGCGATCTCCGGGGCGACGAGATCCATCTGCGCCTTCAGCGCAAGTGCGCCGTCGATGGCGGCAAAGGCGTGCCCGCAGCACGCGTGGTTCTTGAAGGTCATGCGGGTGATGTGGAAATCCTCACCGAGAGCCGCCAGCGCCCGCTCCCAGTCCGGGCCCGCGTTCGCCTCCGCGTAGCCCATGGCGCGGCCGTAACCCGACTCGCCCTCGAGCACGTCGAGCGACCCCGTGACGCCTTCCGCAGCGGCGAGCGCCGCGGTGACCCCTGCCTCCGCGGCGCGTCCCGCGTGCAGCGGCTTGGACATCGAGTCCATTCGAAACGCCTGCTGCAATCCGGCGGAAAAGGTGGCGACCGTGGCGAGCGCGTGCGCGAAGCGCCCGGCGTCCAGGCCGAGCAGCTCGGCCGCCGCGCCCGCGGCGCCGAAGCAGCCGATGGTGCCGGTGTTGTGCCAGTAACGGTAGTGCGCGCGGCCCATGATCGCGCCGATGCGGGTCGAGATCTCGTAGCCGACGATCACCGCGCGCAGGAACGCTTCGCCCGATGCACCGCGCGCCTGCGCGAGCGCGAGCGCCGCGGAAATGGTCGGCGCCCCGGGATGGTAGATAGCGTCCCGATAAATGTCGTCCACCTCGACCGTGTGTGCGGCGCTGCCGTTGATGAGCGCCGCGGTGCGCACCCCCGCGCGCCTGCCCAGCGCGAGGCGCGCCTCGCCCCGGTCGAGGTCTGCGGCGAACGCGCGCTCCAGGAGCGTTGCCGGCGCCACCATCGCGCCCGGAAGCAATGCCGCATACCAGTCGATCACCGCGCGCTTCGCGTGGTGCAGGAGCGGCGGCGCGAGCGGTCGTGCGCGAAAACCTTGAGCAAACCCGGCAAATCGCTCCACCACGTGCCCTGCTCCCGCGACGGACGGGACGGCAGGCGCGTCGGCGACGCGGTTCATCGCTTCGCCAGTGCCGCGGGGTTGAGCACGTTGAAGGGCTTTCCGGCGAGATACCCGAGCACCTGGTCGAAGGCCGTGCCGAAAAGGACCTCGTAGCCGTCGCGCTCGACGTAGCCCAGATGCGGTGTGCACACCGCGTTGTCCATCTTCAGCAGCGGATGCCGCCTCTTGAGGACCGGCTCTTCCTCGAACACGTCCACCGCCGCGAGGCCCGGCCGTCCGGCGCGCAACGCGCGCTCGAGCGCGCCCGGCGCGATCAGGCCGGCGCGACTGGTGTTGACGAGGAGCGCCGTGGTTTTCATCCGCGCGAGATCTTCGACGGCGACGATGCCGCGCGTCTCCTCGGTCAGACGCATGTGCAGCGTGACGACGTCGCACTGCTCGAAGAACGCCTGCCGGTTTGCCGCGGCGGAAACGCCGTCGGCGCGGGCCCTGGCGAGCGTGGTCTCGCGCCCCCACACGAGCACTTTCATGCCGAACGCGTGGCCGTAACCGGCGACCACCGCCCCGATGCGCCCGTAGCCATAGACGCCAAGCGTGCGCCCGCGCAGCGCGCTGCCGATGCTCGACTGCCAGCGCCCGGCCTTCAGCGCCGCGACCTCCTGCGGGATCCTGCGCATGGCGCAGATCACCAGTCCCCAGGTGAGCTCCGCCGTCCCGTAGGACGGGCGCGAACCCTGTCCCGAGGAAACGATCACTCCGTGCCGCGTGCAGGCTTCGACGTCGATGTGGGGGCAGGGGCCGTTCTGGCTGATGATTTTCAGCCTGGGCAGTTTCGCCACCAGCGCGGCGGGGATCGGCGTGCGCTCGCGTATCAGAACGAGCGCCTCGGCGTCCCTCAACCGCGACGCGAGCTTGCCGACTTCCTTGGTGTGATCGTTCCAGACCTTGACGAGATGGCCGGCAAGCTTGGAAAAGCACGCCAGCGTCGGCACTGCGTTCTGGTAGTCGTCCAGGATCGCGATTTTCATTGCGCTCGGCCGTCAGACCGCGGGCCGCGGTCTGAGCGAATCTACCACTTCACCCGGCCGTCCGCACGCTGCCCGCCGGCGTGACTTTGTCCGCAAAAACAGCGAAGACTCCAACGATGCCAGCCCCGTCCAGGTTAGCATATTCCATTGTCATCGCGCCTCTCGGGCGCGGGAATCTCGCGCAAGAAAGAGAGGACATCATGAAGATCACCGAGGTCATCACGCACCAGCTGTCCGTCAAGTTGGACCAACCCTTCACCTCTTCGCGCGGCTGGGTGTACACGACCCGCGGCGCGCTCGTCGTCGAGGTGCGCACCGACGAAGGCATCACCGGCTGGGGCGACTGCTACGGACCCACCGCGGTATGCAAGTCCATCGTCGACACCCTGCTCAAGCCCAGCGTCATCGGCAAGGACCCGTTCGACGTCGAGGTGGTCTGGGAGATGCTGTACAACAAGGTCAAGGACTACGGGCTGAGCGGCATGACCATCTCGGGGATCAGCGGCATCGACATCGCGCTGTGGGACATCATCGGCAAGGCGACCGGTATGCCGATCCACAAGCTGATCGGCGGCTGCTTTCGCCCGAGAGTCCTCGCCTACGCCTCGGGACTCTACTTCAGGAACGTGGATCGCCTCACCGACGAGGCAGTGGAGGAAGCGCGCGGCTATGCGTCGCAGGGGTTCCGCGCGATCAAGATGAGAATCGGGCTGGGCGCCCTGAAGCGGGACATCGAGCGGGTCGCCGCCGTGCGCGCGGCCATCGGCCAGGACGTGCAACTCATCGTCGACGCGGATCATTGCTACAACGTGCCGCAGGCGATCAGCATCGGCCGCGAGCTGGAGAAGCTGGGCGTGTACTGGTTCGAGGAACCCGTGTCGCCCGAGGACATCGACGGTTACGTCGAGGTGAGCCGCGCGCTGGACGTCGCGATCGCCGGCGGTGAGAACGATTTCACCAAGCACGGCTTCCGCCAGATCCTTGAGCGCCGCGCCATGGACATCATCCAGCCCGACGTGTGCGCGGCCGGCGGCATCACCGAATGCAGGAAGATCGCCGCGCTCGCGCAGGCGTACGCGACACGGTGCGTGCCGCACGCCTGGGGCACCGCGATCGGGATGGCCGCAACGCTGCAGTTTCTTGCCGCGCTTCCCGAATGCCCGCCCTGCCTCGTGCCGATGCCGCCCATGCTCGAGTACGAGCAGACCTTCAATCCGCTCCGCGACGACCTGGCGGGACAACCTTTCGCGCACAAGCAGGGCTGGGTAGACGTGCCAACCGGGTCCGGCCTGGGCATCGAAGTGGACCGTACCGTCCTCGAGCGCTATCGCATCGCCTGAGCCGCGGCGGGCGATGTCGCCCGCGCGCGACAGGCAGAAACCCGACGTATCAGCGGCTTAGATCCCCGGGGTGCGCGTTGCGTCGTCTGCCGACGACAGACCGGCCGGTCTAGCCACCCTCGTACTAGGCGTCAACTCCATGATTT
>JBGQFD010000069.1:0-19973 GCA_041496705.1 Gammaproteobacteria bacterium | reverse complement strand
GTCATTACTGTAACCCCTCCCGAGATGACGCCCTTTACAGAAGGCGCTCGTGTTCGCATCTTTGAAGCCACAAAGGAATCAGGGCGCAAGTCGTACGCATTCATGGGCTACGTTGATGCGGCATCTAACCCCACAATCGAGAGGGACGCGCGCAAGAGCGGCGCGCGCCCCTCATTGTGAACGTTGGGCCGCAGAGAACAAACGTGCAGGGAGGTAGCATGGAGCGTCAATCGCAGCGTCTTCTCCAGGCGGGCATCGCTCTTTTCCTCTTTGCCGCTCTTGTGGGTTTGGCCGTTCCTCACTTCACGGTCCCTCGCCTCGCGCTCTCAGCGCACCTTGTTGGCATCCTTCAGGGAATCTTTCTTGTGGTGGTGGGACTTATGTGGCCACGACTCAGTCTCAGTTCCAGGCAGTCCATGCTTGCGTTCTGGCTCCTCATCTATCAGAGCATTGCCGCGCCTTTGGCAAGTCTCCTGGCTGCCGCTTGGGGCGCGGGCAACTCGATCATTCCAATGGCCGCCGGAGCTGCTCATGGCAGTGCCACTGAGGAAACCGTCATAAATATCGGCCTCCGTTCCGCTGGCGCCGCCCTAATCGTCGCGTTGGCACTCATTCTTTGGGGCCTTCGCGGCGGCTCAACAGAGAGGGCGCGCTGAACCATGTCAGAGCAACTGCGGCCCAACAACGCGCTCCAGCGGGACGCCCTCGCTTTGCTCGGGTTCCCTCGCTCACTACGTTCGCTCGGCGCCGGTGAGCGCGGGCGTTAGACGACCTAGGAACGCCTCGCCGTGCCGGGAAGAAGCTACCTCCGCGATCTGAATCCGTCCGCCTTCTGGATGGGCATCACCGCGTTCTTTTGGTACGCGTTTGCGGGGATTCCCCTTCATCTTGCCGTTGCCGCCCAGCTGAGGCTTTCGGCGGACCAAACGGCCAGCTGGATTCTGATTGTCTGGGTAACGAGCGCGGCGGCTTCCATTTGTGCCTCGCTTTTCTACCGAATTCCCATTCCAATCACTTGGACGATTCCGGGAATCATCTATCTTGGCGCGTTGGCCGGACGTTTTAGCTACGCCGAGATCGTAGGGGCCAACCTTCTCGCTGGTGTCCTGATGATCGTGCTGGGAGCGCTCGGAATCGGAAAGCGAATCATGACTTGGCTTCCCTTTCCGATCGTGATGGGAATGTTCGCCGGGAGCATTCTCGAGTATGGGACGCGCCTGGTGTCCGCAACGGTAGAGGATGCCCTTGTCGCTGGTACCTGCGTGCTGTGCTATTTCGCCGGGCGCTTGGTGAACGATCCGCGGTTGCCACCCGTCGGTCTTGCCGCCGTGGGAGGAGCGATCGCGATTTCACTGCGCGGCAATTCAGCCGCCATCGATATCGCATGGTCTGCACCAGTACTGGCTATCCCGCAAATGAGCTTTGGGCCAGCCGCGTTTGCCGCCATCACGCTACCGATGATTGTCCTGTCGATGGGGCTAGGTAACGTCCAGGGTCTCGGCTTCCTTCAGGCTCAGAGTTACAAAGTGGCCGTGACTCCCGTATCGGTCCTGGTAGGAATCGCGTCAACGCTCAACGCGATATTCGGCGGCCATCCCGCGATCGTAGCGCGCACGGGCGTTGCGATGCTTGCTGCAAAAGAAGCTGGACCAGCGGAAGCGCGCTACTGGGGAGTTGTCGTGTCTGCGCTGCTCACTTTGTTCATCGCTTTCGCCGGCACATCCATTGCGGGACTCGTTGGCGTGCTTCCCAAATCTTATATTTTTGCGCTTGCCGGCCTAGCGATCCTCGGAGCCCTGCAGGACGCGTTGGAGAAGAGCTTTTCCGGGCCGCTTCGCTTTGGCGCGTTGGTCGCTTTTCTGATTGCGGTCACTCCATTTGCCGTTCTCGGCATTAGCTCCGCATTTTGGGCATTGCTTGCAGGACTGGCTGCGTCGGTGCTTTTGGAACGCCAGGAGCTATTGAAGCAATGGCAAGCATGAGGTCGTCTAACGAGCGCTTGCAGGGGACGCGCCAGAAGCGGCGCGCCCCTGAAGCACGACGTTAGCTGTCATACAAAGGGGACCAACCATGGCCGAGATAGTCGCGGTTGATAGCCTCGAAGTGCTTGTGCTGGTTGACAACACTACCGATAGCCTTTCGTCCAATCCTCGCGACGTCCAGCCAGAGTGGTCGGTCTTGCTTACCGGGGGAAAGCTGCGCATCTTGTCGGGGCAGAACATTTGCTGCGCGCATCACGGCCTCTCGCTGCTGATAACCGCGCAGATTGGCGATAGAAGGCGGACATTGTTATTCGATGCTGGGCCGGCGGCCGCCACATTCGAGCGAAACACGGCCATTCTGGGAGTGGATTTCTCCAGCATCGAGGCGGTAGTCCTGTCCCACGGGCATTGGGACCACGCGGGCGGTCTAGTTGCTGCGGTCGAATCGATCGCCAGAGCCCGGGGCGACGGCAGCTTCACGTGCTACATGCACCCGGGCATGTTCCGACAGCGCGCCACGAAGCGACCTGATGGTCGGTTATATGTCAACGAGCTGGTGCCAGACCCGGAGCGGCTGTCGAAGGCAGGCGCCAAAGTGATTACCAATCGCGACGCGCAGAGTGTCGCCGATGGTGCTTTTTACGTGAGCGGCGAAATTCCCCGCGTGACTAGCTACGAGGCTGGCGTGCCAAATCACCTGACCCGTAGCACCGACGGCAAGTCCTGGGAGCCAGATCCACTCATCATGGACGAACGCTTCGTTTCGGTGCACGTCAAGAACAAAGGGCAATTCGTTTTCTCGGCCTGCTCCCATGCCGGCCTGATCAATGTCCTGACGCACGCCCGGTCGGTATTCCCGTCGATTCCACTGTACGGCGCGATGGGCGGATTGCATCTTTCCGGCATGAACGAAAGAGTAATCCCGGAAACGGTCGCCGATCTCAAGAAATTCGGCTTGAAACTGTTGGCGCCGGGCCATTGCACCGGCTGGAGAGCAGTTAGCCACATGGCGCGGGAGTTCGGCGACGAACTTGTTCCCTCAGCGGTAGGAAAGAAATACTTGATTTGAGCGGATGGAGTTTCGAAACCTGGATGCCAGGTAACCCTTCAATCCAAGCGGACCGGCGCAAGCGCCAGCCATGATTCAAGCTCTGAGTCTTGCTGGCTTTGTCCTGGGCGCCGTGCCCCTTCTGGCTTTTGCGTTCTTTTCCCCCGGTTTGGCAAGCGAAGGAATCTGGGGATACGCATTCTTCGGTCTTGGACTCCTCACGTTTGCCGGGCTGATTGTGTCGGCGCTGCAGCGTCGCTGGCTTTGGGCGCTGGTCTCTGTGCAGGGTATCTTGCTGGGGCTGGTGCTTTATGAAGCCTTTTCTGCCGCTTTATATGTTGGCACCTAACCGCGCGTTCGAGATGCGCTGCGGCGCACAGCTCGGCGGCCGCTGCAGCGGCGGTGGCGACTGACGCGAGCGTGATAGCATTGCCGCCGAGGAGGCGGGATGAGCGAGATCGCCAAACCCTCGGTCGATGATCCCGTCATCGACGCCGAGGCGCTGAAGAAGGCCGAAGAGTTCATCGAGGAGGAAGAGGGCGCGAGCAACAAGCTGCGCGGCGCGCTCGGCGTGTTCGTCGCTGCCGCGGCGATCGTGATGTCGCTGTTCCACCTCTACACCGCCTACGCGATCGTGCCCACCCAGGTGCTGCGTCCGGTGCACGTCGGCTTCGTGCTGTTCTTGAGCTACCTGCTGTTTCCCGTCTCGAAGCGCCACCGCCACCGCATCATGTGGTGGGACTGGGTGGCTGCGTTCGCCGCTGTCGCGGTGATCGCCTACATTCTCCAGGGCGGCGACGATATCTGGGACCGCAACACGTCGCCGGACAACTGGGACATCGTCTTCGGCGTCGCGTTGATTCTCCTGATCCTCGAAGGCATGCGCCGCGCTTCCGGATGGGTGATGCCGATCGTGGTTGTCGCCTTCGTCCTCTACGCGCTCTTCGGCGAGCAGCTTCCCGGCTCTTGGGCGCATCGCAGCTACGAAATCGGGCGGCTGGTGGGGCATCTGTACATGACCCTCGAAGGCATCTTCGGCGTCGCGGTGGACGTGTCCTCCTCGCTCATCATCCTCTTCACCATCTACGGCGCGTTCCTGCAGTACTCCGGCGCCGGGAAATTCTTCATCGACTTCTCCTTCTCGGCGATGGGCGGAAAATCCACCAGCGCCGGCCGCACCGTGGTGCTCGCCTCGTTCCTGCTCGGAGGCCCGTCGGGCTCCGGCGTCGCCACCACGGTGACGCTGGGCTCGGTCGCGTACCCGATGCTGGTCAAGGCGGGCTACGGGAAGAACGCGGCGGGCGGGCTGCTCGCCGCGGGGGGCCTGGGCGCGATCATCTCGCCGCCGGTGCTGGGAGCGGCGGCGTTTCTCATCGCCGAGTTCCTGAAGATCTCGTATCTCGACGTGCTGCTGATGGCGACAATCCCGACCTGCCTTTACTACTTCGCGCTCTTCCTCATGGTCGAGATCGACGCACGCAAGTTCGGCATGAGCACGGTGCGCTACGAACAGGTCGAGTCGCTGTGGAGCCTGACGAAAAGCTACTGGTTTCATTTCCTGTCGCTGGTGTCGATCGTCGTCTTCATGCTGTACGGTTTTTCGCCGGTGTTGTCGGTGTTCTGGGCGACAGTGGCGTCGTTCGCGACCAGCTTCCTGCACCGTGACTGCGCTTTGTTCTCCTACGACCTGTTCCGCGGACGCGAGCCCCTGGTAAGGGGAATCTTCGGGTCGAAATTCTTCAAGGCACTCGAGGCGGGCTCGACCGGGGTGCTCAACGTCGCGACCACCTGCGCCGGCGCGGGCATCATCGTCGGTGTGGTGACGCTCACGGGTCTGGGCCTTAAATTCAGCTCGATCATCATCGAGTACGCCGGAGGCTCGCTGCTGCTGACCGCGGTCTACACCTCGCTCATCGTCTGGATCGTCGGGCTCGCCGTGCCGGTGACCGCGTCGTACATCATCTGCGCGGTGATCGCCGCGCCGGCGCTCATAAAATTGGGCGTGCCGGATTTCGCCGCGCACATGTTCATCTTCTACTACGCGGTGCTCTCTGAGGTATCCCCGCCGACCGCGCTCTCGCCGTTTGCCGCGGCGGCGATCACGGGCGGCGACCCCTACAAGACCACGCTGCAGTCGTGGAAGTACACCATGCCGGCGTTCCTGGTGCCGTTCATGTTCGTGCTCGATCCGTCCGGGACGGGGCTGCTCCTCACCGGCTCGTTCAAGACGCTCGGCGGCGCCGACTGGGGCTCGATCGCGCTCGTCACCATTACGTGCGCGCTCGGCATTGCCGCGCTTGCCGGCGGGGTGCAGGGCTGGGCGTTGAAGCGCACCACCTGGATCGAGCGGTGGATGCTGGTTGCCGCGGGACTCCTGCTCGTCTATCCGAAGGCGCTGTTCGACGCGATCGGCATCGCGCTGGTGGCGCTCGTACTCGTCCTGCAGACGCTGCGGCGCAGCCCGGCGGCCGTCAAGGCCTGAGGTGAAACCCGGCGTGAGCCTTTTGCCCGCCTGATCTATCATGGCGCGAGTAGCCGCGCCATGCGATCCCCCGCAGATTCCTATCAGGCGATCCTGGCGACGCCGTTCGCGTCGCTGGGCCTGCGCGCCACCGACGAGGCGCTGATCGGGATCGTCTTTCTCGGAAAACCGGGCGCCGTGCTCGCGCCGCAGAACCGCCTCGCCGAACGCGCCTGCGCCCAGCTTCGCCGCTACATCGACGATCCGCTGTTCCGCTTCGACCTGCCGCTCGCTCCGTCGGGCACGCTGTTCCAGCGCCGCGTCTGGCAGAAGATCGCGGCGATCCCCTCAGGAGCCACGCGCCGCTACGGCGAGATTGCGCTCGAGCTGGGGTCCGCGGCGCGCGCGGTCGGCCAGGCCTGCGGCGCCAATCCGCTGCCGCTGGTCGTGCCCTGCCACCGCGTGCTCGCCGCCGCCGGAATCGGCGGCTTCGCGCACCAGCGTGATGGCTTCGAGCTCGGCGTGAAGCGCTGGCTGCTCGCCCACGAGGGCGCGGCCGCGCCATGAGCGCCGAGAACGCGGCGCTTCTGGATGAATTCTGCGACGCCATCTGGCTGGAGGATGGCCTCGCGAAGAACACGCTCGAAGCGTACCGGCGCGATCTGAGTCTCTTCGCGCAGTGGCTGGAGCGGCAGGGCCGCGCGACGCTGCTCGGCGCCACCGAGGCCGACCTCGCCGGCTATTTCGCCGCGCGCAACGCGCGGCGCGCGGGCAAATCTGGCGGCATACGCTCGAGCACGCAGGCGCGGCTGCATTCGAGCCTGAAGCGCTTTTACCAGTTTGCGCTGCGCGGCGAGCGCATCGCAGCCGATCCGACGCTCAGGCTCGACGCGCCGAAACGCCCGCAGCGGTTTCCGAAGACGCTGTCGGAGGCCGACGTGGAACTGCTGCTCGCGCAGCCCGATCCGGAGACCTCGCTGGGCCTGCGCGACCGGGCGATGCTGGAAGTGCTGTACGCGAGCGGCCTGCGCGTCTCCGAGCTGACGCGATTGAAGTTGGTCGAAGTCAGCTTCGACATGGGCGTGGTGCGCGTTTTCGGCAAGGGTTCGAAGGAGCGCCTGGTGCCGCTTGGCGAGGAGGCGGTCGCCTGGATGCAGCGCTGGTACAAGGAGGGCCGCCCGACACTGCTCGGCGGGCGCGACAGCGACTACGCGTTCGTCACCGCGCGCGGCGCGCCGATGACGCGCCAGGCGTTCTGGCATCTGCTGAGGAGACGCGCGGCGGCGGCGATCCCGGGCAAGGCGCTCTCGCCGCACACCTTGCGCCACGCCTTCGCCACGCACCTCTTGAACCATGGAGCCGACCTGCGCGTGGTGCAGATGCTGCTCGGCCATGCCGACATCTCGACCACGCAGATCTACACCCACGTGGCGCGCGAGCGCCTCAAGGCGCTGCACCAGAAGCATCATCCGCGGGGGTGATTCGCTAGGCGCGGCTGCGTTCGATGCTCACGCCAACACGCTGCGCGTCGCGCAGCGCGCCGGGCTTGGCGATGCTCACCTTGACGCGCGGCGCCGGGAAATCGGTGAGTATCAGATCGGCAATGCGCTCCGCAAGGCTCTCGACGAGACCGAAGCGCTCCTTGGCGAGCAGCGCCCGTACGCGCTCGGCGACAACCGCGTAATCTACAGTGTCTGCGACCTTGCCGGTCTTGAATACTTTCTCCCCGGGCACGGCGATCTCGAGATCGATCTCGATCGTTTGCGGCGCGACTTTCTCGTGGCGATACAGCCCGATCCAGGCCTGCAGTCGCAACTGGCGGATGAAGATGGTGTCCAAGGCGCGGCGGCGGTAAACTTGCCCGCAATTCTAGATGAACCCCATGGCCACCGCAGCATTTATCCTGGTCGCCTACCTGATCGGCTCGCTGTCGTTCGCCGTGATGGTCAGCCGTGCCTTCGGGCTTCCCGACCCGCACACCTACGGGTCGGGGAACCCGGGGGCGACCAACGTGCTGCGGACGGGCAGGAGACTGGCCGCGCTGCTCACCCTCGCCGGCGACGCAGGCAAGGGCTGGCTCGCGGTGTTTCTCGCCGCGCGCTACGCCGCCGAGTACGACGTCGAGGCAGCCGGTGTCGCTGCGTGCGCGGTCGCGGTGTTCCTCGGCCACCTGTTCCCCGTGTTTTTCCGCTTCAAGGGCGGTAAGGGGGTATCGGTCGCTGGCGGGATCCTGCTTGCCATCCAGCCGTGGCTCGGTGTTGCGACGCTTGCGACCTGGATCATCGTCGCGCTCTTGTTCCGTTATTCGTCTCTTGCCGCCATCGTCGCGGCGGTGTTCGCGCCGCTCTACGCGTTTTTCATGTCGCTGCTCGGGTTTGATCTGCGGCCGATGCTGCCCGCCGTGATCCTGATGTCGGCGTTGCTCGTGTGGCGGCACAAGAGCAACATTCTCAATCTGGCCGCCGGCAAGGAAAGCCGCATCGGAAGAAAGCAGGATCAAGGATCAAGGATTCAGGATCAGGGAAGCCGCTAGCGTTCCGCGGATGGGGCCGACGCTACGGATGCCAGGTCCCAGCGCGGGCGAACCGTGAACCCGGTGAAACCTGAATCCCGGCTATCACGAAGCTCGGCGCCCAAACGCAGGGCGCCGGCTAGGGCGATCATCGCGCCGTTGTCGGTACAGAATTCCAGCGCCGGATAGAACACCCGGAAGTTCTCCCGCGCCGCGGCATCGAAGCGCGCGCGCAGGCGCAGATTGGCGCCGACGCCGCCGGCAACCACCAGCCGGGCAAGGCCTGTGCGGCGCAGCGCTTCGAGAGATTTCGCAACGAGCACGTCGACCACGGCCTCCTCGAACTCCGCCGCCACGTCGGCGCGCGCCTGCGCGTCGAGCACCTGCTTCCTTGCGAGCGTCACCACCGCGGTCTTCAGGCCGCTGAAGCTGAAGTCGAGATCGCCGCGCTTGTCCAGCGCATCGAGCATAGGCCGCGGAAACTCGAAGCGGCCCGGCCGGCCCTCGCGCGCAAGCCGTTCGAGCGCCGGGCCGCCGGGATAGCCCAGGCCGAGCAGCTTGGCGGTCTTGTCGAACGCCTCTCCGGCGGCATCGTCGAGCGTCTCGCCAAGCAGTTCGTATTCGCCCACGCCGGTGACGCGCATCAGCTGCGTATGCCCGCCGGACACCAGCAGCGCGACGAACGGGAACGCCGGCGCGTCTTTCTCAAGGAGCGGGGAGAGCAGGTGGGCTTCGAGATGGTGAACGCCCAGCGCCGGAATGCCGAGCCCGAAGGCGATGCCGTTCGCCACCGCGGCGCCGACCAGCAGCGCCCCGGCCAAGCCCGGTCCCTGCGTATACGCGATCGCGTCGAGTTCCGTCTTCGCGACGCCGGCGCGCCGCAGCACGTCGCGGACGAGCGGCAGCAGGCGGCGGATGTGATCGCGCGACGCGAGTTCCGGAACCACCCCGCCGTACGGCCCGTGCAGCGCCACCTGTGAGTGCAGCGCGTGCGCGAGCAGGCCGCGCTCGCCGTGATAAACGGCAACGCCGGTTTCGTCGCAGGATGTTTCGATGCCCAGAACAAGCATGATTGGCGGAGGTCCGCGGACTGTCGCGTCAGGCGGCAGTCAGCATGGTCCTTCTAAGATACGCGCCCCGTATGCTTGCACGAATGCACGGATTCGTGCTTGCGTCGAGCGGGAAACTGAGGTCTGTCGGGATGATGCGAACGGTTCTTGTCATTTTGCTGATCGAGCTTTCGGCGCTGATGGCTGGATGCGAGAAGGGGTCGACGGCTGCCATGGCACCCGCATCCAAGACTGCCCGTGATGCCGGTGCCGGCCCGGCACAGATAGCGGATGCCCAGAAGCAGTACCTCTCGATCGAGGCTGTCGCCGCTTCCCGGGCCGTCGATCTGCTCGAGTTGCCGGGGCGGGTGACGTTCCGCCCACAGGCGCAATCCGCCGTCGGGGCCACGGCGGCGGGACGCGTCGTCGCAGTGCTGGTTCAAGCCGGGCAAGTCGTCAAGGCCGGGGCGGAGTTGTTGACCATCGAAAGCGCCGACGCGGGAACCGCGCGCGCCACGCTGGATCAGGCTGCCACGAGGCTCGGCAGCGCCGAAAGCGTCTTCAGGCGCCAGGTCGAGATGGTGGAGAAGGGCGTCGGCCTGGAGTTCGAACGGCAGGAAGCCGAAGCGCGGCTGAAGGAAGCGCGCGCCGAGCACGAGCGGGCGCGAAACGCCGCGGCCCTGATCGGATCCGGTCAGGGCATCCGGGTTGCCGTTCGAGCACCTGCGGACGGCGTAGTGATAACGATTCGCGCGGCGGTGGGCGCGACGGTCGCACCCGGCGGCGAAGCGCTGCTGGAACTCGGTGATCCGAACCGTTTGCAGGTGGTAGCGCAGGTCCCGGAAAGCGATTTGCGCCGGATTGCCGTCGGCCAGGAAGCCGAAGTGGAGCTGCCGGCGCTCGCTGCCCGTGTCGCGGCGCGGGTCGAGAATTTCAACCCTCGCGTGGATCCGGAATCACGTCGCACCCAGGTGTATCTGGCACTTGCCAGGCGGATCGATGGCCTGCGCGCCGGCATGCTGGCCCAGGTTGCCTTGCGCGGGGGCTCCAAGGCGGGCATCTCGGTCCCGGTTTCGGCGGTGCTGATCAAGGACGGCAAGCGCCGCGTGGTGTACGTCGAGCGCTCTGACGGCGCCTTCGAGGCCCGGGAAGTGCAGACAGGCCAGAACCGCGAAGGTCGGGTGGCGATTCTGCAGGGGCTCACGGCAGGCGAAAGGGTGGTGGTGCGCGGCGCTTTGCTGCTCGACACCCAGGCAGAGCAGCTGCTCTAAGCATGCTCCGCCTTCTCATCGAAACCTGCGTTCACCGCCGGGTTGCGGCTTTGTTTGCCACTTTGGTCGTCGCCGCCTTTGGACTGCGCGCTTACCTCGACACGCCCATCGAGGCCTACCCGGACGTCACCAACACCCAGGTCACGGTCATCACCCAGCTCCCCGGCAATGCGCCCGAGGAGATCGAGCGGCGCGTCACGGTGCCGCTGGAGCGCGAGCTGAACGGCACTCCGGGGATGACCTTGATGCGCAGCGAGAGCCTGTTCGGCCTGTCGCTGATTACCCTGACCTTCTCGGACGACACGGCCAGCTTCCCCGCTCGAACCGTGGTCTTGCAAAGGGCCGCTGCCGCCGATCTTCCCCAGGGCGTGACCCCGGAGATTGCGCCGGAAGCCACGCCCCTGGGCGAGGTGTACCAGTTCCGTGTCACGAGCGACCGCCACGACCTCTATCAGTTGCGCTCTGAAATGCAATGGAACATCGTGCGCGTCCTGCGCCAGGTGCCGGGTGTGGCCGACATCGTGCCCTTCGGGGGCTATCTCAAGGAGATACACGTCGAAGCCGACCCCGCGCGCCTGTTCGCCCTGGGCTTGACGCTGGGCGATCTCGAACAGGCGATCGCCAAATCCAACCTGAATGTCGGCGGCGGCTTCCTGCGGCACGGCGATCAGGAACTTACGGTACGCGGCATCGGCTACCTCGAATCAGCCGAGGACATCAAGCGCATCCTGCTCAAGAGCAAGGACGCGACCGCGGTGACGGTGGGCGACGTTTCCAATGTGGTGCAGTCCTTCACGCCGCGGCGCGGCACCGTGGGCGTCGGCCTGGAAAAGGAAGGCATCGAAGGCTTCGTGTGGATGCGGCGCGGCCAGAATCCCTCGCTGGTGCTGGATGGCGTCCACGACAAGGTGCGCGAGCTGAACGAGACCATCCTGCCCAAAGGCATGCGCATCGAGATTTTCTATGACCGCAGCGACCTCGTGGGGCTGACGCTCGCCACGGTGCACAAGAATCTCCTGAGCGGTTTCATTTTGGTGGTCGCCGTGATGTGGCTCTTTCTGCGCAGCGCCGTGGGCTCGGTGACGGTGGCCGTGGTGATACCGCTGTCACTGCTGGTGGCTTTCCTCGGCCTTTACGCGCTGGGCCTCCCTGCCAACCTGATCTCGATGGGCGCAATCGATTTCGGCATCCTGGTCGACGGCGCCGTGGTACTCGTCGAGAACGTCATCCATGCGCTGCGCCAGGACCACCCCGCCGACCGGCGCGGCGTGTTGCGGCTGGTGGTGCGTTCGGCGGTGGACGTGGGGCGCCCGACGCTGTACGCAATGCTGATCATCATCGCCGCACTGGTGCCGGTATTCACGCTGCAATCGGTTGAAGGACGCATTTTCCGGCCTCTGGCGCTCACCTACTCCTTTGCGCTGATCGGCGCGCTCGTATTCGCCCTCACCCTGGTGCCCGCCCTGTGCGCAGCCCTGTTCCGGCCGCGGCACGCCCAGCTTCGGGAGCCAGCCTGGGTGGAGCGGCTGCGCGTCCGCTACCGGCGATCCTTGTCATGGCTGCTCGAGCGCCGCGGGAGGGTTCTCGCTGCGGCGTTTGTCCTGCCGGCGCTGGCGATGTTGACGCTCGCGCGTCTCGGCACCGAGTTCCTCCCCGAGCTCGATGAAGGCGACATACAGCTGTTCGTCGAGATGCCGCCGAGCATCGCGCTGGAGAAAGGGCAGGACATCCTTCTCGAGGTGCGCCGGCGGATCCTCGCGTTCCCCGAAGTAAGCAAAACCCTGAGCGAGCAAGGCCGGCCCGAGGACGGCACCGACAACGAAGGCGTCAACATGAGCGAAACCTTCATACGCCTCAAAGCCGTGCGCGAATGGCGCTCGGGTTACGACAAGACGCGGCTGATAGACGACATGCGCGCCTCGCTGACCGAAATCCCTGGCGTGCGCTACAACTTCTCGCAGCCGATGAAGGACAACGTCGAGGAGGCGGTCAGCGGCGTGCGCGGCAAGGTGGTCCTGAAGATATTCGGCCCCGATCTCGCGCGAATGAGGAGTACCTTGGAACAGGCCAAGGAAGCGCTCAAGGCCGTGCCGGGAATCGTCGATCTCGACCTCTACCGGGACGCCTCGACCCCGCAGCTGCAGGTGCGCTTCGACCGGCAGGCGCTCGCCCGGGCCGGCATTGCGATGGAGGACGCGCAGCGCACTCTGGAAACCGCCCTGGCCGGGCGCGTCACGACTACGATGTGGGAGGGAGAGCGCCCGGTGCCGGTGCGGCTGATGCTGCCGCTCGATATCCGCGACGACACCGAAAGGATAGGCGCGGTCACACTCACCACCGCGTCCGGCGCGCGCGTGCCTCTGCGCGATCTCGCCACCATCCAGGTCGCCAGCGGCGTGGCCTCGATCAACCGGGAAGGCAATAGCCGCTACCTCGCCTTGAAGTTCAACATCCAGGGACGAGACATGGGATCGGTGGTCAAGGACGCCATCGCCACCGTAAAGCGCAGCGTGCCTGCGCCCGAAGGCTATTACTTCGCCTGGGGCGGCGAGTTCGAAAACCAGCAGCGCGCGCTCGCCCGGCTCCAGATCGTGGTTCCGCTGGCGGTGCTCGCCGTGCTCGGGCTCCTGTATGCGGCGATGAATTCAGGACGCAGCGCTCTCGCCATCCTGCTGACCGTTCCGTTCGCCCTGACCGGGGGCGCCTTTGCGCTGCTCGCGGCCGGGGTGCCTCTGTCGGTGAGCGCCGCGGTGGGCTTCATCGCGCTGCTCGGCCAGGTGTCGCTGATGGGCCTCTTGGTGCTGAGCGCAGTGGAAGCGCGGCGGCGAAGCGGTGAGGCGTTGGGACCGGCATTGACCGAAGGCGCGAGCGAGCGGCTGCGACCGGTCCTCATGGCATCATTGCTCGCCCTGGTAGGGCTCTTGCCGATGGCGCTGGGCTCCGGAGTCGGAAGCGAGACGCAGCGGCCTTTTGCCCTGGTGGTGGTGGGTGGCATGCTCACCACACTGGCGATCGCGCTGTGGCTGCTGCCGATCATATACAGCTACATCACCCCGCGGCGGCTGACGATGCCGGAGGAAGAGGACGAACAAATAGAGGACAAACCATGAGCAGGTTCGTGATGCTTTTGGCTGTCTCGGCCCTGTCAGCGGCATCCGTCCGCGCACAGGAACCGGCGCTTCCGGAAAGGCTGACGCTGCCGATCCTGCTACGGCTCGTGGCAGAGCGCAGTCCGAGGCTCGCCGTCGAACAAGTGGCGATCGACACTGCCGAGGCGGACAGGATCACCGCTGGTGCGTTCCCCAACCCCTCGGTTTCCTACGGGCGTTTCACTCCATCGGGCGGAGCGAGAACCATGTTCGAGGGCAGCCAGCAGCAGCAGGCGACTGTGGATTTGCCGCTGCTGATTGGCGGCCAGCGCGGCGCGCGGATCGAAGCCGCCGCGCAGGGATTGCTGGCAGCCCGCGCCCGCATCGGGCTCGCCGGAAACGAACTCGCGCTGCGCGCTGCCGACCTGTTTGTCGGGCTTCAGGCTGCTCAGGAAAAAGCTTCGATGCTCGACGAGTCGGTCGCCGAGATCGAGCGCGTGGCCGCGATCGTTTCCGGACGACTGAAGAGCGGCGCGGCAAGCCGCTACGACCTTACGCGGGTCGAGGTCGAACTCGCCGGGATGAATGCGCGCCTTGCGGATGCGCGCGCCGACTTGGCCGACAAATCGGCGGGGTTGGCGGCGCTGCTTGGGGCGCCGGGCTGGCGCCCCAGCGCGAGCGGCACTGCAGCGCCCGCCGGCCTGCCGACCAGTGCGGCCGAATGGCGAGAGTCTATGATTTCAAGGAACCCGCAGATCGTCGCAGCCCGGCGCGAAGAAGAAGCGGCGCAGGCAGCGCTCACACGCACCGAGCGCGAGCGCTGGCCCGTGCCGGTGCTGAGCGTCGGCAGGATATGGACCGGCGATCCGTTTGGTGCCGCCAATTTTGTCGGCCTGACCACCGAGATCCCGTTATCCGATGCGCGGCGCGGCTTGATGGCCAAGGCCGCAGCCGACCTTCGGGCTGCCCAGAGGCGCCGCGAGGCGATCGAATCCGAGGCCGACGTGGAATTGCGGCGCCTGGGTGATGCGCTCGCTCAGCGGAGAGCCGCCCTTGAGCGCTTCCGGCTGAATGTCGGCGAGCGCATCCCCGCGCTCAAGCAGATGGCCGAAGACGCCTACCGGCTGGGTCGCGGATCCCTGCTGGAATTGATCGACGCTGCGCGTTCCCGGCTGGACGCGCGCCTGATGGAAGTCGACTTGCGCGCGGCGACCGTCGGGCAGGAATTGCGGATCCTGGGGCTCGCCGGGAAGCTTGGCGCATAAAGCACGCAAGCTGCCTGCGGCGCCGCCAATGAGCGGGGTCACTTGGCCCGGCCGTTTCTGCTACAATCCGCCCCCTCGATTTGAATGTCAGGTACAGGGGTTCATGCCGACCGTGCGCATCAAGGAAAACGAGCCGTTCGAAGTGGCGCTGCGCCGTTTCAAGCGCACCGTGGAGAAGACCGGGTTGCTCACCGAACTGCGCGCCCGAGAGTTCTACGAGAAACCCACCGCGTACCGCAAGAGAAAGCTCGCCGCCGCGGTGAAGCGGCATTTCAAGCGCCTGCGTAACCAGACGCTGCCCCCGAAACTCTACTGATCCGGGCTCGACGCCCCGGGACCGAATCGGCGCGATGCGGCGGAACAGCCGCCCATCGCGCTTTTTTGGTTTCAGAAGGCCCCGCATCGGAGGTTGGACGCATGTCGCTGAAGGCACGCATCACGGAAGACATGAAGGCCGCGATGAAGGCGAGGGACGCGCAGCGGCTTTCCGCGATCCGGCTGCTCCTCGCCGCAGTCAAGCAACGCGAGGTCGACGAGCGCAAGGAACTTTCCGATGCGGACGTCTCGGTGGTGATCGACAAGATGATCAAGCAGCGCCGCGATTCCATCGCGCAGTTCCAGGCCGCGGGGCGGCAGGACTTGGTGGACACCGAGACCTTCGAATTGAACCTCCTCACGGGCTACCTGCCCAAGCAACTTACCGACGCCGAGATCGCGGAGGAGGTCGCTGCGGCGATAGAACAGAGCGGCGCCAAGGGCGCGGCGGACATGGGTAAAGTGATGGGGGCGTTAAAGAGCAAGCTGGCCGGGCGCGCGGACATGAGCAAGGTCTCTGCTCTGGTGAGGACCAGGCTGGCCGGGTGAGGGGACGAA
This sequence comes from Gammaproteobacteria bacterium, assembly GCA_041496705.1. Taxonomy (GTDB): domain Bacteria; phylum Pseudomonadota; class Gammaproteobacteria; order Burkholderiales; family SG8-39; genus VBDM01. The sequence continues at coordinate 4,423 of JBGQFD010000069.1, read as the reverse complement.
GCCTCCCCGCGGGGAGCGCTTACTGGCGTGCGGCCGGACGAACCGGTCTTTTCGGAGCGCGATGGGCGCACGCGTTTGGTTTTTGCGGAAAACGGGCGTGATTCCAGATTCATTCAAGCAGGATCTGCTCCACCGCGTCGATATCGTCGGGGTGATCGAGCGCTACGTTCCGTTGAAAAAGGGCGGCGCGAACTATGTCGCCTGCTGCCCGTTTCACAGCGAAAAGACGCCGTCATTCACGGTGAGCCCGGCCAAGCAGTTCTACCACTGCTTTGGCTGCGGGGCGCATGGCAACGCCATCTCCTTTCTCATGGAGTACCAGGGTCTGGGCTACGTCGACGCAATCAAGGACCTCGCCGAATCGGTCGGGATGAAGGTGCCGGAGTCGGCGCCGCGGGCGAACAAGCCCGACGCGGGTCCGGACCTCTACGAGATCATGCAGCGCGCCAGCGACTATTACCGCGCGCAGTTGAAAGCCGCGCCGCACGCCATCGAATACCTGAAGGGCCGCGGGCTCACCGGGAAGCTCGCCGCGCAGTTCGGCATCGGCTATGCGCCCGAGGGATGGCAGAACCTGGAAAGCGTGTTTCCCGACTACGCCGGCAAAGCGCTCAAGGACGCGGGCCTGGTGATAGATGCGGAGGGCGGGGGACGGCGATACGACCGATTCCGCAGCCGCATCATGTTCCCCATTCTCAATCAGCGCGGCTCGGTGATCGCCTTCGGTGGCCGCGTGCTCGGCGAAGGGGAGCCGAAGTATCTCAACTCCCCGGAGACCCCGCTGTTCGAGAAGGGATGCGAGCTCTACGGTCTTGTCCAGGCGAGGCTGGCGATCCGCGCGGCAGGCCGCGCGATCGTGGTCGAAGGCTATATGGACGTGGTGGCGCTCGCACAGCACGGGGTCGAATATGCCGTCGCGACGCTCGGAACGGCTACTTCGACCACACACCTCCAGAAGCTTCTGCGGCAGACCGACGAAGTCGTCTTCTGCTTCGACGGCGACGCGGCCGGGCGCAAGGCTGCCTGGCACGCGCTCGAAGTGAGCCTGCCGCATCTTGCCGACAACAAGGCGATGCGGTTTCTGTTCCTGCCGCCGGAACACGATCCCGACAGTTTCGTGCGGGAAAAGGGCAAGGAAGCGTTCGAGAAAAAGCTGGAGACAGCCCGGCCGCTGTCGGAGTTCTTTGTGGACGAGCTAATGGGACGTGTTGAACTGCATACGTACGAGGGGCGTGGGCGGCTTGTGCACGAAGCGAAACCGCTGCTGAAGCGGATTTCGGCCCGGAGCTTACAGTTGCAGCTTATTCAGAGGATCGCAGCCACGGCACACCTGGGCGCGGGTCAAACTGCGCAGCTCACCCAAGAACTCACCGAAGCCAGACTCGCTGCACCGGCTTCCGGACCGGACCGCGGCGCCCAGCTTGCGGAGCGAAGGCTTGAGCGGCTGCTCTTGCAATGCTTGCTCGCGAAACCCGCACTCGCGGCGGGGCTACCGTCGGAAATTCTTGATTCCACGTCTTTCGAGGGGCGCATGATGCTCGCCGTGACCGAATTTTGCCGCGAGAACCCCGACGCCTCCGGTAGCGTTCTCATCGAGCGGTTCAACGGGACCGAGTTCGCCGAGCTGCTGGCGTCGAGCCAAGCCGCCCTTCTTCACAGCAAGCTCGAGGCCGAACAAATGGAAGTGGAGTTCCACGGGACCGTGGCCCTGTGGCACCAGAAGCAGACCAAGAGCAAGCTCGACGCGCTGACGGCGAAGGCGAACCCAACGCCGGAGGAGCAGGCGGAGATGCGCGAGCTAGTCGTCCAGATCAGCGAACTGAAGAAAGTGCCGGTTCCATCGGCGAACGATGCTACAATTTCGGGTTATCGTTCGAACCCATGACGTACAAGGAAAATCATGGTGAATCCAAGACTTAGCGCAAAAACGCGCACCCGGGCCAGCCCGGCAAAGCGCGTTCTCGCGAAGAAGAAAGAGGCGGCAAGAGTTGCTGCGCAGAAGGCCAAGCTTGCCGCCCGGCTGAGGGCGCAGAAGCAGCGCGACAAGGAGCGCAAGGCGCGGGACGCTGCACGCGCCAAGGCCGTCCGCGAGAGGGAAAGCGCGCAGAAAGCCGCGCGGGCGGCACGCGAGCGGGCCGCCAAGGAAAAGGAGCGCGCGCGCGAGAAAGCCACCCAGATGAAACTGCGTGCCCGGCTGTTGGCCGCCAAGGAGAAGCAGCGCGCGCGCAAGGCGAAGGAAACGCTCAAGGCGCGCGAGCGCGCCGCCAGGGAAAGGGCCCGCCTCAAGGCTGCGCAGGAGAAACAGCGCGAGCGCGAGCGCGTCGCGCGCGAGAAAGCCAAGGCCAAGGAGCTTGCAGCCCGTGAAAAGGCCAAGGCCAAGGAGCTTGCGGCGCTCGAAAAGGCCAAGGCGAAGGAGGCGGCGCTGCTCGCCAAGCAGAAGGAAAAGGAACTCAAGGCGCAGCTCAAGCAGCAGGCACAGGAACTGATGAAGCTGCGCAAGGCCGGACGGCCGCGCCGCAACGGCGACGCCGAGCGCGAGCTGCTGCGCCGCGCGGAGCTCCGCCCTGAAGACGCCGAAGCCCGCCGGACCCGTCTGAAGAACCTCATCAAGCTCGGCAAGGAGCGTGGTTTTCTCACCTACGCCGAGATCAACGATCACCTGCCGGATGACATGGTCGACGCCGAGCAGATCGAGGCCATCATCTCGACGTTCAACGACATGGGTATCCATGTCTACGACGAGGCGCCGGATGCCGATACGCTGCTGATCTCGGAAGCCGCGCCGGCGGCGGTGCCCGACGAGGACGCCGAAGAGGAGGCCGAAGCCGCGCTGTCCACGGTGGACGCCGATTTTGGCCGCACCACCGACCCGGTGCGCATGTATATGCGCGAAATGGGCTCGGTCGAGCTGCTGACGCGCGAAGGCGAAATCGAAATTGCAAAGCGCATCGAGGACGGCCTGAAGCACATGGTCCAGGCGATCTCCGCCTGCCCCACTACCATCGTCGAAATGCTCGATCTTGCCGCCAGAGTCGCGCGCGACGAAATGCGCGTCGACGAACTGGTGGACGGCCTCATCGATCCCAACGCGAAGAACGAGCCGATCCAGGAGCTTCCGGATGACGTCGAACCCGAGGATGAGGAGGATGGCGAGGGCGAGGACGACGGCGCCGCGCTGTCGGCGAGCCTGCTGAAGCTGAAGGAAGACGCGCTCGCGCGTTTCGCCAAGGTCCACAGGCTCTACGAGAAGATGAAGAAGGCGCTGGTCGAGTACGGGCACCGCAGTAAGGAGTACATCCGCGTGCGCGACCAGATCGGCAATGAGCTGCTGAACATCCGGTTTACCGCCCGCATCATCGAGAAGCTGTGCGACAGCCTGCGCAGCATGGTGGAGGAAGTGCGCAGCCACGAGCGCGAGATCATGAACTTGTGCGTCAACAAGAGCGGCATGCTGCGCCCGCACTTCATCAAGGAATTTCCCGGCAACGAGACCAACATGCGCTGGGTGAAGAACGAGATCGCAGATTCCAGTCCGTGGAGCGCCCAGCTCGCCCGCAACGAGCCGAACATCCTGGAGCAGCAGCATAAACTGCTCGCGATCCAGAAGCGCATCGGCATCCCGCTCCGGGACTTGAAGGAGATCAACAAGCAGATGTCGACCGGCGAGGCAAAGGCCCGCCGCGCCAAGCGCGAGATGACCGAGGCCAACCTGCGCCTGGTCATTTCGATCGCCAAGAAGTACACCAACCGCGGCCTGCAGTTCCTCGACCTCATCCAGGAGGGCAACATCGGCCTGATGAAGGCGGTGGACAAGTTCGAGTACCGCCGCGGCTACAAGTTCTCGACCTATGCGACGTGGTGGATTCGCCAGGCGATCACGCGTTCGATTGCAGACCAGGCTCGTACCATCCGCATCCCGGTGCACATGATCGAGACCATCAACAAGATGAACCGCATCTCCAGGCAGATCCTGCAGGAGACCGGCCAGGAGCCCGATCCGGCGACCCTCGCCGTCAAGATGGAGATGCCCGAGGACAAGATCCGCAAGATTCTGAAGATCTCCAAGGAGCCGATCTCGATGGAGACGCCGATCGGCGACGACGACGACTCGCACCTGGGCGATTTCATCGAGGATCAGGCGACCCTCGCGCCGAACGACGCTGCGATGTACGCGTCCCTGCGCGAGGTCACCAAGGACGTGCTGGATTCGCTCACGCCGCGAGAGGCCAAGGTGCTGCGCATGCGTTTCGGTATCGAGATGAACACCGATCACACGCTGGAGGAAGTCGGCAAGCAGTTCGATGTCACGCGCGAGCGAATCCGGCAGATAGAGGCCAAGGCGCTGCGCAAGCTGCGTCATCCCTCGCGCAGCGAACGGCTGAAGAGCTTCCTCGACAATAACTAGTTTTCGCCCCACGGGGCG
>JBGQFD010000068.1:0-20004 GCA_041496705.1 Gammaproteobacteria bacterium | reverse complement strand
TTCTACGCCTCGTGCCGCCTGGACATCCGCCGCATCGGCGCGATCAAGAAGGGCGACGAAGTGATCGGTTCCGAGACCCGCGTGAAAGTAGTGAAGAACAAGGTGGCGCCGCCGTTCCGCGAGGCGCTGTTCGACATCCTCTACGGCCAGGGCGTGTCGCGCGAGGGCGAGATCCTCGAGCTCGGCGTCAATTGCGGCGTGGTCGACAAGTCCGGGGCCTGGTACCAGTACCAGAAGGACCGCATCGGCCAGGGCAAGGACAACGCGCGCGAGTTCCTCGTCGAGAATCCTGCGCTCGCCGATGAGATCGAGGCAAAGATCCGCGAGAAGCTGGGCGTGAAGAACCCGCAGGCCCTCGCGCCAGTGACTGCCGAGGTCTAAGGCTTCGATGCCGCGCGAGCCGAGCCTGCGCGAGCGGGCGCTACGCCTGCTCGCGCGGCGCGAGCACAGCCGCGCCGAGCTCTCGCGAAAGCTCGCTGCAAACGCCCATCCCGAAGACGATCTGGCGGCGCTGCTCGACGACTTGGCGCGGCGCAAGCTGTTGTCGGACGAGCGCTACGCCGAGGCGCGGGCGCGGCAGCTCGCGCGCAAGTTCGGCGCGGCGCGCATCGCCCACGAACTGCGCGCGAGCGGCGTCGGCGAGGACCTGGCGCGGGGCACGCTGGACGCGGCGCGCGAGAGCGAAGCCCAGCGCGCCCGGGAAGTCTGGCGCAGGAAGTACCGCGCGGCGCCCGCGACGCGCGAGGAGCGGGCGAAGCAGATGCGCTTCCTGCAATCGCGCGGCTTTTCCTTCGAGGCCATCCGGGCGGCCATCGGGGGCGGCGAGGACGACTGAGGCCGGGCGTGCAGCCCGCGGCGTTAGCCACTACCATTGCGCTCCATGTACGAGCGCCGCGGACAGCCGCTGGTTTCCCGACGCGTCTTCGCCGGGCGCATCGCGCACAGCCTGGGGCTCGGCTGCGCGATCATCGCCGTCTCCCTCGCGGCCGGCATGCTCGGCTACCGCTGGTTCGAAGCATTGTCCTGGATCGATGCATTCGCGAATGCCGCGATGATCCTGTCCGGGATGGGGCCGCTGCAGCCGCTGAAGACCGATGCAGGAAAGCTGTTCGCGGGCCTGTACGCGATCTACAGCGGACTCGCGGTGTTACTAGTGGCCGGGGTCGTGTTCGCGCCCCTGGTGCACCGCTTCCTGCACAGGTTCCACCTCGACACCGAATTCCGCAAATAGGAAAGACGATGGCGACCGACGGCTGGATCGACGAAATGCGCTCGGCGTATCTCTACCGCGTGATAGCGGACGTGGAGGGCGACTCGCCGCGCTCGAAGCTGTTCCGCGAGCTTGCGGGCGAGGCCGAGGGCCAGGCGAAGATCTGGACGAGGAAAGCCGGGCTTGTCTCGGTCCCCGCATACGCGCCCGATTTGCGCACCCGGATCGTGGTCCGGCTGATCCGGCGCTACGGAGCGCGGCCGCTGCGCGGCATCCTCGCCGCGATGAAGGTGCGCGGCCTTTCAATCTACAGCCACGCCGTGCCGGGGCATCCGATGCCGGTGTCGCGCGAGGACGTCGGCTCGCGCCACCGGGGTACGGGCGCGGGCGGCAACCTGCGCGCGGCGGTGTTCGGCGTCAACGACGGCCTGATGTCGAATCTTTCGCTGATCCTCGGCGTCGCCGGCGCGACCTCGAACAGTGCATTCATCCTGCTGTCCGGGGTGGCGGGACTCCTCGCCGGAGCGTTCTCGATGGCGGCGGGGGAGTACGTGTCGGTGCGCTCTCAACGGGAGATGTACGAGCACCAGATCGAGCTGGAGCGCGCCGAGCTCGTCGAATACCCGCAAGAGGAAGCCGAGGAACTGGCGCTGATCTACGCTGCGCGCGGCATGCCGAAGGACGCCGCGCACGAGCTCGCGACGCGCACCATCGCCGATCCGGAGCGGGCGCTCGACGCGCTCGCGCGCGAGGAGTTGGGCCTCAACCCCGAGGAACTGGGTTCCCCCTGGGGCGCGGCGCTTTCGTCGTTTTTTGCCTTTGCTCTGGGCGCCTTCGTGCCGCTGCTGCCGTTTCTCGTTGCGAGCGGAGGAACTGCGCTCGTCGCCTCTGTCGTGATCACGGGGATCGCGCTCTTCGGTGCCGGCGCGATCATCAGCCTGTTCACCGGACGCAGCGCCTGGCGCGACGGAATGCGCATGCTCGGGATCGGCGCCGGCGTCGGCGCCCTTACCTACGGCATCGGCAAGCTCGTCGGCGTCAGCCTGTCCTGAGGCCGACCGCATGGACGCCGGGCTGGCGATTCGCAGCCTGATCGGTTTTTTCGCGCTGCATGCCCTGGCCTGGGCGCTGAGCGAGAACCGCCGCGTGGTCGCGTGGCGCCCGGTGATCGCCGGGATGCTGCTGACGCTCGCGCTGGGTGCCATCCTGCTCAAGGCGCCGATGGCGCGCGAGGCGTTCATGGCGCTGAACGCGATGCTCGATTCGCTCGAGCGCGCGACCCGCGAAGGCACTGCGTTCGTGTTCGGTTTCCTGGGCGGCGGGCCGCTGCCGTTCTCAGAGACCTATGCAGGCGCCAGCTTCGTGCTGGCGTTCCGGGCGCTGCCCATCGTGCTGGTGGTGAGCGCATTGTCGGCGCTCCTTTTTCACTGGCGCGTGCTGCCCTGGATCGTGAAAATGTTTTCGCTCGTGCTGCAGAAGACCATGGGCGTGGGCGGCGCGGTGGGCCTGTCCTCGGCGGCGAACGTGTTCGTCGGCATGGTCGAGGCGCCCCTGTTCGTGAAGCCTTATCTGCGCAGCATGAATCGCGGAGAGCTCTTTATCCTCATGAGTTGCGGCATGGCGACCATTGCCGGCACCGTCATGGCGCTGTATGCGAGCATCCTCTCACGGGTGATTCCCGACGCCCTGGGTCACATCCTCATCGCCTCCATCGTCAGCACGCCTGCGGCGATCGCGATTTCCATCCTGATGGTTCCGACCGCGGCCCCTGCGACCGAAGGCGAGCTCGCCGCGCCGCAGCCTGCCACCTCAAGCATGGACGCGGTGACGCGCGGCACCGTCGACGGCGCGCAGCTGCTCGTCAACATCGTCGCGATGCTCGTCGTGCTCGTGGCACTGGTGAGCCTCGCCAACCAGCTGCTCGCGCTGCTCCCGAATGTCGCCGGCGCGCCGGTCACCCTGCAGCGAGCGCTCGGCACCGTGATGGCGCCGCTCGTCTGGGTGATGGGCATTCCGTGGGCCGAGGCGGGCGCCGCAGGCGCGCTGATGGGGACCAAGACTGCGCTGAATGAACTCCTGGCCTACATCGATCTCGCCAGGCTTCCCGAAGGTGCGCTAAGCCCCCGCAGCCGCCTGATGATGACGTACGCGCTGTGCGGCTTCGCCAATTTCGGCAGCCTCGGCATCATGATCGGAGGCCTTGCGACCATGGCGCCGCAGCGGCGCGACGAGATCGTGTCGCTTGGCGGCAAGACCATCGTTTCCGGCACGCTTGCCACCTGCGTCGCCGGCAGCGTCGTCGGCATGCTCTACTGAGCCGACCGGTTCAATTCAGGATGGCCTTGATTTTTTCCCAGTCGTTGGGATAGAGACCGAGCAACCCCGGTTTGTCGGAGTCGAGCACGGAATAGTCGAGCGCCAGGAACTCGCGCACGATCTCATCGAAGCGCTCCTCAAGCAGGCGCGAGGCGGGGTCGAGCCCGCGAAGGACCCCGAGGCCGGTCGGCGCCGTGGCGATCACGTTCACGCTCAGGTCGGGGCGGTATTTTCTCAACAGAAGTATGAGCCGCCATATGTCGCCGCTCCAGAACGCCGTGCGGCGCTCTCTCTCGGCAGTGATGCGGGACAGGGGATAACCGTCGTGAATCAATATCGTCGATCCCGAAGAGCAATGCTTTTCTATATTGATGAAGTCCCGCAGCGAAAATTCGAAGTGGTGCATTCCGTCGATGAAGGCAAGGTCGACGGGCAGGCCGCCCATTTCTGTGCGCACGTCACGAGTGGCGAAGTACCGATCGCTCGTCTCGGTGCAGATTCGAGTGCGAGGACCGAGCGGTTTCGCGATCTTCGGCTCGGGGTCGACGCCGATCGCTAGCGTCTCGGCGCGCGCGAGCGCGATCGATTGGCCGTCCGCGACGCCGATCTCCAGGTACGTGCGCGGCTTGAGGTGGGAGTGGACCATCGAAAGCACCTGGAGATAGGAAGCCCCGGGGAGGGTGAGGTTCGCAAGCATGTCGTGCGCGGGATAGAAGTCCGGGGAGTGCACCAGCGCCGTTTCGCAGCACTCGCGCGCCAGGTCGAATTCGCCGAGTTTCCAGTGCGCTACACCCGCCTGGAAATGGTACGGCGCGCTGTCGGGTTGAAGCCGGCGAGCACGCTCGAAATGTTCCAGCGCCTCGCCGTCGCGTCCGGCGAGAATGGCGATGCCGCCGACATAGTGGTGCGCTTGGGCGTGATTCGGATCGGTGCGCAACACGCGCGCAAAATGCTCGGCGGCGGCGGCGTGGTCGCCGGCGTCGAAAGCCGCAACACCCGCCTCGAATGCGGTTTGGCCGAGACCCGAGTCGTATCCGGGCGCGGTCAGACCCTTGGGTGTCGGTTCGAGCATGAGGCACTCAGCATAGCCCAACCAACGAGATCGTTGCACGAACAGAGGAATCGGGCGAAAATCAGCCGGTTCAATGAGTTGTCGCTGCAATCCATGAAATCGGCAGAGATCCGGGCAGAATTCCTCAAGTTTTTCGAAGAGCGCGGCCATGCAGTCGTCGCCTCGAGCCCGCTCGTCCCGGGAAACGACCCCACGCTGCTGTTCACGAACTCCGGCATGGTGCAGTTCAAGGACGTGTTCCTCGGCAGGGAAACGCGAGCGTACAAGCGCGCCACGACCTCGCAGCGCAGCCTGCGCGCCGGCGGCAAGCACAACGATCTCGAAAACGTCGGCTACACCGCGCGCCACCACACCTTCTTCGAAATGCTCGGCAACTTCTCCTTCGGCGATTACTTCAAGCGGGAGGCGATCCGCTTCGCCTGGGACCTGCTCACCCGCACCTACAAGCTGCCGCCGGAGAAGCTCTGGGTCACGGTATACCAGACCGACGACGAGGCCTACGAAGTGTGGACCCGCGAGATCGGCGTGCCCCGCGAGCGTTGCGTGCGCATCGGCGACAATCCGGGCGGGGGCTCGGACAATTTTTGGCAGATGGCCGACACCGGTCCGTGCGGCCCGTGCAGCGAGATCTTCTACGACCACGGACCGGGCATCGCCGGCGGCCCGCCCGGATCGAGCGACGCCGACGGCGACCGCTACGTCGAGATCTGGAACCTGGTGTTCATGCAGTTCAACCGCGACGAGGCTGGGACGCTGCACCCGCTGCCCAGGCCCTCGGTGGACACCGGCATGGGCCTTGAGCGGATCGCGGCGGTGCTCCAGGGGGTACATTCCAACTACGCCATCGACCTGTTCCAGGACCTGATTCGCGCCGCGGCGCGCGAGACCGGCACGAAGGACCTGGAGAACAATTCCCTCAAGGTGATCGCCGATCACATCCGCGCCTGCACCTTCCTCATTGTCGACGGCGTCATTCCGGGTAACGAAGGCCGCGGCTACGTGCTTCGCCGCATCATCCGCCGCGCCATCCGTCATGGCTACAAGCTCGGCCGCAAGGAGCCCTTTTTTCACCGTATCGTCGTCGACCTCGTGCAGGCGATGGGCGGCGCCTACCCGGAGCTCGCGCGCGAGCAAGCGCGCGTCACCCAGGTGCTCAGTGGGGAGGAGGAGCGCTTCGCCGAGACGCTGGAGAACGGTATGAAGGTGCTCGAAGGTGCGTTCCACCGCGAGGACCGCATGCTCGACGGCGAGACCGTTTTCCAGCTCTACGACACCTTCGGCTTCCCCGTGGATCTCACCGCCGACATGGCGCGCGAGCGCGGCGTGATGATCGACCACGCCGGTTTCGAGGCGGCAATGCAGCGCCAGCGCGAGCGCGCGCGCGCTGCGGGAAAATTCAGGATGGAGTCGGGCGTCGAGTACTCGGGGGGCACCACCGAATTCCGCGGATACGAAACCCTGACGGTGGATGACGCCAGGATCACCGCGATCTACCGCGAGGGCAGCTCGGTGCCGGGTATTGCTGCGGGCGAGTCCGCCATCGTCGTCCTCGACAGTACCCCGTTCTACGCCGAGTCGGGCGGCCAGGTGGGCGACGCTGGCGAGCTCGTGGCGGCGGGCGGAACCTTCGCCGTCTCGGATACGCAGAAGATCCAGCCGGAGGTTTTCGGCCACCACGGCGTGCTCGCGACGGGACGCCTTGCTGTGGGCGACAAGCTTACGGCGCGCGTCGACACGCCGCGGCGCAGCCGAACCATGCGCAACCATTCGGCCACCCACCTCATGCACAAGGCGCTGCGCGAGGTGCTCGGGCCGCACGTGCAGCAGAAGGGATCGCTGGTGGACGCCCAGAAGACGCGCTTCGATTTCTCGCACGACGCGTCGCTGAGCGAAGCACAGCTGCGCCGCGTCGAGGCGATGGTCAACGCGGAAATCTTGAGGAACGAGGCCACGTCGGCGCGCATCATGAAGTTCGACGAGGCCGTGAAAGGCGGCGCCATGGCGTTGTTCGGGGAAAAGTACGGTGACGAGGTGCGCGTGCTCGACATCGGTTCCTCGCGCGAGCTGTGCGGCGGCACGCATGTGGCACGCAGCGGGGACATCGGCCTGTTCAAGATCACCTCGCAGGGCGGCGTCGCGGCGGGCGTGCGCCGCGTCGAGGCCACCACCGGCGAGGGCGCGCTCGAATGGGTGCAGAACATGCAGCGTGAGGTCGAGGAACTGGCAATTGAAACCGGATACAAGGGTGCGTCTCTCGATGTCCTGAAGGAGAAATTTCTCGCGCTGCAAGCGTCGGACCGGCACAGGGAAAAAGAGCTCGCGCGCCTGAAGTCGAAGATGGCCTCGTCGCAGGGCGAAGACCTGGCGGCGCAGGCCGTCGAGGTCAAAGGCATCAAGGTCCTCGCGGCGGCGCTCGACGGCGCGGACGCGAAGACGCTGCGCGAGACGCTCGACAAGCTCAAGGAGAAACTGAAGTCCGCGGCGATCGTGCTCGGCTCGGCCGAGGGCGGCAAGGTGAGCCTGATCGCCGGTGTCACGGCTGACTTCACCGCGAAGCTCAAGGCCGGCGAGCTCGTCAATTTTGTCGCCCAGCAGGTGGGCGGGAAGGGCGGGGGCCGGCCGGATATGGCCCAGGCCGGAGGCAACGACGCGTCGAAACTGGGCTCGGCCCTGGAGTCGGTCAAGGGATGGGTCGAGCAGCGCCTGTGAGAAGTTCGCGTTCTTCGCAGCCGGGGATGCGGCTTCACCGTGAGGCATCCTCGAGGAGAGTAAGTCATGAAGATCTTCGCCGTCCTGATTGCGATTGTCGTGCTGGTCGCCGGATATTTCCTGTTCGTGTTCAATTGGAGCTACTCGGAAGGCGAGCGCGCCGGGTGGGTCCAGAAGTTCTCCAGCAAAGGATGGCTGTGCAAGACCTGGGAGGGGGAAATGGCGATGGTGTCGATGCCCGGCTCGATGTCCGAGAAGTTCTTCTTTACGGTTTGGGACGATGCCACCGCCGAACAGATCAACAAGCTGATGGGCAAACGCGTTGCGCTCCACTACGAGGAAAAGGTCGGGATTCCGACGAGTTGCTTCGGCGAGACCCGGTACTACGTGACCAAAATCAGCGCGGTTACCGAGATTCCGCTCGCGCCCGGAGTCGTCGTGCCGGTGCCGCAGCCCCCCGCAGGGCCGTTGGCGCCTACCAAGCAATAGGGAATCCGGCCTCCTGACTGTAAGGCAACGGGAGCAAGCATGCACTACAAGGTCGACGACGTCAGGATCCGGGAGATCAAGGAGCTCGCGCCGCCGGCGCACCTGCTGCGCGAGTTTCCCTGCAGCGAGAAGATCGAGGAGCTGACCTATACCACGCGGCAGGCGATTCACCGCGTCCTGCACGGCGGGGACGACAGGCTGCTCGTCATCATCGGACCGTGCTCGATCCACGACCCCAGAGCGGGCCTGGAGTACGCGCGGCGCCTCGTCGAGGCGAAGCAGGAGTTCGGGAAGGATCTCCTCGTGGTCATGCGCGTCTACTTCGAGAAGCCCCGCACTACCGTGGGCTGGAAGGGCCTGATCAACGACCCGGACCTGGACGGCAGCTTCAACATCAACAAGGGGTTGCGCCTGGCGCGCGAACTGCTCATGGAGATGAACGAGCTGGGGCTGCCGGCCGGCACCGAGTTCCTCGACATGATCTCGCCGCAGTATTTTGCGGACTTGGTGAGCTGGGGCGCGATCGGCGCGCGCACCACCGAGTCGCAGGTGCACCGCGAGCTCGCCTCGGGCCTGTCCTGTCCGGTAGGATTCAAGAACGGCACCGACGGCAACGTGCGCATCGCGGTCGACGCGCTCAAGGCCGCGCGCACGTCCCACCATTTCCTCTCGGTGACCAAGGGCGGGCACTCGGCGATCGTCTCCACCAACGGCAACGAGGACTGCCACATCATCCTGCGCGGGGGCAAACACCCCAATTACGACGCGGGGAGTGTCGAAGCGGCGGCGAAGGAACTGGCCGCGGCCGGACTGGAGCAGCGCCTGATGATCGACTGCAGCCATTCCAACAGCCAGAGGATGTTCCAGCGCCAGGTCGACGTTGCCCGGGAGATTGGCCGGCAGGTCGCGGGCGGCGAAGACCGCGTCATCGGCCTGATGATCGAATCGCACCTCAAGGCCGGCCGCCAGGACCTGATGCCGGGCAAGGAACTGGTGTACGGCCAGAGCATCACCGACGCCTGCATCGGCTGGGAGGAGAGCGTGCCGGTGCTGCGCGACCTGGCCGAGTCGGTGCGCAGACGGCGCCTAGTCAAGGCGCAGGCCTAGCAAGAGTATGGGCATCTTGACGAGCACCGGCGTGCGCGGCGGTCTGATCGCGGCCGCCGCGCTCATTCTCGCGTTCAAGCTGTGGCTCTCGGCCGTCTTCCCCTTTACCGGCGACGAGGCGTATTTCACCTACTGGGGCGCGTTGCCCGACTACGGTTTCTACGACCATCCGCCGATGGTCGGCTGGCTGCTGCGGCTGCTGCTCGCGCTGTCCGGCGCGGAATGGGTGCTGCGCCTGCCGGCGACCCTGCTGCCGTTCGCGATCGCCGCTGGAATCTGGTTCGTGCTGCGCCGCGCCGACGAGATCAAGGCGGGACTGGCGGCGCTGGCGTTCCTGATGCTGCCCCACAACGTCATGAACGTCTTCATCACCACCGACACCCCGCTCGCTTTTTTCAGCTTCGCATCGGCGCTTGCCTACTGGCTGGGGATCACGCGCCGTTCGCGCGGCTGGTGTGCGGCCGCGGGCGCGTTCCTGGGGCTCGCGTTTCTTTCCAAGTATTTCGCCGTGCTCCTGGGCCTCGCCTACGTCGCCTACGTCGCGTTCTCGCCGCGCGGCCAGCGCGACTGGCGGGCACTGGCGCTGGTGGTCGCGTGCTCGCTCCCCTTTGCTGCGCTCAACCTGGCCTGGAACTACGAGCACTGCTGGGCCAACCTGATGTTCAACCTCTACAACCGCCACGATACCGCCGGGTGGTCGTGGAAGACGCCGCTTCTCTACGCCGCCTGCGTCCTCTACGTGCTCAGCCCGGTGGCCTTGTGGCAACTGGCGCGGCAGCGGAGCGCGGTGGGGGAGGCTCTGGCGCAGCCGGCGACGAGGTTCTTCTTCGTTGCGTTCGCGTTCCCGTTTGGTTTCTTTGCCCTCTTGTCGGCGGTCAAGCAGATCGGCCTGCATTGGGTGTTCTCGTTCGTACCGTTTTTTTTCATCGCGGCCGGCGCGCTGCTGTCGCGCGAACAGCTGCGGCGCTCGGTCGCGTACCTTGGGGTCTTGGGCGCCCTGCACGCCGCTGCGATCATGGTCGCATCGCTGCTGCCGCTCGAGACCTGGAAGGCGAGCCGCCTCTACGACGGGATCGTTTTCCACGTGCGCATCCACGATGTCCTGCGCGAGCTCGAGCCCTACGCGAAGGATTTCGAGTTCGCCGCGGACGGCTATTCGCCCGCGTTCACCGCCTCCTACTACGCGCGCCGCAACGGCGCAGCGCGCCTGCCCCTGCCCAACTCGGCGCAGCCGGCCGACGCCGCGCGCGGCAGGTATTTCTTCGTTTTCGGCCCGGCCTCTGCGTATGCGAGGCAAGATGATGTCCTCACCGACTTTCGCCAGCTCGACGGGAAGAACATCCTGGTCCTGCGCAAGAACCCGCCCGGGGATGACGCTTACCTGCCGTACTTCCACTCCGTGGAGTACCGCAGCTTCATCCTTTCCGGGGCGCCTTTCTACCTGGTGCTCGGGCGGGGCTTCGACTTCGCCGCCTACCGGGAAAACGTGCTGAAGCACGTGCGCGACCGCTACTACGCCATTCCCTGGTACCTGCCCCAGGGACGGTGTTATTTCTGCGAGCGCTACTTCGGCACGGCCACCTGCCCCGCGACAGGCTGAAGCCGGTGGCGCGCGCCTATCTGCGTCTGGTCCGCCCGCACCAGTGGATCAAGAACGGTTTTGTCTTCGTCGGTCTGGTGTTCGGTCACGGCTGGACGGAGCCGGAACTCGTGCTGCATGCGTTTACGCTGTTTGCGGCGTTCTGCCTGGCATCGAGCGCGGTGTACGTCATGAACGACCTTGCCGACCGCGAGGCCGATCGCCAGCATCCGGACAAACGCTCGCGCCCGCTCGCGCGCGGCGATGTCGGCGCCCGTGCGGCGACCGCGCTCAGCCTGCTGCTCGGGTTTTCAGGACTCGCACTCGCGGCGTCGGTATCGCTCGCCGGATTCCTGACTGCCGCGGCTTACGTGGCGCTGAACGTGCTCTACAGCGCCGGGGGTAAGCATGTGCCGATACTCGACGTGTTCATGATTGCCGGCGGGTTCATGCTGCGCATTCTTGCCGGCACGCTGGGCATCGGTGTCGCGCCGTCCAAGTGGCTGCTGCTGTGCGGGCTGATGCTGACCCTGTTCCTCGGATTCTGCAAACGCCGCGCCGAGTTCGTCGCTGCGACAGCCGGGGGAAATCCGGGCGCGCAGCGTGCCTCTCTGGACGGCTACAGCGCGGCGCTGCTCGACCGTCTCATCGCGGTGAGCGTTGCGGGCGCCGCGATCGGATACGGGCTGTACACGGTGGACCGGGAAACGGCAATGCTGCACGGCACCGACCATCTGATCTTCACGCTGCCGTTCGTCCTCTACGGACTGTTCCGCTATCTGCAATTGGTCTACTCCCGAGGCGGTGGCGCCGACCCCGCTTGGGAACTGCTGCGGGATCCGCACCTGATTGCCGCGACTGCAGGCTGGCTGGCCGCGACCGGGTGGGTACTCGCAGGCGCCTAGGGAAAGCTCTAGACATCGGTTTGCTGATTCAGGGTTTCTCTCGTCAGCCTACAGCAAGATTTGTGATCGCTCCGGCGATTGGGCATAATCTGGCGGTCACTCTGAGGGGCGGGATCGCTGGGCCTGTAACCCGCGGTTCCGAAAGAAAATTCGAAGATGACGGAACCCGCGCACCAGACCCGGCTCGATCAGTTGGAATCGCTGGGCGACGCGACCCAGTTTGCGAGCAAGATCCACAGCCTGATTACGTTCTCGCCGCTTTTCGAGAACTTCAGCCTAACGGAAATCCTGCTGCTGAGCCGGTTCATGCAGGTGTTCCGCGTCGACCCCGGCGTGGAACTAATTCGCGAAGGCGAATCGGGGGATTTCATGGTCCTGCTGATCGAGGGCAGGATCGAGGTGTTCAAGCAGGACCAGCACCACGCGCCGCGGCTAATCGCGCTGATCGATCCCGGGCAGTCGCTCGGCGAGATGTCGATGATCGACGGCGAGCCGCGTTTCGCGAGCTGCATCGCGGCGGAAAGCTGTCTGTTCGCCGTGCTGACGCGGGAAGAACTGGCGCGCATCATCCTGGAGCAACCGGTCCTCGGGGCGAAGATCCTGATGGAACTGGTCTTGATGCTGTCTCAGCGGCTGCGCCTGACCAGTTCAAGGCTGATGGTCTACCTGGATCGTGAAAAGAGTTGACAAGGGAGCAAACCCGGCCAGACAAGGTATGGCAGAATACGCGGCCGGAGCAGGTGGAGGGATGAAATGAAAATAGCGAACGGCAAGGATTTCTGGGCCGGGCTGATGTTCGTCGCCTTCGGCGGGGCGTTCATGTACATCTCCGGCAACTACGCGATGGGCACTGCGGTGCGCATGGGGCCGGCGTACTTTCCCACCGTACTCGGGGGAATGCTCGTCGTACTCGGCGCGGCGGTCCTGTTCCGGGCGTTCGTCTCGAAGATTCCCAACCCGCTCGCGGTGTTTCCGTTCCGGGGCTGGTTCGTCGTCGCCGGGCTGGCGCTGGGGGTCGTCGCGTACTACACGCAGCCGCCGCGCGACGCCGTGATCGTGTGGCAGGTCGGACACATGCTCCTCGCCGGGGGCGCGATCGGATTGTTGTTCGCCGCGTTCGGGCCGCGTCCGCTGTGGGTGATTCTCTTTTCGGTGGTCGTCTTCGGCTACCTGCTCAAGCCCCTCGGCCTGGTGCTCGCGACGGGGGCGCTCATCGTGGGCAGCGCCTGGGGCGGCCATGAATTCAAGTGGAAGGAAGTCACCATCCTGTTCGTCGCACTGGCGATCTTCTCGGTCATCGCATTCGTTCGCGGCCTCGGGCTGCCGATGAACATCTGGCCGAGCTTCTGGGAGTAACGGCGATGGAAGGACTCATTCACAATCTGGGAATCGGTTTCGGGGTCGCGCTGTCCCTGCAGAACCTGTTCTACTGCTTCATGGGGGTCATCCTCGGCACCCTGATCGGCGTGCTGCCCGGGATCGGCCCGGTCGCGACGATCGCGATGCTGCTGCCGGTGACCTTCACGCTGTCGCCGATCTCGGCGCTGATCATGCTCGCCGGCATCTACTACGGCGCGCAATACGGCGGCTCGACCACGGCGATCCTGGTCAACCTGCCCGGCGAATCTTCCTCGGTGGTGACCTGCCTGGACGGCTACCAGATGGCGCGGCAGGGCCGCGCCGGGCCGGCCCTGGGCATCGCGGCGATCGGCTCGTTTTTCGCTGGCTGCGTCTCCACGGTGATCATCGCGCTGTTCGCTCCCCCGCTCGCTGAGGTCGCGCTCAAGTTCGGCCCGGCGGAGTACTTCTCCCTGATGTGTCTCGGCCTGATCGCCGCGGTAGTGCTCGCGCACGGCTCGCTCGTCAAGGCGATCGCCATGGTGATCCTGGGGCTGCTGCTCGGGCTGGTCGGCACCGACGTCAACTCGGGGGTGGCGCGCTTCAGCTTCGGGGTGTCGGAGCTCTCCGACGGCATCGGCTTCGTTTCGGTGGCAATGGGCGTGTTCGGCTTCGCCGAGATCATCGGCAACCTCGAGCAGAAGGAGCAACGCGAGGTTTTCACGAAAAAGGTCACCGGACTGCTGCCGACCTTGCAGGATCTCAAGGATTCGGCCCCGTCGATCCTGCGCGGCACCGCGCTCGGCTCGTTTCTCGGCATCCTGCCCGGCGGCGGCGCCCTGCTCGCGTCGTTCGCCGCCTACACGCTGGAGAAGAAGATCTCGAAGAACTCCGCCAACTTCGGCAAGGGCGCGATCCAGGGCGTGGCGGCGCCGGAGTCGGCCAACAACGCCGGCGCGCAGACCTCGTTCATCCCGCTGCTCACGCTGGGCATTCCGTCCAACCCGGTGATGGCGCTGATGATCGGCGCGATGATGATCCAGGGCATCGCGCCCGGCCCGCAGGTGATGACCGAGCGGCCGCAGCTCTTCTGGGGAATGATCGCCTCGATGTGGGTGGGCAACCTGATGCTGGTGGTCCTCAATCTGCCGCTGATCGGCATGTGGATCAAGCTGCTCACCGTGCCCTACCGCATCCTCTATCCGGCGATTCTGCTGTTCTGCTGTATCGGCGTCTACAGCATCTCGAACAGCCCGTTCGACGTCATGCAGACCGCCGCGTTCGGCGTGGTCGGCTACGTCTTCGTCAAGCTCGAGTGCGAGCCGGCACCGCTCATCCTCGGTTTCATCCTTGGGCCGCTCATGGAAGAGAATCTGCGCCGCGCGATGCTGCTCTCGCGCGGGGATGCGCTGGTGTTCTTCCAGCGCCCGATCAGCCTAACCATGTTGCTGATCGCCGGCTTCCTGCTGGTGATCACCCTGGCGCCGACGGTGCGCAAGAAGCGCGAAGAAGCCTTCGTCGAGGCCTGACCCGGTTTCGAGCATCGAAAGGCCCGCTGCATAGCGGGCCTTTGTTTTTCTACCGGTTCCTGCCCTGCTGCCACAGGGCGTCGCCCCGGCCGCCTTCCCGGTTGATGGCGCGGCCGAGGACGAACAGCAGGTCGGACAAGCGATTGAGATAGATCCTCGCCTCATCGGCGACCTTCTCCGACGACGCGAGGGCGACGAGCGAGCGCTCCGCGCGCCGGCATACCGTGCGCGCGAGATGACAGAGGGCGGCGGCGCGGCTACCGCCCGGCAGGATGAATTCCTTGAGCGGTGCAAGCGCGGCGTTGAATTCCTCGAGCGCGTCTTCCAGCCGGCGGACCTGACCTGGGGAGACAGTCGCGCGGCCCGGAATCGAGACGTCGCCGCCCAGGTCGAAAAGGTCGTGCTGCACGCCTTCCAGGACAGCGCGTATCCGTTCCGGAACTTCCTCGGCGAGCAGCACGCCGATGGTCGAGTTCAGCTCGTCGACGTCGCCGAGCGCGGCGACGCGCGGGCTGTCCTTGCGGACGCGCGACCCGTCACCCAGTCCGGTATTGCCGGAATCTCCGGTGCGCGTGGTGATCTTGGAGAGGCGGTGGCCCATGAAAGCGCGGCAATCGGGTGAGTCCTAATGTATCAGTTCCCGGCCGTTGTATCCTCAAGATGACGAAAGCCATGATTTCGAGAGGCTCCCGCTGCTCGCCAGGTACACGGTCGCGGCCGTCAAGGCCCAGCGGCGCGCGCGAGCAGACCGTGGGAAATGAAACGCCTGGGTCTGGTCGGGTGCAGGCACAGCGGTCTCACGGACGCTGCAGGCCGGCTGGAACCGCGGCGGGCCGAATGTGCTTGCCAGTTCTCCCCGGGAGTGCTATCGGTAGCGGAGCTGTGCCGCGAAAAAGGAGACAACCATGATCCGCAAAGTGAGTTACTACTCGATGAAAGTTCCGAACCGCCCGGGTATCGGCGTGCAAATGCTGAAATCGATCGCGATGGGCAAACACAACCTGCTCGCCTTCACTGGCTTCCCGCAGGGCGCCAAGGCACAGGTGGACTTCGTTCCCGCCGACCCGGTCGAATTCGCCCGCGGCGCGAAAAAGCGCGGCCTGAATCTGGGCAAGAAGAAAACCGCGTTCCTGGTGCAGGGCGAAGACCGGGTTGGTGCGCTGGTTCGCGTCCTCGACAATCTCGCGAAAGCGAAAATCAATATGGTCGCGATGGACGCGGTGACGGCGGGCAGCCGCCGCTTCGGCGCGATATTCTGGGTGAAGCCGAAGGATATCGCCCGGGCGTCGCGATTGCTCGGCGCAAAATAGAACGGCCTGCTAACGCAGGCGAACGCTGGTCAACTCGCCCCACAGCGGCGTGCCGAGGCTGTCGGCGAGGAACCACGCGATCGCGATAGCGCCGAGCGCGGCGGCGAGATACTCGGCGACTTCGATCCAGAGATGGCGATCCAGATCCAGCATGCGAACCTGCCTGGGGGATATGCCACGAGCATAGACCTGCCCGCGCCAAAGCGAAAGTCAGGGAAAACCCCGACAGTGAAGATTCCTCGTTTCAGGGGTGCGAGTCGCCGCCCGTGGGGGTTCAGACCGCGCCCGCCTTCTTCAGGAGGGCGGCGACGGCCTCGGCCAGTCGCAGGTAGCCTGCGGCGTTGGGATGCACCAGGTCCGACTTGAGCGCATTGTCGGTGAGGATCTTGCGCAGCGCGCTGTCATCGTGGGGGAGCGCGAGCTCGCGAGCGACCTCGGCGTAGAGGCCCGCCGTGGAGGGCAGCAGGCCCGGCTTGGGCACGCCGACGAGCACCACCTGCGCCCCGCGCGCCCGGGCGAGCCTCGCCATGCCGCGCAGGTTGCTCGCCGTCTGGGCTTCGTCCAGCTTGCGCAGGAAATCGTTGCCGCCGTGGCAGAGGATCACGAGCTGCGGGCGGGTTTCCTCGAGCACCGCCGGAAGCCGCGCCAGGCCCTCGGCGCTCGTTTCTCCGGGAACGCCAGCGGCGATCACTCTGCGGCCGATCAGCGCCTGCAGGCGCACCGGGTAGCTTTCCTGCGGAGCGGCGCCGGTGCCAAAGGTGAGGCTGTCGCCGAAGGCGAGCACGACCGCGTCGGGTGCGAGCCGAGCGAGGCGAGGCGGGCCGCCGCAGGCGGCGAGCAGCGCCGCCGCGAGGAGCAGCGCGGCCCGCGCCCGCGTCATCGCTGCTCCGGCGGGGAGGGAACGCTGGCGCACTCCTCGAAAATCCGCGCCCGGCAGCGCATGCAGATCGACTGGTCGAGGCGCGTGAACACCCCGCCGATGGCTTCGCGCTTGCCGCGAAACACGTTTTCCCGGCCGAACGCTTCGATGTAACCGCCGCGCTCGAAGAGCTCCTCGACCGGCCGGCGCAGGCCGTAGAAATAAAGCCGACCGTCGGCGTCGCGCCGTCGCCGCGCCTCGGCGGCGAGCAGCTCTGCGCCCGCCATGTCGACGAAATTGATGCTCTTCGACATGAGCAGCAGGTGCTTCTGGCCGGGGCTCTTCTCGCGCAGCGTATCGAGGTGGCGCCGCACGTGATCGATCGCGCCGAAGTAGATCGAACCTTCGATGCGTAGGATCTTCAGCTGCGGGCATTCGACCAGGCCGTCCTCGATCTCGGTCATCTTGCGCGCGGTGTGGCGCGGATCGGGGACGAGGCTACGCATGATCGGGTGTGAAGTGCGGTTGAGGAGAAGCACCAGCGACACCAGCACGCCGACGAGGATGGCGAACTCCAGCTCGAGCGCCAGCGTGGACACGAACGTGACCCCGAGCACCGCGCGCTCGCCGCGGCTGGCGGCCAGGATCTTGCGGATGCGCGGCACGTCGACCAGGTTCCAGGCGACGAGGAACAGCAGCCCGGCGACCACTGCGACCGGCAGATAGGCGAGCAGCGGGGCGAGCGCGAGCAGGAGCCCCACCAGGAGCAGCGCAGAGAAGATCGCCGCCATCGGTGTCTTTGCGCCGGCGTCGTAGTTGAGGCCGCAGCGGTTCGCCGACACGCTCGTCGGGAAGCCCGAGAAGAATGCGGCGGTGAGGTTCGCCAGTCCTTGGGCGATGAATTCCTGGTTGTTGTTCAGCCGCTGCCCCGACTTCAGCGCGATGGCGTGCGCGATCGACAGCGATTGGGTGAGCGCCACCATCGCCACCGCCAGCGCGCTCCCGAGCAGGCTGCGCAGCGTCGCTGCCGACAGGTCGGGCGCCGAGAGCGCAGGCAGCGCCCCGGGAATCGGACCGAGCGTGCGCAGGCCGGTGCGCGCGTCGCCGAGCGCCTGGTTGAGCGCGAACGCGAGGGTGCTCCCCAGGACCATCGCCACCAGCATCGGCGGAATCCTCGGCAGCAGGCGGCCCGAGAACGCGCCGACGAGGAGGGTGGCGGCGGCGACGAGCGCCACCCAGGGTTGCGTGTCGCCGAGATGCCGCAGCGTTTCGCCGAGCATGGCGGGAAGCGTCCCCGGCGCCGAGGCGACGCCGAGGAAATTTCCGAGCTGGCTCGCGACGATGAAAACGCCCAGCGCCGCGGTGAATCCGACCACCACCGAGCTCGACACGAAATTCACCAGGGACCCGAAACGCAGCAGCCCGAGGGCGAGCATGATCGTGCCCGACATCAGCGCGAGCGTCAGCGCGAGCTCGACATAGTGCGGCGTCATCGGCAGGGCGAGGGGACTGAGCGCCGCGAACACCATGAGCGAAACCGCATTGGTCGGCCCCGAGACGGCATGCAAGGACGAGCCGAACAGCGCAGCGACGACGGTGGGCAGCATGGCGCAGTACAGCCCGTACTCGGGAGGCAGCCCGGCGAGCGTGGCGAAGGCGATGCCCTGCGGCAGGACCACGATCGCTCCGATCAGGCCGGCGAGCGCATCGGACCTGAGGGTCGAGCGGTTCACCAGCGGCCACCACCTGAGGAAGGGCAGCAGGCGCCGTGCGAGCGGCGCTGACGGAGCGAGGGACGGTGTCACGTTGAAGTCATGGTATCAAACCGGGTGCGTGCGTCGCCGCGTGCTATGCTGCGGCGCTTCCGCCCCACGCGTTTCGAACGTGCCGCGCAAACCCAGCCCGACCCTGATGCTCGTCTGCGCGAGCGTCATCCTCACCCTCGCGCTCGGCATACGCCACAGCTTCGGCCTGTTCCTCCAGCCGATGAGCATGGACCACGGCTGGGGGCGCGAGGTCTTCGGTTTCGCCGTTGCGCTGCAGAACCTGCTGTGGGGCCTGACCCAGCCGTTCACCGGCATGCTCGCAGACCGCTTCGGCGCCGGACGCGTGCTTTTCTTCGGGGCTCTCGTGTACGTGTGCGGCCTGGTCTTCATGGCGAACGCCTCCACGGCGCTCGCGCTGACCCTGTCGATGGGCGTGCTCATCGGCCTGGGCATGAGCTGCACCACCTTCAACATCGTTTTCGGCGCCCTCGGTCGCGCGTTTCCGCCGGAGCGCCGCAGCGTCGTGCTCGGCATTTGCAGCGCGGCGGGGTCGTTCGGGCAGTTCGCGCTGCTGCCCTTCGCCCTCGTGCTGATTTCGACGCTGGGCTGGTACGCGGGGCTCATCGGGCTGTCGCTATGCGCTGCGCTGATGGTGCCGGCGGCGTTCGGCGTGGCGGACAAGGGCTACGGCACGGCGTCCGCAGCGGGCGCATCCCCGAAGCAGGCGATCGCCGAGGCGTTCGTCCACAAGGGATTCTGGCTGCTCGGCGTCGGCTACTTCGCCTGCGGCTTCCAGATCGTCTTTATCGGTACGCATTTCCCGGCATACCTCATCGACCAGGGACTCACTGCGCGCGACGGGACCGTCGCGCTCGCGTTGGTGGGGCTTTTCAACATCTTCGGCTCGTACCTCGCCGGGCGGCTGGGCGCGAGCTACTCCAAGACCTGGCTCTTGTCGGGACTGTACGCGGTGCGCGGCGTTGCGGTCCTCGTCCTCATCTCGCTGCCGCTCTCGCCGATGTCGGCTTATCTCTTCGCCGCGGCATTCGGCTTCACCTGGCTAGGAACCGTGCCGCTCACCAACGGCGTGGTTGCCGGAATCTTCGGGGTCAAGCACCTCGCCATGCTGTCGGGCTTCGTGTTCTTCTTTCACCAGCTCGGCGGATTCTTCGGCGGCTGGCTCGGCGGCTACGTCTTCGACCATACCGGCTCGTACCGGCTGGTGTGGTGGATCGCGATCGCGCTGTCGGTGGTGTCGGCTGTCGTCAATTTGCCGATTGACGAGCGGCCGGTTAAACGGGCGGGGGAGGCGGTGGGTGCTTGAGGCGTATCAGATGAGGCGTTGTGCGGAGCGACTTGCTGCCGATTATAGGTTGTCAACCAATTCGGATCAGGTTTGAAGGATGATAGGCTACGCGAGCAAAATGGCGCATTGCGAACTGCCTGACGTGTCGACTATTTTGGTAACCAATTCACGTCAGGTGTCACCGCGCGCCGGGTGTTAATGCCCAGGGCTATGAGTGCGGAGAACTACATCGTTAGCGATTTCATATCAATGGCTGCAATGGCGCGAGATGTCTTCCCATAGACGGGGAATCAATTGGAATGGGTGACACCTAACCACCCAGTCAACGGGGACGCGCGCGCAAGCGCCATGCTCTGGACAGGTCGGCGGGCGCGCGCTGGTTGCTGGGAACGTTGGGCCCCACAGACTGGAAAACCTCTAGCGAGGAAACGATGGCACTAGTTGGCATTTTTTGCGTCGCGCTCCTCGTGCTCACAACGCTCATTCACTACGAAGTTCTGCGCATGTTG
>JBGQFD010000067.1:0-20009 GCA_041496705.1 Gammaproteobacteria bacterium | reverse complement strand
GACCTCGCGAACTACGCAGAGATCGTCAAGCGTACCGGGGTCACCGCGGAGTAGGTTCGGGCTTGGCTCGCAAGGCGGTTTCAGATCGGTCTGCAATGATGAAAAAAATCCTCATCACGGGCGCGGCCGGCGACGTCGGCGGCCACCTGCGGCGCGAGCTCGCCGGGCGCTACGCGCTGCGGCTCTCGGACATCCGGCCGGTGAAGGCCTTGAGCGCGGGGGAGGAGTTCGTGCGCGGCGACTGCGCGAGCCTCGCCGACATGCTGCGGGCGACGAAAGGCGTGGACGCGATCGTGCACCTCGGCGGATTTTCCGTCGAAGGTCCCTGGGAGACGATCCTGCGCGCCAACATCGTCGGTACCTACGGGGTATTCGAGGCGGCGCGGCGCAACGGCGTGCGGCGCATCGCGTTCGCGAGCAGCAACCACGCGGTGGGTTTCTACCGCCGCGACGAGAGCATAGACCACCGCGTCGTTCCGAAACCCGACAGCCGCTACGGCGTCTCGAAGGCGTTCGGCGAGGCCCTGGGCAGCCTCTACGCCGACAAGTACGGGATGGAAGTGGTATGTCTGCGCATCGGCAACGTTGCTCCGCGGCCGGTGGACAAGCGCAGGCTCGCGATCTGGCTCTCGCCGCGCGACCTCGCGCAGCTCGTCTCGATCGCCATCGACCGGCCGGGCCTGCGCTTCGAGATCGTCTACGGCGTCTCCGGCAACAGGCGCAGCTGGTACGACAATGCCAATGCCGAGGGCCTGGGCTATCGCCCGCAGGACGACAGCGAATTCCTGGCGGAGGCAGTCCTCGCGAACGAAAAGCCCGGCGCCGACCCGCGCACGGAAATGTTCCAGGGCGGGACCTTCGTCGTGGCAGAAGACGGCGGCGACCCGACGCGTGCGCCGGTGAAGCCGCAGCGGCGCATGGCGCGCGCCGGCAGGAAAGCCGCGCGGAAACGCAAATGAGCGCAGGATTCCGCCATTCCACGAGCAGGCCCACCAGAGGAGGACGACCGTGATCAGACCACCGGCATCGTGCTGCTCCTCATCGGCGTGTCGAGCACCTTCGGCTACCTCATCACCCTCTACGCTTCCTGCTCGTCAACGTGATCCTGTTTCTTCTGGGCACGTTCCTCGACATGGCGCCGACCATCCTGATCTGCACGCCGATATTTCTACCGATCTGCGCGCAGTACGGCATGCACCCGGTCCAATTCGGCATGCTGATGCTGATCAATTGCGCGCTGGGGCTGAACACGCCGCCCGTCGGCACGACGCAGTTCGTCGGCCGCGCCATCGGCGGCGTATCGATCGGCTACGTCATGCGCACCATCTGGCCGTTCTACGGCGCGCTGATCGCGACGCTGATGCTAGTCACCTACGTGCCGGCATTCTCGCTCGCGCTGCCGGACTTTTTCCTGAAGTAGCTCACAGGAGGGCAAGCAGCGAGTGCTCGACTTC
The DNA here is from genome assembly GCA_041496705.1 of Gammaproteobacteria bacterium. Lineage (GTDB taxonomy): Bacteria > Pseudomonadota > Gammaproteobacteria > Burkholderiales > SG8-39 > VBDM01. The sequence continues at coordinate 18,555 of JBGQFD010000067.1, read as the reverse complement.
CCGTAGTACCGGCAGCACGCGGGAGGTTGCGGCGCTCGTGGATTCGTTTCCCATCGGCAGGCTCACGCTGATCCCGCCGACTACTTCGGATGTGCGGCTGCGGATCGGCACTGCGATGCCGCGCATGCCCGGGTCGAGCTGCTGCTCGAGGAGCGCGTAGCCGCGGCTTCTCGCCGTGGCGATCAGCTCGCGCACGCCATCCACCGTGGTCACGGTATAGGGCGTGAAAGGCATGAAGACCCGGCCGGACAGCCAGCGCTCGACCTCTTGGTGGGGCCAGCAGGAGAGCATGGCGATGCCGGCCGACGCGAAATTCGCCTGCACCCGTGCCCCCAGCATGAACCCCACGTTCTGCACCTGGCGATTGCCGCTGCGGGCGATGAACACGACGTCGTCTCCGTCCCGGACCGCGAAATAGGCGGCGCCGCCCAGCACTGATGTGATTCGCTGCAGGAAGGGCTGCGCGATCCGCGCGACGTTGGCTGAATCGACATAGGACCATCCCAGCCGCAAGACGCGCGGCGTCAGCCAGAACAGCTTGCCGTCGCTCTCCACGTAGCCCAGGTTCTGCAAGGTCAGCAGGTAGCGTCGCGCCGCGGCTCGGGTCATTCCCGTGCGCCGCGCCGCCGTCGAAGGCGACAGCCTCGGGTGCGTTTCGTCGAAGGCTTCGATCAGGCGCAGGCCCCGGTCGAGGCCTGCGATCCGGTCCCGCTTACCCAGAACGGAAGACGAAGGCATTGAGAAAGTTGTGCGCTAATCGCGCGTCCAGGGGCGATTATCGCGCACCTTCGCCCTCAGGCCAATGTTTTCTCCTTTCTCATCTCCCTAGGATTGCCGGTCGGTTTCATCAGCATCCCAAAAAGGAGGAGACATGAGAACAAAGAAGATAACGCTGGCGCTGGGCGCACTCGCATCAATAGCGGCCGGCGCCGCGACGGCGCAGACCCCGCTCACCTACAGCAGTAACGGTGCGAACGTCACCCTGTACGGCGACGTCGACTATTACCTGAACTACATGAAGAGCAGCTCGGGCAGCAGATCGATATCGCTCCAGGACGGCGCGTATCTGCGCACCCGGTGGGGGTTGAGAGGCGACAAGGATCTGGGCGACGGCTACACCGGCAAGTTTGTTCTTGAGCAAGGCCTGAACGACACCTCGGGCGCGGCAGCCGATGCAACGCGCATGTTCGACCGCCAGCTGTGGGCAGGGCTCGCGACCCCGGCCGGCGAATTCCGGGTGGGCCGGCAGAATACCGCGATTTTCTACCGCGGCGGTTACATCGACTACACGGCGCGGACCCTGGGTTCGGTGGTCAACGCCTTCGGGGTGCCTTCGCGCTACGACAGCGATTTCGCCTATCTCTCGCCCCGGATTGCCGGCTTCATGTTCGAGACGCACTATTCGCTGCAAGGGGCGGCGGTGAATCACACCACGAATCAGGGCGTGTATCAGCTCGCCCTGGACTATGAGAAAGGCCCTTATCGCGCCGGTTACGCCGGCATCGCCGGAAAGGCGCCCAACGGTGCCGTGGTCGACAGGTCGGTGAGCTACAACAGTTGGTATGCGAACTACAACTACGGCGCGGGAAAAGTGTATCTCGTCCAGATACGAACAAACAACAACAGCACCACCGCCGGCGCTCCCGGGACCCTCAACAACGGCGGATCGCCTCTGAACAACGTCGGCAATTCGCTGGTGGCCGGCACGGACGCGGGCGCGAATACCTTCTACAACATTTCCCAGGTATCCGCCGACTACCAGGTGGACAAGAAAGTGCGGGTCGGCGGCCTGTATGGGCGCATCAGGGATAGCTCCGGAACCGGCAAGAACGCAAGCGGTTGGTCCGTCGGCACGTTCTACGACATTTTCAAGGACACCACTTTGTACGTCCTCGCCGACTCCCTGAGCAACGATCCCAACGCCGGCTTCCGCCCGTCCGGCTCGGCGGGTCTGACGAAGACCTTTACCGATGCGGCCGACGTCAACGGTCAAAAGATCCGCGGTGCGCACGTCGGCTTTGTGTACAAATTCTGAGAAATGCCGGATGGGGCGCCCGCCGACAGGGGCGCCCCATATCACCTAGGAGCGGCGCAGTGGCGCCCGGCCTCCCGCCGGGCATTCCCTGCACGCCGGAGATTCCCGAGCCTGGTCTTCGCCGCTCGTTGTCGCGTCCAGTCACATATACTTCATAGGAGGAGGTTCAACATGGACTTCAGCATCCACCGTCGTTCGGCGCTCAAGGCAGGCGCCGCTCTTGCTGCAGCGTACGCGCTGCCCGCCGGAGCGCAGGCCAAGCCCACCATCCGCTTTGCAGCGGTGTTCTCCGACAAGGACATTCGCGCGGGCATGATCCAGATGTTCGCGAAAGAGGTCGAGGGCGATTTCAATGTGGAGCCCTTCTACAACGGGACCTTGTTCAAGCAGGGCACGGAGCTGGTTGCCTTGCAGCGCGACAACCTGGAGATGGGCAATATCGCGCCACAGGATATTTCCAAGCAGATCCCGGCGTGGTCGATCCTGACTTCGGCGTACCTGTTCCGCGACGCCAACCACCTGAATTCCTTCTTTGCGAGCGACCTCGGCGCGCAGATGAAGAAGATGGCCGAAGACGAGGCCAAGGTGAGGATCCTCGGGCCGACGTTCTTCGGCACCCGGCAAGTCGGCCTCAAACCGAAGAAGAAGATCTCCACGCCCGCCGACATGGCCGGCATCAAGCTCAGGATGCCCCCCGGCGATGCGTGGCAGCTCCTCGGCCGTTCGCTGGGCGCGAATCCCACGCCGATGGCTTACGCCGAGACGTATACGGGCCTGCAGACCGGCGCCATCGACGGTCAGGACAACCCCCTGCCCAACGTGCAGAACATGAAGTTCTACGAGGTGATGTCGCAGATCGTGCTGACCTCGCACCTAATCGGCTACGACCTGCTCACCGTCAACCTGAAAACCTGGAACAGCATGTCGCCGGCGAAGCAGAAGGCTTTCCAGGCCGCGGCCGACAAGGCGATTGCCTGGAGCGCGGCGGAGCACCTGAAACGTGAAGGCGAGCTGGCCGAGGGCTTCAAGAAGATGGGTCTGGAGATTTACGCTCCGGATGTGAAGGCCTTCCGCGAACATGCACAGAAGGTATACCTGAGCTCGGACGAGGCGAAGCATTGGCCCAAAGGGATGCTCGGGAAGATCAACGCTCTCAAGTAAATCTTGCGGTTCCTGCGCGCCCGCCGGTCGCGCCCGCAACCGGCGGCTTCTAGGAAACGACCATGAAACCGTTCTTCGGGAGAGCCGGAGCCTGGCTGCGGCGCCGTGCGGAGAATATCGCCGCCGGCCTGCTCGCGGTCATGTTCGTCGCCTTCATCGTGCAGATCGTTTTCCGGTACGTCTTCAACTTCCCGATCGGCTGGACCTCCGAGCTGAGCGTCATCACCTGGCTGTGGCTGGTGCTCTGGGGGGCCGCCTTCGTCGTGAAGGAAAACGAGGAAATCCGCTTCGATCTCATCTCTGGGGCGGCGGGCCGCCGCACGCGTCTCGTCATGGGAGTCATCATCGGGATCTCGATCGTGATCCTGTATGCCGCCTCGCTCCCGGCAACGGTCAGCTATGTCAGTTTCATGAAGGTTGAAAAATCGTCCTATCTCAAGATCCGCTTCGACTACTTGTACTCGATCTACGTGCTCTTCGCCGTCGCCGTCATCGTCCGCTACCTCTGGATCCTCTCGCACCTGGTGCGCGGCAAGGATCCCGTAGCCGCCGATTCGACCACGGTGAGCTCCGGTCTGTGAATCCCGCCAGCCCCTTCTCCCTCGCCGTCATGGCGATCGTAGCCCTCAGCCTGCTCGGGCTGCCGATCGGGCACGCGATGATCGGCGGATCGGTTTTCTATCTTTTCCTGGCCGGCCTCGACATGGGGACCGCCGCCGAGCAGCTGCTCAACGGCATGTATTCGAGCTTCGTGCTGCTTGCCATTCCGCTGTTCATCCTCGCCGCCGAGTTCATGACCATCGGCAGCATCACGGAACGGCTGCTGAGCTTCTGCAACGCGTTCGTCGGGCGCTTCCGCGGCGGCCTCGCCCAGGTCAACGTCGTGCAAAGCATCATCTTCTCCAGCATGTCCGGCTCCGCCCTCGCTGATGCCGCGAGCAGCGGCAAGCTGATGCAGAAGATGATGACGCAGGACGGCAAATACACGGCGAGCTTTGCCGCCGCCCTGACGGCGGTATCCTCGGTCATCGCGCCCATCATCCCGCCCTCGATCCCGCTGGTGATCTATGCCCTGGTCTCCGATACGTCTATCGGCTACCTGTTCCTCGCCGGCGTCGTCCCGGGCCTCCTTATCGGCATCGTGCAGATGCTCCTGATCGCGTTTACCGCCCGGCGAAGAAAGTTTCCGGTCGAGAAACCTGTCCCGCTGCGCGACATACCGCGCATCACGTGGGAAGCCTTCCCCGCGCTGATGATGCCGGTGATCCTTCTCGGCTGCCTTTACAGCGGCATAACCACGCCCACGGAAGCTGCCGCTCTCGCCGCTTTGTACGCGCTGCTGGTTTCCGCTTTTCTCTATCGCGCCGTCGCCTGGTGCGACGTGTATAACTCGCTGCTGACCAGCGCGCGCGTCACGATATCGATCGGCATGCTGATCGCCGGCGCGATGGTCTTCAACTACGTCATTACGGTCGAGAACATTCCCAAGGCGCTCGCCGTCATGCTGAAGGGGTACGAGCTCTCGTCGTTTACCTTCCTCCTGCTCGCGAATCTCATCCTACTGGTCCTCGGCTGCTTCCTGGAAGGAACCACGATTCTGCTGATCATCGTTCCGGTTCTCCTCCCCACGGCGCAGGCGCTGGGCGTCGACCCCGTGCATTTCGGGGTGGTCGCGGTGGTCAACATCATGATCGGCCTGGTCACCCCGCCTTACGGCCTTCTGCTTTTCATGATGGTCAAGATCGCGCAGGTGCCCCTCCGGGACATTGTGCGCGAAGTGATGCCGTTTCTCGCAGTCATGATCGGCGCACTTGCGCTGATTACCTTCATACCGGGGCTCGCGCTCTTTCTGCCCCGGCTCATGGGTTACCAGGGCTGAGCCCTGTCCCGGCTATGCCAATATGCGCCGATGAAAGATGAAAAAAAGGGGAACAGGCAAATGAGCCTTGGCGGTTCGGCATCCGACCCGGTGGCGAAGCGCAAATTCCTGGTCGGCCTGATCGGCGAGGGAATCCAGGAGTCGCTTTCTCCCACGCTGCACGAAGAGGAAGCGAAGAGCCACGGACTGACCCTGCACTATCAGCTGATCGATCTCGCCCAGGACGGGTGCAGCATCGACGATCTGCCGCGGCTGATCGACTCGGCAGAAGCGGCGGGCTTCGACGGCCTCAACATCACGCACCCGTGCAAGCAGGCCGTGCTGCCGCTGCTGACCGAGCTGTCCGAGGACGCGCGCGCCATCGGTGCCGTCAACACGATGGTCTTCCGCAAAGGCCAGCGCAAGGGCTTCAACACCGATTGCTCGGGTTTCGCCGTGTCGTTCCGTCAGAAGCTGGGCGACGCGCCGAGGCGGCGCGTGGTGCTTCTGGGCGCCGGGGGGGCGGGGGCGGCCATCGCCCATGCCGCCATGAGCCTGGGCGTGGAGCAGCTCTTCATCGTCGACCAAGACCACGAGCGCGCCGAGACGCTGGCGCGCAGCGTCGCGGGACACTACCCCGACCGGCTGGTCGTGTCCGCCGATGAGCTCGCATCTACGGTGAAGCGGGCAGACGGCCTGATTCACGCCACTCCGACGGGAATGGCCGGCCATCCCGGTCTGGCGTTCGATCCGTCCTTGCTGCGACCGGAAATGTGGGTGGTGGAGATCGTCTATTTCCCGCTGGAGACCGAACTACTGCGCGCCGCCCGAAAGCGCGGTTGCCGCACCCTCGATGGCGGCGGCATGATGGTCTGGCAGGCCGTGGGTGCCTTTGAGCATTTCACGGGCATCAAGCCCGATGCCGCGCGCATGGAGGCTCATTTCCTGAAGATGGTTTCGCGCGCTGGCGACCCCGACACGCGGATTGCGGGCTGATTCGTCGCGATGATTCATGCGGGAGCAACAGGAGGATAGACAATGCGCATATTGGTCCTGCACGGCCCGAACCTGAATCTCCTTGGGCGGCGCGAGCCGCATATCTACGGCAAAGAGACGCTCGCGGATATCAACGCCAGGCTCGAAGCCCTGGCGGTCGAACTCGGCACCGAGTTGGTGATCGCACAGTCGAACCACGAGGGTGTCCTGATCGACACCCTTCACGCGAACATCGACAAGGCCGACGGCGCCATCATCAATCCCGCCGGAATCACCCATTACGGGGTTCCCCTGCATGATGCGATCGCCGCAATGCCGTTTCCGGTCATCGAGGTTCACCTGTCGAACATCGCGGCGCGGGAAGAGTGGCGCCATCGCTCGATGATCGCGCCGGTCGTGGACGGTACCGTCCAGGGAATGGGCTGGCGCTCCTACACGACCGCCCTCAGGGCCGTCGTCGAAATCGCGCGGGAGCCGAAAAAGCGTTGATCCGGGGGTCTGGTCAGACGCGCACGTCCTCGTCGGCGATGTAGTCGCGGATGACGGCGTCGATCCCCGCGTCCGCCTTGAAGCCCATCGCCAGCGCGCGCGGCGTGGCGAAGCGCACCGGCCACCCCTCGACGATCGCCTGGATGCGCGCCTCGGGTTTGAAGGCGACGCGCTTCGGGACCTGGGCGCCAGCGATTTTCGCCAGGGCCTCCAGCATCTCTTGGACGCTCACGGTGATGCCCGGAAGATTCAGGACGCGGTTCGATCCCCATTTGGCCGAGGGCAGGTCGTGCGCGTGAACGAAAGCCTCGACTACGCGCCGCGGTGAGAGCAGCCACACGCCGGTGTCGCGCCCGACCGGGCAGTCGTAGGCGACCTTGTTGAGCGGCTCGCGGATCACGGCGCTCGCGAAGGACGACGCGGCGGCGTTCGCCTTGCCCGGGCGCACTACGACCGTCGGCAGGCGCAGCGACCTGCCGTCGATGAAACCCTTGCGCGAGCAGTCGCCGATCAGGTATTCGCTCACCACTTTCTGCGTGCCGTAGGAAGTCTGCGGCCGCGGCGTGGTCGAGTCGTCGAGCACCTCGGGCAGGTCGCCGCCGAAAGCGGCGACCGAGCTCGCGAACGCGAGGCGCGGCGGCCGTGCGCAGCGGCGCGCGCACTCGAGGACGTTGCGCATGCCTGCGAGGTTGACGCGCATGCCGAGGTCGAAGTCGGCTTCGGCGGCCCCCGAGACCACCGCGGCGAGGTGGAAGATCGAGCCCGTGTCGGGGGCGATGGCGCGCGCGGCGAATGTCGGATCGGAAATGTCGCCCGAGAGCGTCTGCAGCCGCGGATCCTTGGGCAAATCCGTGGGAAAGGCCTGGTCGGCGAGCACGAGGCTGGAGATCTTCTGCGGCGCGCCGTCGCCGCCGGCTAGCGCGTCGCGCGCGAGCAGGGCTCTTGCGAGCTTCGCGCCGATGAAGCCGCCGCCGCCGGTGATCACGACTCTCATGTCAGTGGTTGTCCCGCGGCACGAAGGCGCCGCTCTTTCCTGCGAGAAAATCGAGGTCGGCGCCTTCGTTCGCCTGCAGCACGTGGTCGAAGTAGAGCCGCCAGTAGCCGCGTGCGAGCGGCGGCTTCGGCGCCTTCCATTTCCTGCGCCTGCGCGCGAGCTCCTTCTCGGGCACGAGCAGCTCGAGGCGGCGCTTGCCGACGTCGAGCTCGATGATATCGCCGTTCTCGACCAGCGCGAGCGTTCCCCCCGCAGCCGCCTCGGGCGCGACGTGCAGCACCACGGTGCCGTAGGCGGTGCCGCTCATGCGCGCATCCGACACCCGCAGCATGTCGGTGACGCCGCGCTTCAGGAGCTTCGGCGGCAGGGGCATGTTGCCGACCTCGGCCATGCCCGGATAGCCCTTCGGCCCGCAGTTCTTCAGCACCATCACGCAGTTCCTGTCGATGTCGAGCCCAGGGTCGTCGACGCGCTTGTGAAAGTCCTCGATGCTCTCGAACACCACCGCGCGGCCGCGGTGTTTCATCAACTTCGGCGTCGCGGCCGAGGGCTTGATGATCGCGCCGTCCGGGCAGAGGTTGCCGCGCAGCACCGCGATTCCCGAGTTCTTCTTGAAGGGCCTGCGGAAAGGAAAGATCACGTCGCGATTCCAGCACGGGGCTGCCTTGTTGTTTTCCCAGAGGCTCTTGCCGTTCGCCGTGAGCGCATCCCTGTGGAGCAGCCCGTTTGCGCCGAGCTCGCGGATCACTGCGGGCAGGCCGCCCGCGTAGTAGAAATCCTCCATCAGGTATTTTCCCGAGGGCATGAGGTTCGCGAGGCAGTGCACGCCGCGGCCCAGGCGGTCGAAGTCCTCGAGGGCCAGGTCGACGCCGATGCGCCGCGCGATGGCGATGAGGTGGATGACGGCGTTGGTCGAGCCGCCGATCGCGGCGTTGACGCGGATGGCATTCTCGAAGGCCTTGCGCGTGAGAATCTTCGAGAGGGCGAGCTTTTCCTTCACCATTACCACGATGCGGCGGCCCGCCTCGCGCGCGAGCAGGTTGCGGCGCGCGTCCACCGCCGGGATCGCCGCGTTGCCCGGCATGCCGACGCCGAGCGCCTCGACCATCGAGGCCATCGTGGACGCCGTGCCCATGGTCATGCAATGGCCGTGCGAGCGGTTCATGCACGACTCCGCCTCGTGGAATTCCGCGAGGCTGATCTTTCCGGCGCGCAAGTCTTCCGACATCGACCAGGTGTTGGTACCCGAGCCGATCTCCTGGCCGCGGTACTTGCCCGAGAGCATCGGGCCCCCCGACACGCCGATCGCCGGGATATCGACGCTTGCCGCGCCCATGAGGAGCGAAGGCGTGGTCTTGTCGCAGCCCATCAGCAGCACCACGCCGTCCAGAGGGTTGGCGCGGATCGATTCCTCGACGTCCATGCTGGCGAGGTTGCGGTAGAGCATGGCGGTGGGACGCAGGAGCGTCTCGCCGAGCGACATCACCGGGAACTCCAGCGGGAAGCCGCCCGCCTCGAGGATGCCGTGCCTGACGTGCTCGGCGAGCGCGCGGAAGTGGGTGTTGCAGGGCGTGAGCTCCGACCAGGTGTTGCAGATGCCGATCACGGGCCGGCCGTCGAACTGGTCGTGCGGCACGCCGCGGTTCTTCACCCAGCCGCGATAGATGAAGCCGTAGATGTCGTTGCGTCCGAACCAGCGGGCGCTGCGAAGCTCGATTTTCTTTTTTGCCATGTCAGTAGGTGGCGCGGCCCCCGGAAATGTCGAACACCGCTCCGGTGGAGAAGGCGCAGTCCTCGGAGGCGAGCCAGCACGCGAGCGCCGCGATCTCGTCGACCTCGACGAAGCGGTTCATGGGAATTTTCGCGAGCATGTAGGCGATGTGCTGCTTGGTCATCTGGTCGAACAGCGCGGTCTTCGCCGCCGCCGGCGTGACGCAGTTGACCAGCACGCCCGACTGCGCCAATTCCTTGCCGAGCGACTTGGTGAGCGCGATCACCCCGGCCTTGGAGGCGCTGTAGGCGACCGCATTGGGGTTGCCTTCCTTGCCGGCGACCGAGGCGATGTTGACGATGCGCCCGTATTTCTTCTCCACCATGTGCGGCACGACCGCGCGGCAGCACAGGAACTGGCTGGTGAGGTTCACCTTGAGCACGCGCTCCCATTCGTCGACCGGGTATTCGACCGTGGGCGAGTTGAGGCCGGCGATGCCGGCGTTGTTGACGAGCACGTCTATCTTGCCCAGGTCGGCGAGCGCCCTGGCCGTGGCGCGTTCCACCGCGGAGGCGCTGGTGACGTCGACCGGGTCCTTCGCGGCGGCGATGTCCCAGACGCGCACGGTCGCGCCGGAAAGTTCCAGCCGCTCGACGATCGCCGCGCCTATCCCTTGAGCGCCGCCGGTGACGACGGCGAAGCGCCCCCTCAAATCCAGCCGGTTCATGCACTCACTCCTTCAGTCTATTCCTTGAGCCTATTCCTTGACTGCGCCGGTCATTCCCGACACGTAGTACTCGACGAAGAAAGAATACAGCACCGCCACCGGCAGCGAGCCGAGCAGCGCGCCCGCCATCAGCGCGCCCCAGTGGTAGACGTCGCCTTCGACGAGTTCCGTCACCACGCCCACCGGCACGGTCTTCACCTCCGAGGAGGACACGAAGGTGAGCGCGTAGATGAATTCGTTCCACGAGAGCGTGAAGGCGAAGATCCCCGCCGAGATCAGGCCGGGAACGGCGAGCGGCAGGATGATCTTGGTGAGGATCTGCCAGCGCGTCGCGCCGTCGATGAGCGCGCACTCCTCGAGCTCGTACGGGATCGAGCGGAAGTAGCCCATCAGCAGCCAGGTGCAGAACGGAATGAGGAAGGTCGGGTAGGTGAAGATCAGCGCCCAGCGCGTGTCGAAGAGACCCAGCTGGAACACGCTCGCCGCGAGCGGGATGAAGAGGATCGACGGTGGGACGAGGTACGCCAGGAAGATCGCCATGCCGGTGCCCTTGGCGCCGCGGAAGCGCAGCCGCTCGATGGCGTAGGCGGCAAGGACGCTGGCGGCGAGCGAAGCGAAAGTGGCGACCACCGAGACGACGATGGTGTTCCACATCCACTCGGGATAGGAAGTGTGGAACAGAAGCTTCTCGAAATGGGCGAAGGTCGGGTGGTGGATCCAGAAGGGATTGGCTGCCCGGCTCAGGAGCTCGGCGTCGGGCTTGAACGCGGTCATCCCCATCCAGTAAAACGGGAAGAGCAGGAGGACGAGGAAACACGCGAGCGGCAGGTACAGCGTCACCCAGCGGCGCGGCAGCGATTCGAGGTACTGCATGCTGCTGGAGCCTTCGGCGCTCGCGCTCATGTCCGTGCCCGCGTCACTTGTCCCGTCCTCCCTGCTGCCAGGCGCGGCGCTGCAGGCCGAAGTAGGAGAACAGGATCGCCCCGAGCAGGAAAGGCGCCATCGCCGTGGCGAGCGCCGCTCCCTCGCCGAGGTTGCCCCCGGGGATCGCGCGCTGGAAGGAGAGCGTCGCCATGAGGTGCGTGGCGTTCAGCGGTCCGCCCCGCGTCAGCACGTAGATCAGCTGGAAGTCGGTGAAGGTGAAGAGCACGCTGAAGGTCATCACCACCGCGATGATGGGCGTCAAGAGCGGCAGCGTCACGTGCCGGAACTTCTGCCATTCGGTCGCGCCGTCCAGGGCCGCCGCCTCGTAGAGCGAGGGCGAAATCGTCTGCAGGCCGGCGAGCAGGCAGATCGCAACGAAAGGCACGCCGCGCCAGATGTTGGCGGCGATGGTCGACAGGCGCGCCATCCACGGCTCGCCGAGGAAATCGATGTAGCGGTCGATGAGTCCCATCTTCACCAGCAGCCACGATACGACGGAGAACTGCGCGTCGTAGAGCCACCAGAAGGCGATCGCCGAGAGCGCGGTGGGCACGATGAAGGGCAAGAGCACCACCGCGCGGATGAACGCCTTGAAGGGCAGGTGGCGGTTGAGGAGCAGCGCGAGCCACAGCCCGAGCGCGAACTTCACCACGCTCGCCACCACGGTGTAGAAGAGCGTGTTGAAGAGCGACAGCCGCGCGAGCGAGTCCTCGTAGAGCGACACGAAATTCTCCCAGCCGATCCAGTGCCCCGCGCGCCCGATCTTCGCGTCGGTGAACCCGAGCCACAGGCCCAGGCCCAGCGGATAGGTGAGAAAGACGAGCAGCAGCGCTGCCGCGGGCAGCATGAACGCGAGCCCGAGCAGGTTGCGGTTATCGAGGAGCTTGTGCATGCGATAAGACGCCCGGTTGAACGGCACGCGCAAAGCGCGTGTCCGTTCGAACCGGGCGAGATGAATCCGGCGCTACGCGTCCGGATTCATACTTTGTAGTAGCGTTCCGCGCGTTTCTGCGCGCGCTCGGCCGCTTCCTTGGGCGTCTTCGACCCGCTCGCCGCTTCGGCGACCATGTTGACGACGATGAAGTCCGCCATGCATTGCGCCGACGAGTAGCCGAGCTTCCCCGAGTGGCCGTTCGGCAGCATGATCTTCATGCAGTCGCGGTAGGGCGTGTGCTTCGGGTCGACCGTCCAGATCGGATTGGACTCGTAGGCCTTGAGCGGATGCGTGACGTAGCCGATCGAGGCCTGCTGCCAGGGCTCGTACTGCTCCTTTTCCATCATGAAGCGCAGGTATTCCTTGGCGGCGTTGGGATACTTGGTGTACTTGAAGATCATCTGGTTGAAGAAGAGATGGAGTTCGGTCGGTTTCCCCACCGGTCCGATCGGCAAGTTCGCGTGCCCGATATCCGCCGCCATCGCCTTGATCTTCGGGTCCTGCGAGTTCTTCGCAGCGTAGTAGATCGAGATGCCGTTCTCGGTGATGCTGATCTGGTCATCCAGGAACGCCTTGTTGTTGTTCGGGTCGAGCCACGCCAGCGTCCCGGGGACGAAGGTCTGGTACAGCTCCTTGGCGTACTCCAGCGCCTGGATCGTCTGCGGGCTGTCGACGACGACGTTGTTCTTCTCGTCCACCAGCCTTCCGCCAAAGGACCACAGCAGCCAGTGCGTCCAGGTGTTGCCGTCGCCGGTGGCGTTGCCCAGCGCAAAGCCGAGGGGATGGTTCTTCGCTTTCAGCGCTTTGGCGAGCTTGAGGAAACCCGCAGTGTCGCGCGGAAACGTGTCGAAGCCGGCTTCCTTCATCTGGCCGATGCGGTAGACAAAGGCGTTGCCGGCACAGCCGAGCGGCAGTCCGATCCAGCGCTTGCCGCCCGGTTGCAGGTACTGCCTGCACACGTCGTACCAGCCGCCGTACTTCTTGCCCAGATAGTCGGCGAGATCGGTGACATCCAGCAGTTTCTCCGGATAGAGATTCGCATCGTCGAACGTGGAGAGCACGATGTCCGGCCCCGAGCCGACGTTCGCCGCGACCGCCGCCTTGGGGCGCACGTCCTCCCAGCCCTCGTGGTCGACGCGCACTTCGACGCCGGTGCGCTTGGCGAACGCCGCGGTGTTCTTCATCCACATGTCCTCGTCGCCCTGCACGAAGCGCTTCCAGCGCAGCACGCGCAGCTTCGCGCCTTTTTCCGGCGTCCATGCCGTCGCGCCCGCCTTGCCTTGCGCCTGCGCGAGCAGCGGCACGCCGCCGGCCGCGACACCGGCCGAGATCTTCAGAAAATCCCTGCGATTCATGTTGCTCATAGGTCCTCCTTTTGGGTGATGACGTCTACGCGAGCCTCGTCCCGCTCGCTGGATCGAAAATGAAAGTGAGCTGCGGCTTGAGGCGCACCGTCGCGCCCGGCTGAAAGGCGTGGCGCTCGCGCACGACCGCCGTGACCTCCACGCCGGCGAGCTTGCAAAAAATCTGCGTGTCGGCCCCGGTGGGCTCGACCACGACCACCTCCGCCGGCACGCCGTCGTCGGCCACGGCGAAATGCTCGGGCCGCACACCGACCACCACCTCGCGGCCCTCGGGGATTTCGGCGCGCACCGGCGTCGGCAGATGCACGCCGCCGCCGACTGCGACCGCGAGCCCGGCGCCGTTTCGCGCCATGCGGCCGGTGAGGAAATTCATCGCCGGCGAGCCGATGAAGCCGGCGACGAACCGGTTGGCGGGGTCGTCGTACAGGTCGAGCGGCGTGCCCACCTGCTCGACTCGGCCCGCGTTCATGACGACGATCCTGTCGGCCATGGTCATCGCCTCGATCTGGTCGTGGGTTACGTAGATCGAGGTGGTTTTCAAGCGCTGGTGCAGCGCCTTGATCTCGGTGCGCATCGCCACCCGTAGATTCGCGTCGAGGTTGGAGAGCGGCTCGTCGAAGAGGAACACCTGCGGTTTTCTCACGATTGCGCGTCCCATGGCGACTCGCTGGCGCTGGCCGCCCGAGAGCTGGCGCGGGTAGCGTTCGAGGTAATCCATGAGCCCGAGGATCTGCGCCGCTTCCTCGACGTGCGCGCGCGTCTCGGCGCCCGATGCGCCGGCGAGGCGCAGGCTGAAGGCCATGTTGTCGAACACCGTCATGTGAGGGTAGAGCGCGTAGTTCTGGAACACCATGGCGATGTCGCGCTCTTTGGGCGCGATGTCGTTCACGATCCGGCTGCCGATGGAGATCGTGCCGCCGGAGATCTCCTCCAGCCCCGCGATCATCCTGAGGAGCGTGCTCTTGCCGCAGCCCGAGGGGCCGACCAGGACGCAAAACTCGCCATCCTCGACCCCGACGTCGACGCCGTGCACGACCTCGGTCGAGCCGAAGTTCTTGCGCACGGCGGAGAGGGCCACCGATGCCATGCCATCGCTCCTTCCGCGGGAGATCGTTGGGTTGCCAGGGGGTGTTTCGGATGGGCGCAGGCAGGTTAGCCGCGCTCGTGAGAGCGGTCAAGTACCCGTGGACACCGGCGCTCGCGCCGCGTTGGACTTCCGCCGCGGCGCTTTGTAAGCTGTGGCGCATCGCAAGAACCTCGTGGCAGCCCAGATGTCGGAGCGCTTTTCCGTCGAACGATCGAGCTTTCCCGCCCCGGTGCTGGTGACCGGCGCCGCCGGCTGCATCGGCAGCTGGGTGCTCGCGCTGCTCGCCCGCGCCGGCGTGCCGGCCTGCGCCCTCGACCTGTCGCCGGACCTGCGGCGGCCGCGCCTGCTCCTCGAGGAGCGCGAGCTGCAGGGCATCGAGTGGCGCAGCGCCGACATCGCCGATTTCGACGCGGTGCTGCGCGCCTTCGAGTCGGTGCGTCCCTGCGCGGTCGTCCATCTCGCAGCGCTGCAGGTGCCTTTCTGCAAGGCCGATCCGGTCGCCGGGGCCCGAGTCAACGTCGTCGGCACGGTGAATGTCTTCGAGGCGGCGCGGCGCCTTTCGATCCGGCGTCTCGCTTACGCGAGCTCGATCGCCGCATACGGCGCGATGGACGACGGCCACGGCGCCATGCACACGCTGTACGGCGCGTACAAGCATTGCGACGAGCAGCTCGCGCTGGTGTATTCGCAGGACTGGGGCGTGCACAGCACCGGCATCCGCCCGGGCGTGGTGTACGGTGTCGGCCGCGACCAGGGCCTCACCTCGAAGACGACGCTGGCGATTCTCGCCGCCGCCGCCGGCAGGCCTTACGAGGTGCCCTTCTCCGGCGGCGTGTCGTGGCTGTACGCCGGGGAAGTCGCGAGCGCCTTCATCCGCGCGGTGGCGCGCGAGCGCGCAGGCAGCGAGGTGTTCGACATGAACGGCGCGTACGCGCCGGTGGAGGAGGGCCTCGCGATTCTGCGCAAGCTCGCGCCCGCCGCCCGCATCACCAGTTCCGGTCAGCCGCTCGCGTTTCCCATGCACCTGCCCGACCGCCCCTTGCGCGACTACCTCGGCGACTACGGCGAGATGCCGCTCGCCGACGGCATACGCACGACCTACGCAGCGTTCCGCGTGCTGCTGGAACGCGGCCTGATCTCCGCGCCAGAGGCGACGTGAAGCGCCCCGGCGTCGCGGCGCTGCTTGTCTGCGCGGCATTGCTCGCCGCTGCGCAGGCTGCGGCCCAGAACGGCTACCCCACCCGCCAGGTCAGCATCGTCGTCGGCTTTTCCGCAGGCGGCAGCACCGACATCGTCGCGCGGCTCCTCGCCGAGGAGCTGAGGAAGAGCTGGGGCCAGCCGGTGGTGATCGACCACAAGCCCGGCGCGGGCGGCAACATCGGCGCGGCACTGGTCGCAAAGGCGAAGCCCGACGGCTACACCCTGCTCATGGGCTCGGTCGGCCCGCTCGCGATCAACCCCTCGCTCTACGCGAGCATGCCCTACGACAACTTGAGGGACTTCACGCCCATCTCGCTGGTGGTGCACGTGCCCAACCTCCTGGTGGTGAACCCGGCGGTGATGCCGGTCAATTCCTTTGCCGAATTCGTCGCGTCGCTGAAGGCCAATCCCGGAAAGTTCTTCTTCGCATCGACCGGCAGCGGCACGTCCTCGCATCTCTCCGGCGAGCTGCTCAAGCTGATGGCCGGCGCCGACGCGACGCACGTCCCCTACAAGGGCGCGGTGGCGCTGAACGACCTGCTCGCCGGCGAGCACGTGCACTTCATGTTCGCGACGATCCCGTCGGTCATCCAGCTGGTGCGCGCCGGGCGGCTGCGCGCGCTCGCGGTGACGACCAAGACGCGATCGGCGGCGGTCCCCGAGGTGCCGGCCATCGCGGAGCTCGGCTTTCCGGAGTTCGAAGCTTCGTCGTGGTTCGCTCTGCTCGGGCCGGCGCCGCTGCCGCGCGAGGTCGTGACGCGACTGCACGCCGAAGTGGCGCGCATCGTCAGGGAGCCGGCGCTGCGCGACAGGCTCGCGCACCAGGGCGCCGATCCCGTCGGCAGCACGCCCGAGGAACTGGCCGCCTATATGCGCACCGAGACCGCGAAGTGGGCACCGATCGTGAAGCGCTCCGGCGCTAAGGCCGACTGATGGCGCAAGTCGCGCTCATCGTCGGCGCGGGGAGCGGCCTGTCGGCGTCGCTCGCGCGGCTGCTCGCGAAGGAAGGCATGCGGGTGGCGCTGGCGGCGCGCGACACGGGCAAGCTCGCGCAGCTCGCCAAGGAAACCGCGGCGTTCACGGTAAGCGCCGACGCTGTCGATCCCCTGCAGGTCGAAGCGATGTACGCCGCGGTCGAGAAAGAATGCGGCGTGCCGGACCTTGTCGTCTACAACGCAGGCTACCGCGTGCGCGGGCCGTTCGTCTCGCTCGATCCGAAAGAGGTCGAGCGCACGATAGCCGTCAGCGCTTACGGCGGATTCCTGGTCGCTCAAAGCGCGGCAAAGCGCATGCTCGCGCGCGGCTCGGGGGCGATCTTCTTCACCGGCGCCTCGGCGAGCGTCAAGGGCTACGCCGAGTCGGCGCCGTTTGCGATGGGGAAATTCGCGCTGCGCGGCCTCGCGCAGAGCCTGGCGCGCGAACTCGCGCCGAAGAAGATCCACGTCGCGCACTTCGTCATCGACGGCGGTATCGCCACGGGTGCGAGTGATCCTCGCGCCGGGCAGCGCGGCGCCGACGGGATGCTGCTGCCGGACGAAATCGCAAAGAACTATCTCCACGTCTTTCGCCAGCACCGCAGCGCGTGGACTTGGGAGATGGAGCTCAGGCCCTGGGTCGAGCGGTTCTGATGCGGCGCCAACTCGAAACGCAGTTCGCCCGAATCCCGACAAAGGAGCATGAATCATGGCCGCGAAGCAGAAAATCACCACGTTCCTCTGGTTCGACAGCAACGCCGAGGAGGCGATGAATCACTACGTTTCCATCTTCAAGAACTCGAAGATCGTCAACCTGACGCGGTACGGCGAAGCGGGCCCCGGACCCGCCGGAAAGGTCATGGTCGGCACCTTTCAGATCGAAGGCCAGGAGTTCGCCGCCCTCAACGGCGGCCCGCAATTCAAGTTCACTGAAGCCATCTCCCTGGTCGTGAACTGCGAATCGCAGGAAGAAGTCGACGATCTGTGGGCGAAACTCTCCGCAGGCGGCGCGCCGGGGCAATGCGGATGGCTCAAGGACAAGTTCGGTTTGTCTTGGCAGATCGTTCCGCGCGTCTTGGTCGAACTGATTCAAGACCCGGACCCAGAGAAGTCCAAGCGCGTCATGCAGGCGATGATGCAGATGACCAAGATCGACATTGCGGGACTGCAGCGGGCTCATCGCGCTCGCTGACCCTATCGCTCAAAGCCCCTGCAGGATCGCGCGCCGCCGCTCGCTATATTCTTCTTCCGTAATCAAGCCGTCTGCCTTGAGGCGGCTGAGCACGCTGAGCCGGTCTTGGATCTCCTGATAGCGGCTATCGGCTCCAGCGGCACCCGCGTCCCCGGCTTTCGCTCTCGGCGTCTGCAGGCTCGCCGTGTCGAGCATCACCCAATCCACGCGCTTGTCGGCCAGGCGTCCGATTTTCGGCACGAGCCTCCAGACGCTGTCGGGTCGATAGGCTCGCGATCCGGGAGCGAACGACGGTACGCCGGGGCCCAATTCGCCACCTTGATAGAGTTCGTGAACCAGCCCGAAAACAATACTCAGCTGTCGATCGCGCACAAAAAGGCGGCCGGTGGTAACCGATTTCGACGAATACCTGCCTAACATCCCGTGTCTACCGGTTACCGCGAAGGTGACGTCTTCCTTGGGCCCTGCTTTCGCGAGCGCTGCGACAAGGTGCGGCAGGATTTCTTCCAGCTCCTCATCGTTGAACATGGGCTTGGCGGATATCGAGACGCCACCTTCCACTTCAAGGCTTGCCAGGGCCAGTCTGAGCGCGTCGACGGAAATATCGAACGGATGGGCGTTGTCGGGAGCGCCGGCCTCAATGCGCTGGATGCGCACGTACCCGAACTGAGGCCGATATTCGTAGCTGACGACCTGTGAATCGCTGTCGATGACGCCCATCAAGCCACAGCCTGGCAGCGCTATTGCCGCAGCCACCGGCACAACGATGCAAACGAAGGCACGAAGCAACGACTCGGCGCGGGGCGTTCTCGGTTCGGCCACTATTTTCCTTGGTATCTCGAAAGACAGCGCCATAGTCTAGCGGGTTCGCTTCACTTCCGGGGCTGCTTCTTGGCGAGCAGCTCCTTG
>JBGQFD010000066.1:0-20038 GCA_041496705.1 Gammaproteobacteria bacterium | reverse complement strand
GCCTGGGCAGCGTCAGCACGGCCTCAAGCCCGCCGTCTTTCATGTTGCGCACGATCAACGTGCCTCCGTGCAGCTGCGCGACGTTTCTCGCGATGCTCAGGCCCAATCCGGTGCCGCCGGTATCCCGGCCGCGCGAGCCCTCGATGCGATAGAACGGCTCGAACACGCGCTCGAGCTCTCCTTCCGGAATACCATGCCCCTGGTCGCGAACGCGGATGACGAGCTGATCGGGAGCGTCCTCCACCAATAGGGTCGCCGATTTTCCGTACTTGAGCGCGTTCTCGATGAGATTGCCAAGGCAGCGCTTCAGTGCCTGGGGCCGGCCCCGGAACGGCCTCGCGGTGCCGCCTTCGAGCGCGACCTGCCCGCCCAGCTCCACGGCGTCCGCCTGCAGGCTTTCGAGCAAGGCCATCACATCGAGCGGCTGCGGGCGCTCCGCGCTCTCCACGCCACGCATGAAAGCGAGGGTGGCCTGGACCATCGATTCCATCTCCTCCAGGTCCTGCGAGATCTTCTTTTTCAGCTCTCCGTCCTCCAGCAGCTCGGCGCGCAGCCGCAGCCGCGTGACCGGCGTCTTCAGATCGTGCGACATCGCGGCGAGCGTCGCCGAGCGCTCGCGGATGGTGCGGGCGAGGCGCGCCTGCATGGTATTGAATGCGTGCGCCGCGCGCACCACCTCCAGCGGCCCCTTCTCCGGCATGGGCGCACGGTCGATGTTCTTGCCCAGCTCATCTGCGGCATCGGCCAGGGCATTCAACGGGCGCGTGGTCCAGCGCACGGCCACGAGCGAGACGGCGATGACCGCGGCGAGGAGAACGGCGAGGCTGAGAAGCAGCCGGTAGGGCCAGCCCGCGGTCTCCGCGGACTGTCGCGAGTCGAAGGTGACGAGGGCGCCGTCGGCGAGGCGCACCTGGGCGACGAAGGAGAATCCCGGCTCCGATCCGAAGTGCATCGCGGCGCCGGGCATCATCCAGGGGGCGTGCGCGGCGGGACCCATGAAACCGGGCTTCCCGCGCATCGCGGGGGGGAAAATCTGGCCTTCTGTCACCGCCACCGCGGCCGCCCGCCCGTCGCCGAGGAATCGCCGCAGCATCGCGCCGAACAAGGCCGCGCGCGCGCTGTCTCCGGCATCGACCTCCTGTGCTCCCAGAGGGGCTTGATCGAGACTGATCGTGAGCGGCGGCGCGCCGAAGACCTGCACGATCCTGCGGCGCGCGGCCGGATCGAGCGGCTCGAGCAGCTTGACGATGTCGCCGATGCGCTGCGCGGCCTGCATGCCGCTTGCCTGCGACAGCGCATCGCCGCGCTCGTGCATGTGGATCGCGAAGCTCACGAGCTGCGCGACGACGAGGCCTCCGAGCAGGACGAGCACCAGGCGACCGAAGAGCGAGCGCGGCGCGAGGCGCATCAGGCCGCCTCGACCTTCGCGGCCAGCACGTAGCCTTCGCCGCGCACCGTCTTGATGATCCGCGGTTCACGCGCGTCCTCGCGAAGCCGCTGACGAAGACGGCTCACCTGCACGTCGATCGCCCGGTCGAACGGCCCGGCCTCGCGCGAGATCATGAGGTCGATCAACTGGTCGCGGGTCAGCACGCGGTCGGGATGAGCGAGGAAGATCCGCAGCAACTTGAATTCGGTTCCGCTCAAGGGCACCACGATGCCGTCGGGCGCGGTGAGGTTGCGGGTGGCGACATCGAGCGTCCAGCCGGCAAAGCGCAACGACCTCACGATTTCGGGCTCGAGGTTCCCGGGCAACGAGCGCGAACGCCTCAGCACGCTCTTGATCCGGGCGAGCAGCTCGCGCGGGTTGAAAGGTTTCGCCAGGTAGTCGTCGGCGCCCATCTCCAATCCGACGATGCGGTCGGTCTCCTCGCCGCGCGCGGTGAGCATGATGACCGGCACGTTCGAGCGGCTGCGCAGGTCGCGGCACAGCTCCAGTCCGTCTGCGCCGGGGAGCATCAGGTCGAGGACGATGAGGTCGGGGCGCGCGGTCTCGAGCGTCCCTCGCATGGCCTTGCCGTCGGCTGCGGTCGTCACGCGATAGCCCTGCTTGTGCAGATACTCGCGCAGGAGGCCGCGCGTCTCGGCGTCGTCGTCGACGATCAGGATGTGGTCTTGCATGGCGATAGCCGGCATCTTCCGCCGAGCGGACCGCTTTCGGCCGAAACATTGTAACGCGGTGTGTCGACGCCGCCGTTGACAGCCTGCGATACAAAAGCGCCCGGTTAGCGACACTCGGGGCTTACAACTCTCTGCTTCAATCGGTGCTGCAGGAAACACCCTGCTTCAAATTCTTGAGAAGGAGTCGAACGTGAAAACAGCATATCGAGTGGCAATAGGTACCGTTGCGGCACTGAGCTTAGGCCTTGCGGCGGCCGCCTTCGCGCATCCGGGTCAAATGGGCGGCGCGATGGGCCCGGGCACGATGGGCGGCATGGGGCACGGCGGGATGGGCCCCGGGGCCATGGGCGGCGGGCCTGCCGGAGGCACGGCAGGGCAGCAGCTGATGAGCCCGGAAGAGCACGCGGCCCTGCAGGAGAAAATGCGCAACGCCAAGACGCCGGAAGAGCGCCAGAAGCTCGCCGAGGTCAATCGCGCGGAGATGGAAAAACGCGCGAAAGAAAAGGGCATCGCGCTGCCCGGCCCTCACGGTCATGGCGCGGGATTCGGTCCGGGGTCTGCAGCACAGGCCCACTGACCGGCCAATCCGTATTCCGGGGCGGGAAGATCCGCCCCGGCCTCTTTTGAAAGGATGGACGATGAAAGCAGTCATGGCAGTCGCTGCAGGCACTCTGCTTTGCGTATCGGTCGCCTTTGCGGCGGAACCGGGATCGACGATGTCGCGGCAGGACGAGGTGGCCTCGAAGGGCGCCACCGTGATGCCGTTCGACCTCGCGCGCACCACGCATTTTTTCGACGACGCCCCGGGCGGCGGAATCGAGACGATCACCGCCAACGACAAGAAGGACGCGCGGCAGATCGCGCTGATCCGCTCGCACCTGGCGGAGGAGGCAAAACGCTTCGGCCGCGGGGACTTTTCCGATCCGGCGAAGATCCACGGCCAGGACATGCCCGGCCTCGACGCGTTGGCGCGCGCCGGCGACAAGCTTCAGGTGAAGTACAGGAAATTGCCCGCCGGAGCGAGTCTCAGCTACGCGAGCGCGGATGCCGCGGTGGTCGCCGGCGTTCACGCCTGGTTTTCGGCGCAGCGCTCAGACCACGCCGCGCACTCTCATCTGCACGAATAGCGCGGACCGCGCTTTCTCTCAAGAAAGGCATCGATCATGAAACGCTCGAGCAAGATTGCAATCGGGGTGGCTGCCGTGCTGGGACTCGGCGCAGCCGTAGCCGTTTTCGCCCACCCCGGCGGAATGGGACCGGGAATGATGGGACCGGGAATGATGGGGCAGGGAATGATGGGGCAGGGAATGATGGGGCAGGGAATGGGCGGCCCGATGGCGGGCCACATGCAGCACGGCGACGCATCGTTCGCCGACGACATGCGCCTGGTTCACGCCATGCTATTCGCTCACGACAAAATCAAGCGCACCGTCGACAACCTGCCCGACGGCATTCGCACCGTCACCGAGTCCGACGATCCGGGAGTGGCACGCGCCATCAAGGCCCACGTCGCGAGCATGGAAAAACGGTTGAGCGACGGAAAGATCTTCAATCTGTTCAGCCCGACGCTTCCGGTCCTCTTCGAGAACAGGGACAAGATCAAGACCGTGGTCGAGACGACAGAAAGGGGCTCCATCGTCACGCAGACGTCTGGCGATGCGAAGGTGGTCGCCGCGCTGCAGGCGCACGCCGTCGAGGTGAGCGAGCTTGCACGCGACGGCATGGCCGCGATGATGCGCGCAAGGAGGGCGAGCATGGGGCAAACGGCGCGCGGCCCGGAGTTCCGTCCGAACTAGCGTCACGAGGAAGACGACGACTAGTCCCCCAGTCGCGCAAAAAATCAAGGAGAGCGCCCGCGGTGCAGCTCTTCGAACGATTCGAGACTGCGCCCGAGGTCAGCGAGCAGCGCGCCGTCCTCCTTCCCTTCGGCCCGCGTCGCGATCGCTCGCAGCAGATCAGCGACGTGCGCGAATCCGGCGACGGCGTGTTTGGTCTTGAGGTAATCGAGGATCTGCGGCTCGAAATCCTCGAGGCGCAGGCCACCGGTGGCGATGCCGCAGGAGCACCCCGAGCCGAACATCACGTGCCCCTGCGCGAGCCTGGTCCAGCGGCCGAGCAGCCGCGTGGCTTCGAATGCGGCCGAGGGCGTCGCGGTTTTTTTCGCGCGCTTCGCCACCGTCCGATCCCGACCTGCGCCTAGACGCAGTAGACGTCGAGCATCGTGGGAATCGCGTCGTTCTGCAGCAGGATCTTCTTTTTCGCGATTAACCAGTTCCCGCCGCGAAGCACGAGTTCGTGCTCCGAGCGCCCGAAGAACGCGTGGCTGTCGCCCTGGCGCGGAAAGAACACGTGGCACGCCCAGGTCGAGCGCAGCCGAACGCGCTCGGGCGAAGGCGGCTCGATCGGCAGGATCGCGCCCAGCAGGTGCGCGGTGCGCGGCATCGGCGTGGACGCGGGCGACTTCCCGGAGCGGATGCGAACGATCCGGTCTTCCAGGCCTTTGCGGTTCGCGTAGTAGATATGCGAGACCTCGGACTGCGGATCCGCCGTCGGCGCGCCGTCGGCCTTCCAGGCGGGCATCCAGAATTCGCAGTCCTCGGTGTAGAGCGCCAGCCACTCGTCCCAGCGCTGCTCGTCGAGGTACATCCCCTCGCGACCGAGAACTTCCGCACCCGCGGACAGCGCGGCGCTCACGGATAGGCTTTGCCGCCGCTGACGCCGGCCTGCATGAGGCGTGCCCACTCGCGGTAGGGCGCGTGAAAGGCCACCTCGTTGAACATCGTGAAGCCGCCCTTCACGCTCACCGTGGGACGGATGCCGAGCGCCTCCGAGACGTCGTTTCCGCCCTGCTTCGCGGCGGCGAGGCCGCGCGAATGCCCCTGCAGGAAGGAGATCGGCTGGGCGGCGAGGCCGCTCTGGCACTCGCTGTAGACGATGGTGTCGTCGGGCGTCGCCATGCCGCCCGGATTGAAGAAGTCTTCGAACTGCCGCAACCGCCAGGCGCGCAACTCGGGTGCCTCGCCCGCCGGCGCGAGGCAATAGCTGCGCATCTCGGTGCGATCGACTGCGACTGGGCGGAAGGTGCGCAACATCAGCGTGATCGCGTCGGCGATCTGCATGTTGGGAAAAATCTCGGTGTTGCGCGCCTTGAGCATCCATTCGGCGTGCCGATCGCCCAGGCGCGCGCGGATTTCCGGGATCGCAGGATAGATCGGCCGCTTCTCCGGCTCGGGCTGATCGAGCCAGTACACCGAGTGCCCGTACGCAAAGCCGAAGCTCCCGCCTTCCTTGGACGAGCGCATCGCCCAGTCGAACTGGCGCGCCTCGACGTTGCCGAGGCCCTCGCGGCGGCGCGACTGGATATCGATGTAGGAGAGGTGCGTGGAGGTGAGATGGTAGGGATCGAGGCCGTTGTCGAGCTGCAGCTTCCAGTTGCCGCGGTAGGTATACACGGCCCGACCGGGAATGTACTCCATGCCCCGGGGCCCCTGCTCCATCATCAGGTCGAGGAAGAAGCGCATGTCGCCGAGGAACTCCTCCAGCGGCGGGACCTCCGTCGAGAGGCTGCCGAACACCAGGCCCTTGTACGCGGCGACGCGCGCGAGCGGCAGGAGATTGTGATCCTCGGCGTCGAACGCCGGCGGATAGGCGCCGCTCTTGCGGTCCTTGATGTCGACGTTCCTGCCCGAGGCGTCGTACGCCCAGCCGTGATACGGGCAGACATGATACTTGGCGTTGCCCGCCTCGGCGCGGCACACGACCGCTCCCTTGTGGCGGCAGACGTTGACGAAAGCGCCGAGCCCGCCTTTCGCGTCGCGCGCGACCAGCACCGGCGTCCTGCCGATGTGGGCGGTGACGAAGTCGTTGGCCCTGGGCAGCTGCGATTCGAGGCCGAGGAAATTCCAGGTGCGCTCGAAGATGAATTTCTGCTCGAGCTCGAACACCTCGGGGTCCGAGTACACGTCGCGATGCACGCGAAACACGCCCTCCCCGGGGCGGTCGTCGACGTACAGGCCGATGTCCTTGAGATCCATGTCCGGGAATTGTCGCAGATTCATGGGCTCCTGCCGAACCCCTTGTTGGGGAATTGCGCAGCGTATACCCTGCCGGAAACACGCGGAGCATGGACCGGGAGAACGCCGTGGCGGTGATGGACGAACGCGCAGCGGAGACCGCGCGCACGATAGCCAAGGCGCGGGCGATCGTCGCGCGCCTGGGCGTCACGCGCGAGGCCCTGGAGGCGATCAAGCCGGCGCTCGTCGCGCTCGCTTCGCGGAGCGAGCTCTTTCCGCAGGAGCACTTCGCCATCGGCGCCGGGCGCACGGGCGCGATCTACCACCTCGCCGAAGACGCGGACGGCGCGTTCGCGATGTACGGTTCGGCCGCCATCCCCGGGGGCCGCCAGCCGCCGCACAACCACACCACCTGGGCGGTGATCTCGGGCGTGCGCGGCGAGGAGCACAACGTCTTCTACCGGCGCAGCGACGACGGCGCGGTCGACGGCGTCGGGGCCCTGGAGAAGACGCACGAAGACACGGTGAAGCGCGGCAACGCGGTTGCGCTCATGCCCGAAGACTTCCACACCATCCAGGCGATGGGCGAGCGTCCCCGGCTGCATCTGCACCTCTACGGGCGCACGCTGGAGGACCTGCCCGGCCGCGTCGGATTCGAGAGCCCCGAAGGGACCACGTACCGGCGCTTCATGTCGAAGCCCGAGATTTTCAGCCCGCTGGTCTCCGCGGGCGAACTGCGTGAAATGCTCGGCGACGGCCGCGAGATCGCGCTCCTGGACGTGCGCGAAGAAGGCGTGTTCGCCGCCGGCCACCTGCTCACCGCCGCCTGCGTCGCGTTGTCGCGCCTGGAGCTGCGGCTGGAAGCGATGGTGCCGCGGCGGGGAACGCGCATCGTGCTGTGCGACGGCGACGAGACACTCGCGCAGCGCGCGGCGGCGACGCTGCGCCGTTTCGGCTATCGCCATGTCTCGGTGCTGAGCGGCGGTGTGGGCGCGTGGCGCGCCGCGGGTTTTGAACTCTTCTCCGGAATCTACGTGCCGAGCAAGGCCTTTGGCGAGCACGTCGAGCATTCCTGCGGCACGCCGAGAATCGGAGCCGCCGAACTGAAGGCACGCCTCGATGCAGGCGAGGACGTCGTGGTGCTCGATTCTCGACCGATGAGCGAGTACCGGGTGATGAACATCCCCGGTGCGGTCGATTGCCCCGGCGCGGAACTCGTCTACCGCATCCACGAAGTGGTGCAGCGCCCGGAGACGCTGGTGGTGGTGAACTGCGCCGGGCGCACGCGCTCGATCATCGGCGCGCAGTCGCTGATCAACGCCGGGCTGCCGAACCCCGTCGTTGCGCTGAAGAACGGCACCATGGGCTGGCATCTTGCCGGCCTCCCCCTCGAGCGCGGCAGTACACGCCACGCTCCTGCCCCGGGTCCGGCCGCCCTCGCCCGGGGACGCGAAGCCGCTGCGAGGGTTGCCGGGCGCTTCGGCGTGAGACGGATCTCCGGCGCGGACCTGATGCGTCTCAGGGAAGACGCGTCGCGCACGCTCTACTGCTTCGACGTGCGCAGCCCCGAGGAATACCGGGAAGGCCATCCTTCCGGATTCGCGAACGCGCCCGGCGGCCAGCTGGTGCAGGCTACCGACCGCTACGCGGCGGTGCGCAACGCGCGCATCGTCCTCGCCGATTCCGACGGGGTGCGCGCCGCGATGACGGCGTCGTGGTTGATCCAGATGGGCTGGCCCGAGGTGCGCGTGCTCGAGCAAGACGCCGGTCTCCCCGTGATCGAAGGCGCCGAAACGCAGCGCGTGCCCGGAATGGAAGACGCAAGGGCGGGAGAAGTCAGCGCGTCTGAATTGCGCCGGGCGCTCGAAGCGGGCGAGGCAACGCTCGTGGATTTCGCCGACAGCCTCGATTACCGCGACGGCCACATCCCGGGCGCGTGGTTCGCGGTGCGCGCGAGGCTGCGCGAAGCGCTGGAAAAGATCCGTCCCGCCGGCGAGCTGGTGTTCACCTCCCCCGACGGCCTGCTCGCCCAGCTCGCCTGGCTCGACGCGGCAGCACTCGCTCCGGCGCGCGTGCGCGTGCTCGCCGGCGGCACCGCGGCGTGGACCGCGGCCGGGTTCGTTCTCGAAACCGGACTGACGCGGCTCGCCAGCGCGGCCGACGACGTCTACTACCGTCCCTACGACGGCAAATCGCAGATTGAGCAGGCGATGAAGGACTACCTCGACTGGGAAGTCGCCCTGGTCGAGCAGGTGAAACGCGAACCGTACCTGGCCTTCGGTTCCGTCGCGCCGCCGCCCGCGTAGCCGTAGCCGCGCTGCC
The DNA here is from genome assembly GCA_041496705.1 of Gammaproteobacteria bacterium. Taxonomy (GTDB): domain Bacteria; phylum Pseudomonadota; class Gammaproteobacteria; order Burkholderiales; family SG8-39; genus VBDM01. The sequence continues at coordinate 11,582 of JBGQFD010000066.1, read as the reverse complement.
CTCGGGTCCATCGCGTTGAAGAAGACGATCGCCGCTCCGCGCACGCGCCTCGCCGCCGACATCGGCGGCACGTTCACCGACGTCGCCGCCTTCGACGAAAAGACCGGGCGGATGCTGCTCGGCAAGGCGCTCTCCACGCCCGCGCGCCTCGCCGACGGCATCTCGCACGGCGTCGACAGGGCCGGTACCCGCTACGCCGACGCATCGATCTTCCTCCACGGCTCGACCATCGCCGTCAATACCATGATCGAGCGCAGCGGCGCGAAGACCGCGCTCATCACCACCGCGGGCTTCCGCGACATCTACGAGATCGGCCGCATCAACCGCCCCGACGCCTACAACCTCTTTTTCAGGAAGCACGAGCCGCTGGTGGAGCGCGCGCTGCGTTTCGAGGTGCGAGAGCGCATGACTGCGGAAGGCGAGGTGCACGTTCCGCTCGACGAAGCGAGCGTGCACGCGGCCTGCGACCGCATCGCGGCGGCAGGCGTCGAGGCGGTAGCCGTGATGCTGTTGCACTGCTACGTGAACCCCGCGCACGAGGCGCGCGTCAAGGCCATCGTGCAGCAACGACTGCCGCGCGTCTTCGTCACCGCCTCGCACGAACTCACCCAGGAATACCGCGAGTTCGAACGCTGCTCGACAGCGGTGGCGAACGCCTACATCGGCCCGGTGGTGAGCGGCTACGTGCGCGGCATCGACGCGCATCTCAAGCACGCCGGTTTCGGCGGATCGTTCCTGCTGGTGCAGTCCACGGGCGGCTTGTACGAGTCGCACCAGGCGCAAGTGCAATGCGTGCGCATGCTGGAATCGGGTCCGGCCGCGGGCGTGATCGGAGCGCAGGCGCTTTGCCGGGCGCTCGGCATCGCCGACGCGGTCGCCTTTGACATGGGCGGCACGACCGCCAAGGCGGGGGTCATATACCGTGGCGAGGCCTTGACCACCGGCGCAGCCCTCATCGGCGGCTACAACCAGGCGCTGCCGGTGCAGATCCCGATGATGGACATCTTCGAAGTCGGCACGGGCGGCGGCAGCATAGCGGCGGTCGATGCCGCAGGGTCGCTCAAGGTCGGGCCGCAGAGCGCGGGCGCCGAGCCCGGGCCGGCGTGTTACGGTCGCGGCGGCACGCGGGTCACGGTCACCGACGCGAACCTCGTGCTCGGGCGGCTGGGAGCCAACCGATTCCTCGGCGGCGAGATGCGCCTCGACGTCGCCGCGGCCGAGCGCGCCATCCTCGAGCAGGTGGCGAAGCCCCTCGGCATCGACGTCACGCGCGCCGCCGAAGGCATCCTGCGCATCGCCGCCACCGCCATGTCTTACGCAGTCAAGGCGGTGTCGACGGAACGGGGCCTCGATGCGGCGGCGTTCGCCCTCATCGCCTACGGCGGCGCCGGGCCGCTGCACGCGGGCAGCGTCGCGCGGGAGATCGGCATGTCGCGCATCGTCGTGCCGCGCGCCCCCGGGCATTTCTGCGCCTTTGGCATGCTGCACTCGGACCTGCGCTACGACCTGGTGCGTACCTGGTTCACGCGCCTCGCGGAGGTTTCCTTCGAGGCGATAGACGAGATCTACGAGTCGCTCATCGCGCAGGGGCGAAGCGCACTCGCCGCGAGTGGGGTGCGCCCCTCGCGCGTGCGGGTCTCGCGCGCCGCCGACATGCGCTACGTCGGCCAGGAGCATCCGGTGACGGTGAGCCTGCCCGGGGATGTTTTCCGGCGCCGCGACCGTGCGGCGCTGAAAGCGCGCTTCGACGCCGAGCACCAGCAGCGCTACGGCACCTGCGCTCCCGACGAGGCTGCGGAGATCGTCAGCCTGCGCACCAGCGTCGCCGGCGAGCTGAAGAAGCCGCCGCTCGAGCGCATCGCCCGCGGCGCCCGCACGCCGCCGCCTTCCGCGCGGCGCGGCAAGCGGGCCGTGTACTTCGCCGAGCTCGGTCGCGCCGTCGCCACGCCCGCGTTTGCGCGCGAGGCGCTGCGTGCCGGCAACCGCATCGAGGGGCCCGCGCTGGTGGAGGAGTATGCCTCCACCACGGTCGTGCTTCCCGGAGACCGGCTCGAGGTCGACCGTTTCGGCGATCTTGTGATCGAGGTGAGTCGGAGAAAGAAATGAAGCGAAGAACGAAACGGCGCGTCAAAGCGGATGCCGTTCTCACCGAGATCGTGCGCAACGGCGTCATCGCCGTGACCGAGGAAATGAAGACCAACCTCATGCGCACCGCGTACAACATGATCGTGTACGAGGCGCTCGACTTCACCGTGGGTCTGTACACCGCCGAGGGCGAAACGGTGTCGATCGGCCTGGGACTGCCGAGCTTCATCCGCGGCATGGCCGAGACGGTCAAGGCGAAGCTCGCGCATTTTGGAAAAGACGGCATCGAACCCGGCGACATCCTCGTCACTAACGACGCCTACACCACCGGCAGCCACCTGTACCACTTCACCTTCAGCCTGCCGATCTTCCATCGCGGAAAACTCTCGGGATTCGCCTGCTGCATGGCGCACTGGACCGACGTCGGCGGGGTGCTCGGCGGGATCACCACCGACATCTACGCCGAGGGCCTGCAGATCCCCATCGTGAAGTACGCGAAAGCGGGCGTAGTCAACCAGGACCTGGTCGACATCATCCGCATGAACGTGCGCATCCCGGAGCGCGCCATGGGCGACCTGCGCGCGCAGATCACCGCGGTGAAGACCGGAGAGCGGCGCTTCCTCGAGCTCCTCGATCGCTACGGGCGCGACGACGTGCTTGCAGCGATCGCGAACATCATGGACCAGTCGGAGGCCGCGGCGCGCTTGCGCACGCGTTCGATACCCGATGGCACCTACGAAGCCGAGTCGTTCATGGACGACGACGGCGTGGACATCGGCAGGCGCGTGCCAATCAAGGTGAAAGTCGTCAAGCGCGGCGACGAGATGACCGTCGACCTCTCGCAGGTGAGCCCGCAGGTGCGCGGCTTCTACAACTCGGGCGCGACCACCGGCTACTCCTGCGCCCAGGTCGCGTACAAGTGCCTCACCTCGCCGACCGACTATCCGATCAACGAAGGCAGCTTCCGCCCGCTCAAGGTGATCCTCGCGCCGGGCAGCGTGGTGAGCGCGGTGAAGCCCGCGGCGATGCGCTGGTGGATGACCTTCCCCATGACCGTGGTCGACACGGTATTCAAGGCGATGGAGCGCGCCATCCCCGAACGCACCATCGCCGCGCATCACGCCGACCTGCTCGTTTGCCTCATCAACGGCATCTCGCCCAAGGACGGAAGGCTGTTCCTCGCCGGCATCGGCCCCTCGGGCGGCGGCTTCGGCGCCAAGATCGGCGAGGACGGCGTGAGCGCCACGGTGTGCATGAACGACGGCGACACGCACAACCACCCGGTCGAGCAGATGGAGGCGAAGTATCCGCTGCTGTTCGAGCGTCACGCGCTGCGCGAGGACTCCGGCGGCGCGGGCCGGCAGCGCGGCGGCCTGGGGACCGAGCAGGTGGTGCAGGCGCGCTTCCCCATCAATATCAACATCCAGGTCGACCGCGTGCACTGCCCGCCCTGGGGCTTGGCCGGCGGTCACTCTGGCTTGGGCAATCAGGTCACGCTGCGTCTCGGTGGCAAGGAGATCGCGGACCTGCCGAACGCCAAGGTACTGATGACGCGGCTCAACGCGGGCGACACCATCACCATCCGCGCGGGCGGCGGCGGTGGTTTCGGCCCGCCGGAGGAACGCGACCCGAACAAAGTGGTGCATGACGTACGCCAGGGGTATGTGAGCGCAAAAATCGCGCGGGAGATCTACCGTGTTGCGCTGGACGAGCAGGGACGCGTGGACACAGCGGCGACGCGACTGCTGAGGCGCGAACCCGCGCCCGGCTAGGCCGAAAAAGAGCCCGCGTGAAGCGGGCTCTTCGCAGACGAGTTGCGAGCTTCAGCGCATCTGCGCGTCGTGCTTCTCGCGGTAAATGCGCTTGCTCTGCTTGTTCTCGGCTTTCTGGATGCCCCGCTGCTCGTTAGGCCCTACATGACCGTCGGAACCGGCGCGCGCTTCCGCGCGGTCGACCCGCGCCTGGCCGCGCTCGAGCTTTCCGGCCTCGCGGTTGCTGAGCTGCCCCGACTGCACGCCCTGCTCGATGCGCCGCTGCTGGTTGATGTTGCGCTGCACATCGGCCTGCATGCGCTGCGAGGACTTCGAGTTGGGATCGCCCCTGGCGGCGTTATTCTCGAGCCGGTTGATCTGGCCGCTCTCCTGGTTCTGAGCACGCTGGATGCGCGCCTTCTCGGCCGGGCTCAGCTTTCCGTCCTTGAGCGCGTTGGATTCCATGCGGTCGATCCGCGCTTCACCCCGTTCGAGCTTCGAAGCTTCCTGGGTCGTCAAAGACCCGCTTTTCAGACCCTGCTCGATGCGCTGCTGCTGATTCAGGTTGCGCTGGACTTCCGACCCTGCGGTCTGGGCCTGGGCCGCTACCGAGAATAGGGCCGCGATCGCTGCCGCGCTTGCCGCCATTGCAGTCTTCATGTGACCTCCTTGATTGGAATGCCTCCCACCGCCTAGTAACGCAGCCGGGCGGCCGCGGTTGATCGCAAAACTGTAATTCCGTGTAACCGCGCCGGGATGCGGCTCCGCCGGTCGCCGGGCGGCGTTTTGACCGCGCCGCGCGTTTCGTGGCAGCATAGTTTCCGGACCTCGACCCCACCACGCCGGGAGGAACGGACATGGATCCGATGGAAATTCTCGCGCTCGCGACCGTCGCCTTTCTCGTCACCCACTACGTTTCCAGCACGCCGCTCCGATCGGGGCTGGTCGGTTTGCTCGGCGACAACGGCTACCTCGGCCTCTACTCAGCCGTGTCCCTCGCCTTGCTCGGATGCATGATCTGGGCCTACACGAAAGCCCCGCTTGAACGGTTGTGGGTCGGCGAGGAGTTCAAGGTCTGGGCGGTCGTACTCATGCCCGTATCGCTGGTGTTTCTCATGTGTGGGCTGCTCAGCCGCAATCCGAGCGCGGTGCGCCAGGAGAGCGCCCTGCGCTCGATGGGCGAGCCGCGCGGCATCCTGCGCGTCACGCGCCACCCGGTCCAGTGGGCCATAGCGCTCTGGGCCTTCGTGCACCTGATCGCGCGGGGAGACGGCGCGTCGGCAATCTTCTTCGGCGGGCTGCTCCTTCTCTCGCTCTCGGGGACCGTGCTCATCGACGCTCGCAAGGATAGGACGATCGGCGTGGATTGGAAGCGCTTCGCCGCGGCCACTTCCAACATTCCGTTCGCTGCGATCATTCAGGGCCGCAACCAGTTCAGGTTCGACGAGATCGGCTGGACCAAAGTGCTCGCCGGACTCGCGCTGTATTTCGTGCTGGTGTTTCTGCATCCCTTCCTCTTCGGCGCCAGCCCTTATTGAACGATGTGCGGCGGACCGATGCGCGGCGGACTTGCCGGCCTGCTGATCGCCGCTTGCGGCCTCGCGCACGCCCAGGCATCTTTCCCCAGCCGGCCGATCCGCCTCATCGTCACCTCGCCCGCGGGCGGCGCGAACGACCTGCTCAACCGCACCCTCGCCGCGAAGCTCGGCGAGTTGCTCGCGCAGCCGGTGCTGATCGACAACCGCCCCGGCGCCTCGGGATTCGTCGCCGCCGAGACGGTGGCCAAGTCCGCCCCGGACGGCTACACGCTGCTCGGCGCGACCGAGGCGACATTGGTCGCGAATCCGCTGTTCTTCAGGAAGGTGCCCTACGACCCGGAACGCGATTTCTCTCCGGTCACCATGACCGTGGAAGTCCACTACGTGCTGCTCGTGCACCCTTCGGTCCCCGCGAATTCGGTGCAAGAGCTGATCGAGCTCGCGCGCGAGCGGCCCGGCAAGCTCAACTACGCTTCCTCGGGAAACGGCAGCGCCTTCCACCTGGGGATGGAGATGTTCAAGCGCATGGCCGGAGTCGACATCGTTCACGTGCCGTTCAAGGGCAGCGCGCTGTCGGTGAACGCGATGCTCTCGGGCGAAGTGCAGATCATGCTGAACGGCACGCCGACCGGCATGCCGCTCGCCCGGTCGGGAAAACTGCGCGCCATCGCTGTGGCGGGTGCCAGGCGCTCCGCCCTCGCGCCCGACCTCCCGACCGTCGCGGAGTCGGGGCTGCCGGGCTACGAAATGAGCGGCTGGTTCGGCACGGTCGCGCCCGCGGGCACGCCCGAGCCGGCGATCGCGCGCCTGAACGCCGAGTATCTGCGCGCGCTCCGGACCGCGGAGGTGCGCGAGCGACTCGAGGGCTTCGGCTTCGAAGTCGTCGGTAACACCCCCGCCGAGTTCACCAGCCGCATGCGCAGCGAATCGCAGCGCATGGCGCGCGTGATCCGCGAGTCGGGCGCCAAGCCCGACTGATGTGCGCGGGCCTGTCGCCGCGGCGGCGCCCGGCTTACAATCGCGGTCTTTCCCACGGAACGAAACTCATGACCAAGGACGAAATACTGGCCGCGCCGAGACGGCCGGCGTTCGCCGCCGGCGCCCTCACCGAGCGGCTCATCGCCGAGATCCAGGGCCCGGTGGGCTGGCTCACGTTCAACAACCCCGCACGCCGGAACGCCATCTCCATCGACATGTGGGAGGCGATCCCGCAGGTGCTCGACCGTTTCGAACAGGATCCGGACATCCGCGTCATCGTTCTCAAGGGCGAAGGCGACAAGGCCTTCGTCTCCGGCGCGGACGTGTCGCAGTACGAGAAGCAGCGCTCGACCGCCGAGGGCATCCAGCACTACGAGGAAATCGCCGGGCGCGTGCAGGAGCGCTTCCAGGGCTGCGACAAGGCGGTGATCGCCATGATCCGCGGGTATTGCCTGGGCGCCGGGATCAACATCGCCCTGTGCAGCGACCTGAGGATCGCTGCGGAAGATGCGCGCCTCGGAATCCCCGCGGCGAAGCTCGGTCTCGGCTATCGGGCCTCGTCGCTGAAGAATCTCGTCGACACCGTCGGACCAGCCTACGCGCGCGAAGTGCTGATCACCGGGCGCCAGTTCAAGGCCGAGGAAGCGAAAACCATGGGTTTCGTGCACCGTGTGGCGCCGGTCGCCGAGCTCGAACCGCTAGTGCTCGAGTACTGCGCGATGATCTCGGAGAACGCGCCGCTCACCATCCGCGCGAGCAAGCGCATCGTCCGCGAGCTGCTGAAGTCAGATGGGGCGTTGGATGCCCAGGCGTGTGCCGCCCTGGTGAAGCAGTGCTTCGAGAGCCAGGATTACATCGAGGGCCGCAGAGCATTCATGGAGAAGCGCAAACCAGTGTTCCAGGGAAAATGAGCGCCGCCCAACGGCGCCGTCACACGAGAAGAGGAGAAAGAGCATGAAGACCACCATTGCGCTCGTTTCGGCGCTCGCCGCGTTTCTCGTCATGGCCGCGAACGCGGCGGCCCAGACCTATCCCAGCCGGCCGATCACCCTCGTCGTCGGCTTCGCGCCGGGCGGCGGCACCGACACCGTCGCGCGCGTCATGCAGAAGCGGCTCGCGGAGTATCTCGGACAGAGCGTCGTCGTCGAGAACCGCGCCGGCGCCGGCGGAACGATCGCCGCGGGCGTGGTCGCCAAGGCCGCCCCGGACGGCTACACGATCCTGCTCGCCACCATTGCGGCGCTCGCCGTCGCGCCGCACCTGAACTCGAAACTGCCGTACGACCCGCTGCGCGATTTCGCGCCGATCTCCATGGCGACGGTGTCCGGCAACGTGCTCGTGGTGCACCCCTCGGTGCAGGCGAAGACGCTGGCCGAGTACGTCAAGGAGGCGAGCAGCAAGCCCGGCGGCATTGCCTACGGGACTTCCGGAGTGGGCAGCGCCGGGCACCTCGCCGGGGAACTGTTCCGGCTGACGGCGAAGGCCAATCTAGTCCACGTGCCGTACAAGGGCGGCGGCCCGGCGATGAGCGATCTGCTCGGCGGACAGATCCCCTCGGTGTTCGCCTCGGCGACCACGGCAACGCCGCAGGTGAAGTCGGGCAAGCTGCGCGCGCTCGGATCGACCGGGACGAAGCGCTCGGCGTCCCTCCCCGACGTGCCGACCATCGCCGAGCAGGGCTACCCGGGGTACGAAGCGACCAACTGGTACGCTTATGTGGCTCCTGCGAAAACGCCGAGGGAGATCGTCGCCCGACTGAACCAAGAGATCGTGAAAACGCTGCGCGATCCGGAAACACACGGGCTGATTCTCAAGCAGGGCGAGGAGCCCACCCCGTCGACGCCCGAGGAGCTCGCCAGGCACATCGAACGCGAGCACGCGACCTGGGGCCGCGTGATCAGGGAGGCCGGTATCCCCGTCGAGCAGTGACCGGGGGCCGCGCCGCGGTCTCCGGCGCGGGGCCGAACGTTGATGTGGATCAAGTCGGCCACACCACAGCCTACTAGCATTTCTTCTCGACCCTGAGGAGACTCGGGTCGACGTCGCGGGACTGCCTGCGGCGGACACCAACAAGGGGAGACGTGCCATGAAGCGTGCGGCAATGGCGGCGGTATCGATCGCCACGATGTTCGCGGGGCTGCTGGGAGCGGGGTCCGTCGCGGCGCAGGAACCGATCAGGGTGGGAGCGTTCCTGGCGGTGACCGGTCCGGCCGCGTTCCTCGGCGATCCTGAGCAGAAGACGCTCGAGCTCTATGTCGAGAAGATCAACGCCGCGGGCGGCGTGCTCGGCAGGAAATTGCAGCTCGTCTCGTATGACTCTGCGGGCGACGCCGAGAAGGCGCGCACTTTCGTCAAGCGCCTCATCGAGCAAGACAAGGTGGACGTGATTGTCGGCGGCTCGACCACCGGCGAGACCATGGCGGTGGTGCCACTCGTTGAGCAGGCGGGGATTCCCTTCATTTCGCTTGCCGGCGCGGTGGTGATCGTCGAACCGATGAAGAAATGGGTGTTCAAGACGCCGCACACCGACCGCATGGCCTGCGAAAAGATCTTCGCCGATATGCGCTCGCGTAGCATCGCGAAGATCGCGCTCATCTCCGGCGCCGGCGGCTTCGACAAGTCGATGCGCGGCGAGTGCCTGAAGGTGGCCGCGAAAAACCGGATCGAGGTCGTCGCCGACGAGACCTACGGCGCCGGCGACTCGGACATGACGGCGCAGCTTACCAAGATCCGCACCACCTCCGGAGTGCAGGCCGTGCTCAACGCCGGCTTCGGCCAGGGCCCGGCGATAGTCACCAAGAATTTCCGGCAAATCGGCATGACCATTCCGCTGTACCAGTCGCACGGGGTCGCTTCGAAGGAGTACGTCAAGTTGAGCGGCGACGCGGCCGAAGGCGTGCGCCTGCCGGCGGCGGCGCTGCTGGTCGCCGAGAGCCTTCCGGACAGCGATCTGCAGAAGAAGGTCGTCGTCGGCTACAAGCGCGACTACGAAGGCCGCTTCAAGTCCGAGGTCTCGACTTTCGGCGGCCACGCCTACGACGGGCTGATGCTCGTGGTCGAAGCAATGAAGCGCGCGGGCTCGACCGACAAGAACAGGGTGCGCGACGCGCTCGAGGCTACGCGCGGCTACATGGGCACCGCGGGCGTGGTGAACATGACGTCCCAGGATCACATGGGACTGGACCTGACGGCGTTCCGCATGCTCGAAGTCCGCAAGGGCGACTGGACGCTGGCGAAGTAGCGGTCGCGGCGCCGCCGCGCCGGCAATCTGGAGGAGCGGATGAGCGCCCAGCTTGCGCAGTACCTGCTGAGCGGGATCACCATTGGCGCGATCTACGCGCTGGTGGCGCTCGGCTTTTCCATCATCTTCAACGCGAGCCACGTCATCAACTTCGCCCAGGGCGAGTTCGTGATGATCGGCGGAATGACCACGGTGTCGCTGATCGGCGCGGGCCTGCCGCTGCCGCTCGCGATCGTCGCCGCCGTCATCGTGGCTGCGGCGATGGGGCTGGCGCTGGAAAAATTCGCGGTCGAGCCGGCGCGCGGCGCATCGGTGGTGACGCTCATCATCATCACCATCGGCGCATCGATTTTCCTGCGCGGGTTGGCGACGCTCGTCTGGGACAAGAAGCTGCATACGCTGCCGTCTTTCTCCGGACACCGGCCGATCGAAATCGCCGGCGCGGCGCTCCTGCCGCAGAGTCTGTGGGTGCTGGGCGTGACGCTGGCGATCGTGCTGCTCCTGTCGTGGTTCTTCGGCCGTACGCTGCTCGGCAAGGCGATCCTCGCCACCTCGCACCAGCGCCTGGCAGCGCAACTGGTCGGGATCAACGTGCGCCAGATCGTGTTCATATCGTTCGGCCTGTCGGCGGCCCTCGGCGCCGTCGCGGGGATTCTGATCGCGCCGATCACGCTGACCGCGTGGGACGTCGGCATCATGCTGGGCCTCAAGGGCTTTGCCGCCGCGGTGCTCGGCGGGCTCGGCAGCGGCCCCGGCGCGGTGCTCGGCGGCCTCGCGCTCGGCATCGCCGAGACGCTCTCGGCGGGCTACCTGTCCTCGGCGTACAAGGACGTGATCGCGTTCGTGCTGATGCTCGCGGTGCTGTTCTTCATGCCGCGCGGGCTGCTCGGCGGGCGGATCGCGGAGCGGGTTTGATGATGTCCTGGCTCGCTTCGGCGCGCACCGGCGGCATGCTCGCGCTCGTCGCGGCGATCGCGCTGCTGCCGCTCGCGCTCAGCAACAACTATTTCTACGAGGTCGCGATCCTGGTGGGGCTGAACGCGATCGTCTGCGTCGGGCTGAACCTGCTGATCGGCTATGCCGGACAGATCAGCCTCGGGCATGCGGGATTCTTCGGCCTGGGCGCGTATGGCTCGGCGATACTCACCGGGCACTTCGCCTGGCCGCCGCTCGCGGCCTTGCCCGTCGCGACCCTCGCCGTGGCGCTGCTCGCCTATCTCATCGGACGGCCCATCCTGAGATTGCGCGGCCACTATCTGGCGATGGCCACGCTCGGCATGGGCGTCATCGTGTCGATCGTCGTCGCCACGGAGGACCGCTGGACCGGCGGGCCGGACGGCATGCCGGTGCCGCCGCTCGCGATGCTTGGCGCGACACTCACCGGCGAGCGTCCCTGGTACTGGCTCGTCGGCGCGTTGCTCGTGGCGGCGGTGTGGCTCTCGCTCAACCTGATCGAGTCGCCGGCGGGCCGCGCGCTGCGGGCGCTCTCGGGTTCGGAAGTCGCCGCCGAGGTGGTGGGCATCGACAGCGCACGGCAGAAGGTGCAGGTGTTCGTGATCTCCGCGGTGTTTGCCGCGATCGCCGGCGCCCTCACCGCGCATTACTCGGGTTTCATCACGCCCTCCAAAGTGACTTTCTTCCATTCGATCGAGCTGGTGACCATGGTGGTGCTCGGCGGCATGGCCTCGACCTTCGGTGCCGTCCTCGGCGCGGCGGTGCTGACCACGCTGCCGCAGCTGCTCACCGCATTCAAGGAATACGAGATGGTCGCGCTCGGCGCAATCATGATGGGCACGATGATCTTCATGCCGAAAGGCCTGGTGCCCAGTCTCGCGCTTCTCGCCGCCCTCGCGCGGCCCGTGAGGACGGCCGCGTGAACCTGCTGAGAGTCGAGGCGCTTTGCCGGGAGTTCGGCGGCGTGCGCGCCGTGGACGACTTGAGCTTCGATATCTCGCGCGGCACGGTGCACTCGATCATCGGCCCCAACGG
>JBGQFD010000065.1:0-20073 GCA_041496705.1 Gammaproteobacteria bacterium | reverse complement strand
AGATCGTTCGCCGCAAGGGTGTGGTCAGGGTCATCTGCAAGGACCCGCGCCACAAGCAGCGGCAGGGCTAAACGGCTAGGTAACGGACGGATTTCACGTTATAATTTTGAGTTTTTCAGGCGCTGGACTAACGGAGTAAGGAATGGCCCGAATCGCTGGAGTCAACATTCCCAATCACCAGCACGCGGATATCGCTCTGCAGGCGATTTTCGGTATCGGGCGCGCTCGCGCCCAGGCGATCTGCACCGCTGCAAAGATAAATAAAACACACAAAATCAAAGACTTGTCTGAATCTGATATGGAACGCCTGCGCGAGCAAGTGGCGCGGTTCACAGTCGAGGGCGATCTCCGTCGCGAAGTATCGATGAACATCAAGCGGCTGATGGACCTCGGCTGCTACCGCGGCACGCGCCACCGCAAGGGGCTTCCGACGCGGGGGCAGCGCACGCGCACCAATGCCCGCACACGCAAAGGCCCGCGCAAGGCCGCGGTCAAGAGCAATGCTCCGACCGCGAAAGCCGGCTGAGCAACCCAGAGAGCCCAAAGGGATCACTCCATGGCAAAACCCCCCGTCGCCCCGGCAACCGCCGCGCGCGTTCGCAAGAAGGTCAAGAAGAGCGTTGCAGAGGGCATCGCCCACGTTCATGCGTCGTTCAACAACACGATCGTGACCATCACCGATCGCCAGGGCAATGCACTCGCCTGGGCGACATCGGGTGCCGCCGGATTCAAGGGATCGCGGAAATCCACTCCATTCGCCGCGCAAGTTGCGGCGGAGCAGGCTGGCCGGGCTGCTCAGGAATGCGGGGTGAAGAACATCGAGGTACGTATCAAGGGCCCGGGTCCGGGACGCGAGTCTGCGGTTCGCGCGCTCAACGCCTTGGGTCTCAAGATCAGCAGCATCGCCGACGTGACGCCGGTACCGCACAACGGATGCCGCCCGCCAAAGCGGCGTCGCATCTAACCGGGACTGCCGGGCAGTACGGCACGTTAAAGAGGAATCTACATGGCTCGAGATCTGGACGCGAAGTGCCGCCAATGTCGCCGCGAAGGCGAGAAGCTTTTTCTCAAGGGCGAGAAGTGCTTCACGGAAAAGTGCGCGATCGAGCGGCGGAGTTATGCCCCGGGGCAGCACGGACAGAAAAGCGGGGGCCGCATGTCGGATTTCGGGAAGCAGTTGCGCGAGAAGCAGAAGCTGCGGCGTATCTACGGAATGCTCGAGAGGCAGTTTCGCAACACCTACAAGGAAGCTGCGCGGAGCAAGGGTGTCACGGGCGAACGTCTTCTCCAAATCCTGGAGTCGCGGCTGGATACGGTGTCCTACCGCATGGGATTCGGATCCAGCCGCACCGAGGCGCGCCAGATCGTGCGCCACAACGGCATTCTCGTAAACGGCAGACGCGTGAACATGCCGTCGTATCAGGTACGGCCCGGCGATACCGTGGAAGTGTCGGCCAAGGCAAAGGAGCAGTTGCGTTTGAAGGGCTCAGTGACTGCTGCCGAAACCCGGGGTTTTCCGGAGTGGGTGGAGGTAAGTGCCAGTGAAATGAAGGGTAAGTTCAAGGCGCTTCCTTCACGCTCGGATCTCCCTTCCACGATCAACGTAAGCCTGGTGGTCGAGTTGTATTCGAAGTAGGGCCGCTTTTCGAAACGGTTCAAGCGGCGCGAACCACCCCAATTGTCTCGAGGGTCTTACATGCAAACCAGCGCATTTCTGAAACCACGCATCATCGACGTCCAGGGCATCGCCCCGAATCACGCGAAGGTTCTGATGGAGCCCTTCGAGCGGGGTTACGGCCATACGCTCGGCAACGCCCTGCGGCGGGTCCTGCTTTCGTCAATGCCGGGATTTGCTCCTACCGAAGTGCAGATCGCCGGCGTGCTGCACGAGTACTCGACAATCGAGGGGGTGCAGGAAGACGTTGTCGACATTCTGCTCAATCTCAAAGGCGTGGTGCTCAAGTTGCACAATCGAGAGGACGCGCTCCTCAGCCTAAAGAAAAAGGGTGAAGGTCCCGTAACCGCGGCCGACATCGAGGTTACCCATGACGTGGAGATCATCAATCCGGAACACGTGATCGCCCACCTGTCTCCGGGGGGCAAGCTGGAGATGCAGATCAAGATCGAGAAGGGTCGCGGCTACGTTCCGGGGAATCTGCGCGTGATCCCAGAGGAATCGAAGGGAATCGGCAAGATCATCCTTGACTCGTCGTTCTCCCCGGTCAAGCGCGTGTCCTACTCGGTGGAATCGGCCCGCGTCGAGCAGCGCACCGACCTCGACAAGCTGATCATCGACATAGAAACGAACGGCGTGATCGAACCCGAGGAAGCGATCCGCTATGCCGCGAGAATCCTGGTCGACCAGTTGTCCGTATTCGCGGCGCTCGAGGGCACGGCGCCTGCTATCGAGGAAAAAAAGATGCCGCAGGTGGATCCGATCCTGCTGCGCCCGGTCGACGACCTGGAACTGACGGTTCGCTCGGCCAACTGCCTGAAGGCGGAGAACATCTATTACATCGGCGACCTGATCCAGCGCACCGAGACCGAGTTGCTCAAGACCCCCAACCTGGGGCGCAAGTCGCTCAATGAGATCAAGGAAGTGCTGGCCTCGCGTGGACTCACGTTGGGTATGAAGCTCGAGAACTGGCCGCCGGCGGGACTCGAAACCGCGCGCAGCTAGAGATCAAACGAGGGGACGACCGCAGTGCGCCATCGCCACGGACTGAGAAAGCTCAACCGCACCAGCAGCCATCGCCTGGCGATGCTGCGTAATATGACCGTGTCGCTCCTCAAGCACGAGATCATCCAGACGACGCTACCCAAGGCAAAGGAACTGCGCCGGGTCGTCGAACCGATGATTACCCTGGGGAAAAGGCCTACGCTTGCAAACCGCCGTCTTGCGTTCAACCGGCTGCGCGATCGCGATCTGGTAACCAAGCTCTTCGCCGAACTTGGTCCCCGTTACGCCAAGCGGAACGGAGGCTATCTGCGCATACTCAAGCACGGGTTCAGGAAGGGTGACAACGCTCCCATGGCGTTTGTCGAATTGCTCGACCGCCCGGAACCGAAAGCCGAAGCCGGGGACGCCAAAAAGGCTTGATCTCCCCGTCGAAGAAAAAAGCCGCGGCGAGGCGGTGTTTTCGCTTTCGGGGCTCGGGTTACGCAATCAGAATGGCGCGGTAGTCGTTGACGTTGGTGCGGGTCGGCCCGGTCACGACAAGGTCGCCGAGCCCAGCAAAGAAACCGTAGGCGTCGTTTTCGGAGAGCAGCGTTTTCGCGTCCAGGTTCATCCCGGCCGCGCGCTCGACGGAGTCCGGATAGAGGACTGCGCCGGCGTTGTCTTCGGAGCCGTCGATTCCGTCCGTGTCGCCCGCGATGGCATGCACGTTCTTGAGTCCTGCGAGGTCTGTCGCAAGCGAAAGCAGAAATTCGGTGCATCGCCCGCCACGACCGTGGCCGTGCAAAGTGACGGTGCATTCGCCGCCGGATATCAGCGCAACCGGCGGCTTCGCCGGGTCGCCATGCAGCGCGATCTGACGTGCCAGAGCCCCGTACACCTTTGCGACCTCGGAGGCTTCGCCGGTGACGCTGTCCCCAAGGATGAGGGTCGAAATCCCGTGTCCTTGGAAGAAACTTGAGGCGGCGCGCAGGGCCTGCTGTGCGCCGGCGACGACCCGATTTTCCGTACGCGCAAAAATTCTGTCGCCCGGCTTCGGCGTCTCCGGCACTTCTCCCCGGGCGCCCTGCTCGAGATGTTCCTGCACGGCTCGCGGCGCATCCACACCGTAGCGCTTGAGAATTGCGATAGCGTCGCCGAAGGTAGTTGGGTCGGGGGCGCATGGGCCGGACGCGATATGGGTAGGGTCGTCTCCGGTCACATCCGAGATGATGAGCGCGAGGATCGGCGCCTTGCAGGCCGCGGCGAGCCTGCCCCCCTGGATCGCGGAAAGATGTTTCCTCACGGCGTTGATCTCCTGGATAGGGGCTCCGCACCGCAGCAACTCGCGCGTGGTCGCCTTCAGTGCCTCCATCCCGACCGTCTCGACCGGGAAGCTGAGCAGGGCAGAGCCGCCGCCTGAGATCAGCACGATCAGCAGGTCCCTCGGCGTAAGCCCTCGCACTCGTTGCAGGATTTCTCTGGCCGCTGCTTCTCCGGTGTCGTCCGGGACGGGGTGGCCGGCCTCCATGACTCTTATGCGCGCAGTCGGGAGCGCGTGGCGATAGCGGGTGACGACGAGTCCGTCGAGCGCAGCACCGGGAGGCCAATAGCGTTCGACGGCGAGCGCCATCGAAGCCGCCGCCTTGCCCGCCCCCACGACGAGAGTCCTGCCGCCGGGCGGCGAAGGCAAGTGACCTGGCAGGATCTTGAGCGGATCGGCTGCGGCGATCGCGGCGAGAAAGCTGTCCGTCAACAGTTGCCTGATTTCCGCGCGGGAATTCATCCGAATATCTCTGACCGGGCCGCCCCGTGGGACGGGGGCAAGGTTCTGCCGCTACTCGCCCACGATCCGCAGGACGGCCTTGAATACTCTACCGTCCGCCATGGATAGCTGGTCGAGCACGCTGAAGTGATTGTCGCCGGGACACGGAATATCCTCGCTGAGCGCCTTTCCCCAGCGGCGGGCGATCAGCGCGTTCTGGAGATGGAAGCCTGCATTTTCATTGCCCCCTGCCGCGGTATAGAAGGGTGCATCGGTTGCAGGGGGCATGAACGCGGGACTCACTTTCATCGCGGACTTCTCTGTGAGCTGCACGTCGGCGTTGATCGAAGGGACCTTCATGATTTCGGTGAGATCGTACAGTCCGCTGATGGAAACCGCGGCAGAGACGACCTTGGCTGGAAGGTCTCGCGCGTATTTTTGCCATTGGCAGCAAAGCATCATCGCGGCAAGATGACCGCCCGCAGAATGCCCGCATACGAAGAGCCTGTGGCTCGGTGCGCCGAAGTTTTCGCCGTTCCGATAGAGCCAGGCGCAAGCCTGGACCATCTGCAGGACGATGTCCTCCACCTGAACCGCGGGGCAAAGCGCGTAGTTCGGAACCGCAACCGTGATGCCCGCCTCGACCAGGACCGGGGCAATGAAGGAAAACTGCTTCTTGTCGAGGGCACGCCAGTAACCGCCGTGAATGTACATCAGCACGCCTCTGCTTTTCCCTCGCGCGCGGAACAGGTCGAGCCTTTCGGCACTTGTCGGTCCGTAGGGGACGTCCAGGTAACTGTCGAGGCTCGCGCGCGCGCGTTCTGACTCGATTGCCCAACGGTCGAATATCTGTTGGTAGTCGGTCACTACCAGCCGGGGGTTGTAGAGGAGTTCGTAGTCGGTTTTCTCGGCGTTCATTCTGCTCATCCGGACGGATCTGCCTGGTGCCGAGTGTCGCGCTGCAACGAGGTGCTTCTGGAGGAAGTCGGGCCGGATTATATCGCGGCCGACGTTCCGGCCCTGGGACGGGAGCAGAAAAAAGGCCGCCCGCAGGCGGCCTTCGCGGCAGCTGTGCAGCTCAGAACGATTCGCGCCACAGGTCCAGCGCCTGCTGAACCGGGCGGTCGGAGAAACTGAACAGCACGGCCTGCGCGTCGGCTTCGAGCCGATAGGGAAGCCATGAAGGACACACGAAGACGTCCTTCGGTCCGAAGGCAAGCGACTCCCCGCCGACGAGGCACCGGCCCCGGCCTTCCACGACCGCGTAGACGGTGGAATCGGTAGAGCGATACTCCTTGCCCTTGAAGCCTTGGGGAAGGAGCTGCATGAACGTACCGATGGTCGGCATGGCCCACCCGCCCGTAACCGGATTCGTGTATTGGAGCTTGTAGCCCCAGCACGCATGGGCGTCGTGCCCGCGCCGCAGGGTGTCGAGACCCAAGCGGGTGCGTTCGTAGGGGTACCAGAACAAAGGTGAGGTGCCGCTCTTGGCGCGGTACTCGACGGGTTTCATGGTGTTGCCGAACTGCGCCAGGTTGTCACCTTCGGTCCGGTCCGTGTGCTGTGATTCCTGCGCTCCCTTTTCCATGAACTGCGCGTCGAGCAGCTCCACGAGCGGCACGTCCAGCCCGTCCATCCACACCATGGGCTCGCCGGAGGGATTGCCGTGGTCGTGAAAAGTCCACGATGGCGTGATGACGAAATCGCCGACGCTCATGGTGACCTTTTCACCGTCCACCGCGGTATAGGCGCCGCTGCCTTGCAAGATAAATCGCAGCGCCGACTGCGAGTGGCGGTGCGCCGGGGCGACTTCGCCCGGCAGGATCAGCTGCAGGCCCGCGTACAGGCTGTGAGTGATCGACGAGCGGCCCCGCAGGCCGGGGTTTTCCAGCACCAGGACGCGCCTTTCCGCCTCCCGGGCGGTAATCAGGCGTCCGGACTCCTGGATCCAGGGCCACATTTCGGCCCACTGCCACAGGCAGGGCTTGCAGGGGGTCTTGGGGGTCGGGGTTACCAGCGTATGCAGGACTTCCCACAGGGGAGTCACGTTCGCCCGGTCGATCTTTTGGTAAAACGCCTGGCGTTCCGCGGAAATCTTGGGCTGAGGTACGGCCGACATCAGAAGCTTCTCCAGGAGGTTTTGCCGGATCTTAGAGGGATTCTCCGCCATCGGATGAATGCCGGCAACCGGGCCCGGGAAAGCGCCAGTTACCGGGTGGAGGTTGCCGTGAGGCATCCGCCCCTAGCACGGGAAGTTGGGCAATTGCCCACCTGTACTCCGAGTCGAAAGGACTATGAGACCGGCTATTCAAGGGCGCACGCGATGCCTGGAGGGATCCAGTGGCCGCCCAGTGGGCTGGCTAGGTATTCTGTTACTTAGTGATTAATATGTATAAAGATGAAATTCTTGCTTGCCTAGCAGTTGCTCTGAGATAGACTCGACGGCGCATGCCCACTACGCTGCCCACGTTGATGATGGGCAAGATTGTGGTTGACCCTGCGGGAGGGGGCAACTTGTAATAGCGTGAAGCTGAGACCGACCGTGGGGGAGCGGGAATGACCGCCGAGCAGCTGCTGAGCGAAATCGCCGACTACTGCCGCCGCGTCGGCATGGCGGAATCGACCTTCGGCCGCCGCGCGGTGAACGACGGGAAACTGGTGAGCAGGTTGCGTATCGGTGGACGCGTCACCATGGAAACCGTCGGGCGGGTTCACGGTTTCATGTCGGAACATCCTTCCCCCGAAGCGCGCGGCCTAGTGCGCCTGCGGTCCGCGGCGGGAAGCCTGCATGCCAGCGTGGATCCGGCGGTGGATCGGAAGGAAACCGGATTCGCCAAACCGCCGGGTGCGACGGATGCGGCGAAATCGAATTTCCGCTTCTACGACAATCGGCAGAAGTATCTGCTCTTCGTCAGCACCTGCAGCGAAAAATGGGTCGTGGCACAGCGCGTGACCATGGAACTCGCCAACATCCACCCGCGCCCGCCGGCCCTGAGGTTGTTCGACGCAGGTGTCGGCGACGGTACAGTCCTGGCGCGAGTGCTACGCGCGATGCATCAGCGCCATCCGACCATGCCGTTCTACGCGGTCGGCAAGGAGATCAGCCTGGAGGACGTGCGGCTGGCGCTCGATCGAATCCCCGATCGCTTCTTCGAGCATCCTGCGACGGTGCTGGTGGTGACAAATCTCTATTATTCCGAGGCGCCCTGGCTTGCACCCAAGTCAGTGTCCGCGGCAACCAGCCTGGTGTGGAAAGAGGTGGCGCTGAGCGGAGGCACTTCGAGCGAATTCGAACAGCAGATCACCGCGCTGCAGCCTTTCCTGAGCGAGCACTGGCGCGCGTCGGTGAGCCCGACGACCGGCAACCCCGCCTATGCCAAGCCGGTGGTGCTGGTCCTTTACCGGGAAGATCACAAGTTCCTGCTGGACCAAGTGCTGCCGCGGCGCGGCGTCGCGCGTGCCGACTACGATCTGGTCATCGCTTCGCAGCCTTATCGCGCTCGCGCTTCCATCGAATTCAAGGCGAAGAAAGTGCTCGCGCCGCTCGCGCGCAGCCTGGGGCCCGGCGGGCGCATGATTGGCATCCATTCTCACGGCCGGGACCCCGGCCTGGAGATCGTGCAGCGCATCTGGCCGGGCGAAAGCCCCTTCCAGACCGACCGGCACGCCCTGCTGAAAGCGACTCGTGCCGAGCTCGGGGTCGACGGGCGCCATCTCAATTTCAACGCCTATGCCGACAACCGCTCGATATTTCGTTACGAGATGCACACGCTTCCCGACGAGATCAGCGACGCCATCGGCACGTCGACCTTGCTCGCAGCCTGGAACGCCGCCGTATACGTGGCACAGATCGAGGACCAGCGATTGGGCGAGGTCATGGGCGATCGCGCTTACCTGGAAGCGACGCAGGAGGTCCTGCGCCGCAACGGGGGATTGTGGTTTCTCGACGAGTCGTACGTGATTTCCCGCAAACGCGATTGACGCGCATGCAAACCCGCGAAACTGTCGCTCACGTGCTTGTCCGACCGGTCGCCCCGGAGGAGGAGCGCCGCAGCATCGTCGCCCTTCTTGCAGGCGCGTCCATCGAGTTGAGTTCGTGCGACCCCGCCGAAATCGATGCCTGCGACGGATTGATCGAGCCCGGCACCGCCGTCTACATCAGCATGCCGCCGGGACAGACTTGGCACGGGACAGTGGCGCTGGCAGCACGCCTGCGGCGGCGTGGGTTTCGCCCCGTGCCGCACATCGCGGCACGACGCATCGCCAGCCGCGCGGCACTCGAGGAGTTCCTGGCCCGGGCCACGGGTGAGGCCGGAGTCGACAGCGCGCTGGTCATCGCCGGGGACAGCGAGCGGGCAAGCGGGCCTTTCGATTCGAGCCTCGCGCTGCTCGAGGCCAGCGTCTTTCAGCGCTACGGGATCGTGAGAGTGGGCGTGGGTGGCTATCCCGAGGGACACCCTCGGATCGCCACGGCAGCTCTCGAGACTGCGCTCGAGGAAAAGAAAAACCTCGCAAGGCGGACCGGTCTCGATCTGCACGTCGTGACGCAGTTTTGCTTCGAAGCCGACCCGGTGCTCTCCTGGGCGGCCCGGATGAAAGCTCACGGTCTGCCGGTGCACGCCGGGGTCGCGGGGCCGGCGAGCCTGCCGCGCCTGTTGCGCTACGCCGCCCTCTGCGGCATCGGCAACTCCATCCGCGCGCTGAAAGCGCGCCCCCATGCCATCACGAGGCTCATGGTAGAAACCGGCCCGGAAACCATGCTGAGGCAGCTCGCGCCCCGCGCCGGCCCGCCCATCTCGGGAATACACTTCTTCAGTTTCGGCGGACTCCTTCGCACGGCTCGCTGGTTGCATGCCGTGCAACAGGGCCGCTTCGAGCTGTCCGAAGACGGGGGATTCCGTGTCGGCGCTGCTTAGCGCCGACACGGAGAGCCTGCCGCGCGGTCGAGCTAAAGAATAAAGCTCACTAGGCCCAGCGCCCCGAGCTCCATGGCGTCGAGGACCGCCTCGCGCCGCTCGATTTTCAGCGCCCCGTTTTCGATGCGCAGCACATAGCGGTAGTGCCCGACGTACTCGCGTACGCTCTCGTCGCGGCGAAAGCGGTACACCACGAAATTGGCTTCGACCTTCAGCTGGTCCCCGTCACGATCGACGATGCGCACGTTGCTGACAATGCGCCGCGTGCGCGAGCGGGGCGATTCCGCGTGCGCATCCTTGTCCTTCAGCCGGGTGATGCGCGCGCGGATCCGGTGGATGTCGTCGGCTATGGTGAACAGCGTGCTCGCGGGATCGCCTGCGGGCCGGTCGTTCGAGGGAACCTGGTAGCGCGCGTCCCCGGTCAGAAGCGCCAGCCAGTCGTCGAGGCGCCACGCGTCCAGCAGCGCCGCTTCCCGGTAGAGGAAGTCCTCGACTTGCCCGCGCGTGATTTGCGCCGCGGCGCCTTGGCTCAGGCGCTTGCCCTTCGCGCCCGATCGCGCGACCATCACCCGGCGCGCTCCGTGCGCATCAGCCTGTCCCACTGCATCCAGAATGCGCGCAGGTGCAACTCGTCTGAATTGAGCTGCTCGCCGGTCTTGGCCATGCCGCGCGTCATGACCGACCACGGCACTTCCCGATACGTGGCGCCTATCCCCGACTGCACCGCCTCCAGCGCCTCGACGTCGTCGGGCGTGGCGAAACCGCCCGGCCCGTAGAAGGTGAGGAAAGCGTCCAGGCGGATGGCGCGCGCCGCTGCCGTCTCCTCCTGCGGACCTAGGGCCCAGGCGCTTACGCGCATGCGGTCGGGGGCCAGCGGGTAGAAGGTGCGGATGGTCACCGAAGACCCGTCGGCGAGCAGCAGGTTGGGAAAGACGATGAGGTTGCGGTTGGTGTCGGCGACGCGCGCCGCGCGGGCTTCGCCGAGACGCGCGACCAGTTCCTCGCGGATGCGCGCTATCTCGGGCTTCGCCGCTTCGCCGTAGATGGGAATCCACTTGGCGACGGGCCGGCCGCGGAAATTGGCGTTGTCGGTGGTCGCGTGGCCGTTGCCCAGGGGCTTGCCGACGCCGTGAGAGGGCAGCAGATGGTCGCGGTCCGCCCGCTGCATCTTCACGCCGGCGTTCTTCAGGTAGTCGAGCCAGGTCGCGTGCGTCGTCAGCAGGTGATAGTCGTCGAAGCTGTTCTCGACGAGCAGCTTCCAGTTGGCCTTGATGTCGTATTCCTGCGTGCCCTGTATGACTTCCATCCGACCCGATGCCGACTGGTCCACGACAAGATCGATGTATTCCCTGGCCCCGGCGAGATAGTCCGGCAGCGGCACCGCCTGCGGATCGAAATTCAGGAAGACGAAACCGCGATAGGTCTCCACCCGCGGCGGCTGGGCGAGGCCGTAGTCGGATTTCCTGAAGCTCGGCGGATAGGAACTCTCTCCGGGGACGCCGTCGAGCTTGCCGTCACGGTCGTAGCTCCAGCCGTGGTAGAAGCAAGTGTGGTGCCTGGCGTTGCCCTCGGCTTCGCGGCACACCTTTGCGCCGCGATGGCGGCAGGTATTGAGGAACACGCGTACCGCGCCCGCGCTGTCGCGGCAGAAGATCACCGGCCTGCCGCAGACCGTACGCGTCTTGAAGTCGCCCGGCAGGCGCAGCTCCGATTCGTGGCCGACGTAAATCCAACAGAGATCGAAGATGCGGCGCTTTTCGAGCTCGAGGATCTCCGGGTCGACCAGGACGCTGCGGTTGACCCGGAAATCCTGCGCCAGGGGGTCGTTGAGCACCAGTGGCCGGTCGTTCATCGCGGAAGCGATTCTAGCACCAGGGAACCGCGGAGAAGACAGTCAATCGGGGCGTGCCGAACGCTGAAAAGTCTCCATGCGTGTCCGCAGGTCGTCGGGAATCGGCGTCGACTTGAACGTCGCGAAGTCGATGATGCAAACGGTCCAGGCGGCGCGCAGGCGCGGTTCGCCGGCGACGCTTCCGGCCAGGGCGAGATCGAGCGAGCTTCGACCCAGCCGCGTCACCCAGAGGTCGAAATCCAGAAACTCGCCCATGCGGCATACGCGCAGGAACTCGGCCGTAATCGATAGGCTCGGGATCCGCAGATTCCTCGCCACCATGAACGCTCCGCCGAAGGGGCAGTCGATTCCGCTCTGGAACCAGTCCTCGATCACGTCGCTGAACAACTGGAAAAAGCGCGGATAAAAGACCACGCCGGCCGGATCGCAGTGCGCGAACCTCGCGAGATGCCTCGACCTGAAAGCGCCGGCCGGAACCCGTCCGTCGTGCGTCGGCGGATCGGGGGTCGGCGTGGCGCCGGAAATCAAAAAACGCTCCATGCGCGTGCGCAGTTCGTCCGGCAGTGCAATGGCGCGATGCGCTTTGAGGGAAATGACCGCGATCTTGTGGCGCAGCTTCAGGCGCTCCTCGCCCGCGACCAGGCCGCGGATGTGCAGCACGATGGAACTGCCTCCGAGCGATTCGATCCCCAGCTCGAGGGAGAGCTGCTCGCCCAGGCGGCATGCCTTGATGAAATCGACCCGGGTGTTGACTACCGGGACCCCGTATCCTTGCTCGAAGTGAAATTCGTTGAACGGCGTCGCGAGTCCGCGCTCGAACCAATCCTCGGTAAGGTCGTTCACCATTTCGAGGAAGCGCGGGAAATAGACGATCCCCGCCGGGTCGCAGTCGGCGAATCGAACCGGATGGAGCAGGGTAAAGGTTTCGGACAGGGCTTGCGCCCTCGAGCTACGCCGGTTGAATCCAGCCGATGAAGGTGTTGCGCAGGCGGCCGAGAAAACGGTCCCAGGCGTTCGGGTTCTGCACGATCTCGGCGCGGAAGAACGAAGGGCAGAGGATCGCCGCGTGCGCCACTTCTCCGCACAGACCGCAGCCGACGCAGCCGTTGTTGACGTGCGCGACCGGATCGACTTTCAGGGGATCGCTGGAAGGCTTGATGGTGAGCGAGGGGCAGCCCGAGAGCCGGATGCAGGAGTGGTCCCCCGAGCACACGTCCTCGTCCACGCCGAAACGGGTGCGCAAGACTCGCTTGCCGCGCTTCAACCTGTCAGCGACCTTCGGGCGCAAACGCCGCTGGCGCTCGAGTTGGCACTCGCCTTCGGCGACGATTACCTTCAGGCCGGCCTCGGGGGTCGTGTACGCTTCTTTCAGGGCCCGCATCATGTCGGAAACGCGGTAGTTGTGGACCGTACGCAGCCATTTCACGCCCAGGCCTTTCAGCGTCTTCTCGATCGTCTTGTCGGAGTGAGTTGCGCTCTTGCCTGCCGCCTCGACGCGCGCTTCCTCGGTTGGCGAGGAAATCAGCTCCTGCGTGCCGGTCGCCGAAGCATAGCCGTTCTTCATGATCAGGAGCACCGCATCGCCGTGGTTGAGCAGGTTCGACGCGACGCCGGAGAGCAGGCCGTTGTGCCAGAAGCCGCCGTCGCCCATGATCGCTAGCGGCCGGCGCGCCGACATCGGCCCGACGCCCGCACTGCTCGCGAGGCTCATGCCGTATCCGAGCAGCGTGTTCCCTTGCGAAAAGGGTTCGAATGTCGCGAAGGCATGGCAACCGACGTCGACCGAGATGTGCGGCCGCCCCACGTCCTCGGCGACGAGCTTCATCGCGGAGAACACCGGCCGCTCCGGGCAACCGACGCAGAAAGTCGGTGGCCGCGCGGGGAGGGTGCCGAACAGTTGTGCCGCCCGCCCGCGCGAAGCTGCCACGCTTTCCAGCCAGCGCGCCCCGGAGGACGTGTCGAGATGCGGCGCGTGCTGCGCGAGGAAACGCGCGAGGCCACGCACCAGGATCTCGGTAGTGTAGTCGCCCGCCATCGGCAGCATGTCCTTGCCGTGCAGCTTGGTTTGGATATCCGCGCGCCTGAGCGTGGTCGCGATGTCCTGTTCGATGAATTCGGGCTGCCCCTCTTCTATCATCAGCACGGCCGATTTTCCGGCGCAGAATCCGGTGATCTCCTCGGGGACGAGCGGATAGACGACGTTCAGGGCGAGCATGGGGATCTTGCAGCCGCCGAAGGTGTCGGCGAGCCCGAGCAGCTGCAGTGCGCGCATGAGGTTGTTGTAGAGACCGCCCTGCACGATGAGGCCGACCGACGATTCGCTTCCGCCGAAAACTTCGTTGAGCTTTTTTTCGGCGATGAACTTTCGCGCGGCGGGCAGGCGCACTGCGGACTTTTTCTTCTCCTGCGGGAATATCGCCGGCGGATGCGCGAGGCGCTCATACAGGAAATCCGCCGGTCGCTGCATGAGATTGCGCGTGGACAGAGCCGGTGCGCGGTTGTTCCTCGCGGTGAAGCTTCCCTGTACGTGGCAGGCGCGGATTCTCATCTCCATCATCACCGGGGTGTTCGAGGCTTCCGAGAGCTCGAAACCCCTCTCGACCATGTCGGCGATGCTGGTCAGGTTGGGCCGCGGGTCGAGCAGCCACATCATCGATTTGAGGGCATACGCGTGGCTGCGCTCCTGGGCGACCACGCCGCCTTCGCCGTAGTCCTCGCCGAGCACGATGAGGGCGCCGCCGATCACGCCCGCGCTGGCGAGATAGGAGAGGGCGTCTGCTGCGACATTCGTGCCGACGATCGACTTCCAGGTCACGGCGCCTCGCGCCGGGTAGCTGACCGAGGCGCCGAGCATCGCGGCGGCCGAAGCTTCGCTGGTGCAGGCCTCGACGTGCACGCCGAGCTCGCTCATGTAGTCCTTGGCCTGCACCATGACATCGAGCAGGTGCGACACCGGAGCGCCCTGGTAGCCGCCGACGTAGGACACGCCCGATTGCAGCAGGGCTTTGGTGACCGCGAGGATTCCCTCGCCGTGGAAAGTCTCACCCTCGCCGAGCTTCAGCGACTTGATCTCTTCGGTGAACTGGCGTTCCAAGGGATTCTCTTCCGCTCTAGGCCGATTTCTTGCCTTGGGGCTGCTGCCTTCGGACGAACCGTACTGGTTTCACCCTGGGCGGCAAAGGCGTGATGCCGTGCGATTCAAGCGCTTGTTCGAGTTTGCGGCCTTCCGGATCCGCGAGCGCCGCCTCGCGCGCCTTGCGGATCGCTTCGACGCGGGCACGATCGTCCGGCAGAGCACCGCCCTCGACCAGGGTATCGAGGATGCGCAGGAAATTGTCCTTGCCGCGCTTGTGCGTTTCTCCGTAACCCTTGATCAGCCGGCCGCACAGCGCGATTTCCAGTCCGAGTTCGGGATCGCGTTTGGCGGCGACAGCGATCGCGCCCAGCCAGCGGCCGATTATCCCCTGCTCCTCGCGCCATCGAGACGTCAGGGGCCTCAGCGGCCGAAGCAACGCCAGCAGGCGCAGCAGCAGGAAGCCGGAGACGCTGGTGGTGCGCACGTACAGGCCGACGTTGAGCCTGGAGGCGAGGCCGGACTTGGCGGCCAGCCTCCGCAGCGGCCTTGCGAGGAACAACGGCAGCAGCGCGGCGAGCTCGTCGACACCGGGCTTGAGGAACTCGGTGACGTGCACCGGTTCGTGCGGTTTCGCCTGCACTTCCTCGCGCACGCGCTCGAAGCGGCTCCTGCGCGTTTTCAGGTCGGCAACGCGGATCACGTCCTCGTAGCACATCCACAGCGCAAGGAAGCGTCCTGTCTCGACGGTCAGCCTGTAGCCGGGCGCGTGGTCCAGGTTGACGACCGGTTCGAGGCGGTCGAGATAGAGGCTGGCGTACGCCGGGTTCTGGAAATCTGCGCAGCGTGCCACGCCTTCCTGGAGGATGGCGCGCGTCGCGGCGGGGAAGGTCTGCCGGAGGCGCTCCGCGGGTGAGTCCTGCGCTTGCAGGCCGCGCGATGCCATCGTGCCAGGGCGGTCGGGCGCGGGACCCGCTACTGCGGCAGCGAAGCCGGCGGCAAAGCCCTTCAGGCTCGCTTCCGCACCCTTGCCGCCGGCACGAATCGCAGCTTCGCAGTCGGCCCGGGAAAGCGGCAGCGTCCCCGACCCGGAGAGCGCGCCGAACATCACCGCGCTGATAACCGTGCCCGCGGCGTTCGCCTGCGCCTGCATGTCGAAAAGGATCGCGTGCCTGGCGAGCGAGCGCGCTGCGCGGAGGATGGTTTCGCTGTCGAAACGTCCGTCGCCCATGTGCATTTTCTCGGCGACGGTGTAGATGCGGTGGGTCGAGGCGATGAGCGTGGTGCGCTCTGGCGTGACGAAACCGTTCTGCATGGCACGGCCGGCCTCAAGGAGCTCGGAGGCGACCATCACGTCGACATACGACGGCGCCGGGGTCAGCGTCATCACCGGGCGCAGATCGCCGAGCTCGGTGTTCTTCGCCGGGTAGATTTCGACGTAGTAGGTGGTCGCGCCGGTGCGCTGTGCCACGCCGGGAATCGAAGTGCTCTGCACCGGATAGTCGCGGGCGGTCGCAGCGACGATGATCCAGTCGGCGAGCACGCCGCCGCCCTCGCCGCCGAGGGCCGCGATCAACACCGTGATGGGTCGCTCGGGAAGGCTCACCGGGAGAGAATCGCGATGCTCACGCCGGCTGCAGCCAGCCGATGATGGTGCGGCGCACGCCAGCGAGCAGGCGATCCCAGGCGTTGGGGTTGTGCACGATCTCGGCGCGAAAGAAGCTGGGACACAGGATCGCCGCGTGCGCCACCTCGCCGCACAGCCCGCACCCTACGCAATCGTCATTCACGTGGGCCACCGGATCCACCTTCAGGGGATCGGTCGAGGGCTTGACGGTCAGCGAGGGGCAGCCCGACAGGCGGATGCAGGAATGGTCACCGGAGCAGACATCCTCATCTACGCCGAAGCGGGTGCGCAGCACACGAGCGCCGCGGGCAAGGCGCTCGGTGACCTGCGGGCGTAGCCGCCGCTGTCGCTCGAGCTGGCATTCGGCATCGGCGATGATGACCTTCAGTCCCGAGTACGCGGATTGCATCGCCTCGCGAAGCGTCTTCATCATCTCGCTGACGCGGTACGTATACACCGGCTTGATCCATTGGACGCCGATGCCTTTGAGCGCGCGCTCGATGCTCATGTCGCCGGACCTCCACTCGGCCTGATGCAGCGAAGAGGGGATGGCCTGGGTTCCGGTGGCCGAGGTGTAGCCGTTCTTCATGATCACCAGGATGCCGTCGGACTTGTTGAACACCGCGTTGGCGATTCCCGAAGTAAGGCCGTTGTGCCAGAAACCGCCGTCGCCCATGATGGTGACGGTGCGATTGCCGAACATCGGCGCGATGCCCGAGTTGGAGGCGAGCCCCAGGCCATAGCCGAGCACGGTATTTCCGATGTTGAAAGGCGGCAGCGTCGAAAAAGTGTGGCAGCCGATATCCCCCGACACGTGAAAGGCGCCGCTCTCGCGCTCGAGCAGCTTCATCGCCGAGAACACCGGGCGCTCGGGACAGCCGATGCAGAAACCGGGCGGTCGCGCCGGCAGCGGCGCACCGAGCAGCTCGGCGGCGCGGCGTTTGACCGCCGCCAGGGATTCGACCGCGCGTTGCATGACCGCACGATCGATTTCTCGCTGCGGCATTGCTTCGATCCATTTCGCCATGCCGCCGAGGACGACCTCGCCGGTATATTCGCCCGCCATCGGCAGGAAGTCCTTGCCGTGCACTTTCGTCTGGCTGATCTCACGCAGACTAGGCTGCTCAGCGGCGCGGTGCAGGATCGCGCGCAGGGCGTCCTCGAGGTAGGCGGGCTGGCCTTCCTCGACCATCAGCACCGCGCGTTTGCCGGCGCAGAACGCCGAAACTTCCTCTGGAATCAGAGGATAAGTGACGTTAAGCACATAAATCGGAATCTTCGAATCACCGAAGGTATCGGCAAGACCGAGCTGCTGCAGCGTGCGCACCGTGGCGTTGTACATACCGCCTTGACAAATGATGCCCAATTCATCAATCGATCCCTCGAAGACCTCGTTGAGCCGGTTCTCGCGGATGAATTTCTGCGCCGCTGGCCAGCGTACGTCAACCTTGTGTTTCTCCTGCGAGTAGGTCGCGGGCGGCAGGGAAATGCGCGCGAAATCGAAATCAGGATTCTCGATGGCGTTATTGCGCGAAAATTGTCCTGCGCGATTGTTCTTCGTCTCGAAGGAACCGTGCACGTGGCAGGCGCGGATGCGCAGCTCGAGCATCACCGGCGTGTTCGTGGCTTCCGACAACTCGAAGCCCTTTTCGACCATCCGGACGATGGTCGGCAGGTTCGGGCGCGGATCGAGCAGCCATATTTGCGATTTCGTGGCGAAGGCGTGGCTGCGCTCCTGGATGATCGAAGCCCCCTCGCCGTAGTCCTCGCCAATGACGATGAGCACACCGCCGCGCACGCCGGCCGAGGAAAGGTTCGACAGCGCGTCTGATGCGACGTTGGTGCCGACCGTCGATTTCCAGGTGACCGCCCCGCGGATCGGATAGTTGATCGAGGCGCCCAGCATGGCCGCGGCGCCGGCTTCGGAGGCGTTGGTCTCGACGTGGATGCCGAGGTCCTGCAGGATGTCGCGGGCGTCGTTGAGGACGTCCATCATGTGCGACACGGGCGCGCCCTGGTAGCCGCCCACATAGGAAACCCCGGACTGCAGCAAGGCCTTGGTCACCGCGAGAATGCCCTCGCCGTGGAAGGCCTGCCCCGCGCCCAGCCTGAGCAGCCCGACTTCCTTCTTGAACGAGCGTTCCATCCTCGCGTTACGTGCCTAGAAAAGCGCCCGAGGCAGCCATATCGCCACCGCGGGCACGAAGAACACCAGCGCCAGCACGACCAAGCTCATCATGATATAGGGAATCACGGCGCGGAAGATGTGCGCCATGGTGACCTGCGGGGGCGACACGCCCTTCATAGTCATGAGCAGCAGGCCGTGGGGCGGCAGCAGGAGGCCCAACTGCATGCAGATGAGGAACATCACCCCGAACCACACCAGGTCCACGCCGAGCTTCTGCACCAAGGGCATGAAGATGGGGAGCGTGATCAGCATCATGCTCACCTGCTCGACGAACAGCCCCAGGAAGATCAGCATGAGCATCATCGCCGCGATCAGCGCCATCGGCGAAAGGCCGAGCTTCGCGATGACCTCAACCAGGCCGTTGCTCGCGCCGGAGAAAGAGAGAATCTGCGAGAAGGTCATCGCGCCGACGATGATGAAGAGGATCATCCCGGAGATTCCCGCGGTGCCGCGCAGCGCCTGCAGCAGGTTTGCCAGGGTGATCGCGCGGTACAGGGCGGCCAGCACGATGGTGAATAGGGCGCCGATCGCAGCCGACTCGGTGGGCGTCGCCCAGCCGGCCGACATCGAGGCGACCACCACGACGAAGATCGATACGAGCGGCACTACGTACTGGAGAAACGGGCGAAACTTTTCCCAGCCGTGGTATTCCCTGAATTCGGTCTGCGGTGCGAGCGAGGGATTCATCTTGACCCGCGCGATGATGTAGACGACGAAGGCGAGGCTGAGCACCAGACCCGGGACGATCCCGCCAATCAGCAGTTTCGATATCGAGATTCCCGAAAGGCTCCCCAGCAGCACCGTCAGCGCAGAAGGCGGAATCAGCATGTCCACTGCGCCAATCGCCATAAGCGGGCCGGTGGCCATGGTGGGGTGATAGCCGCGCGAGAGCATCACCGGCAGCATCAGGCTGCCGAGCATCGCCGTGGTGGCGATGGTCGAGCCGGAGATGGCCGAGAACACCGTGCCCGCCACGACGGCGACCACGGCGAGCCGGCCCGGCACCTGCCGGATCAGGCGCTCGACGCCGTCGATCACTTTCACCGCCAGGCCGGTATGGAACAGCACCTCGCCCATGAGGATGAACAGGGGGATCGGCGTGAGCGAGAAGCTCGCCACCGAGCCGACGCTGTTGCGCGCGAGCTGCGTCAGCCCGGCCTCGCCGCCGAGAAACAGCCACGCTCCCACCAGGTTGATCACCAGGAATGAGAACGCCACCGGCAGGCCGAGGAACAGCAGGACGGTGGACCCGCCGAGCATCAGCCATGCCGCCGCATCCCATGACATGGCGCGCTAGCCGGTCGAGACCGCGTCGTCGCGCGGCGCGCGCTCGCCCAGGGCGAGGCGCCGCATGCGGAAGAGCATCTCGAGAGACAGCGCGAGGAAAGCGACCGGCAGAGCGCTGAGCAGCCACCACTCCGGCGTCACCAGCGTCTTGATGGACACCGAGCCCGCCTTGAAGCTGGCGAACGCGGCGCGAGCGCCGTAGTAGGCAATCGTAAGGCAGCAGACGAGGCCCAGGGCGTCCACCACCCACTCGAAGATCCAGCCGAGCTGCTTCGGCACGGCGCGCAGGACGATGTCCACCCGGATGTGCTGCCCGCGGCGCAACAGCCAGGGTGCCGTGAGCATGGTGACGAGGTAGAGCATCGCCTCCGAGATCTCGTTGCTCCACTCCAGCCCGGCGACTCCCGGGATGATACGTACGTTGCGCAGCAGCACGTCGGCGCAGATCATCAGCGTCATGCCGAAGACCAGCGCGCAGGCAACGAGGGCCAGCGCCGCCAGCAGCTTGCCGTACGCCGCCTCGAGCCGGCCCATGCCTTACTTCGCCAGCACCTTGCGCAGCTGCGGGCCGTACTGCGGGCTCGACTTGATGATCGATGCCCAGCCCACCTCGGTGGCACGGGCAACATACTGCCTCGACGTCTCGGGGTCGAAACGGATCGTCTGGATGCCCACTGACGCCTGGCGCTTGGTCTCTTCGTTGGAGATT
>JBGQFD010000064.1:0-20708 GCA_041496705.1 Gammaproteobacteria bacterium | reverse complement strand
GTATAGACCGTGTCGCCAGAGTTGAGCACGCCGGAGTAGACCCGGAAGAACGTAAGCTGGCCGACATAGGGGCCGGTCATGATCTTGAACGCGAGCGCCGAGAACGGCTCCTCGTCGCCCGGCTTGCGCGTGTCGGGCTTGCCGTCGTCGTCCTGGCCCTTGACCGGCGGAATGTCGACCGGCGCCGGGAGATAGTCGACCACCGCGTCGAGCATCGCCTGCACGCCCTTGTTCTTGAATGCGGAGCCGCACAGCATCGGCACGATTTCGTTCTTGATGGTGCGGATGCGCAGCCCCTTCTTGACGTCTTCGTTCGAGAGATTGTGGCCCTCGAGGTACTTGTGCATGAGATCGTCGCTGGCCTCGGCGGCCTGTTCGACCATCTTTTCCCGCCATTCTTTCGCCTGCTCGATCAGCCCGGCGGGAACATCGCGGATTTCGAATTTCATGCCCTGGGTGGAGTCGTCCCAGTAGATAGCCTTCATGCGCACCAGGTCGACGACGCCTTCGAACTTCTCCTCGGCCCCGATCGGAATCTGGATGGGAACGGGATTGCCCTTCAGGCGGGTCTTGATGTGCACGTACGACTTGAAGAAATCGGCGCCCTGGCGGTCCATCTTGTTGATGAACGCGAGCCGCGGCACGCCGTACTTGTTCGCCTGGCGCCACACGGTCTCCGATTGCGGCTGCACGCCGGCCACCGCGTCGTACACCATGCACGCGCCGTCGAGCACGCGCATCGAGCGCTCCACTTCGATGGTGAAATCGACGTGGCCGGGCGTATCGATGATGTTGATCCGGTGTTCGGGGAAATTGCCGTCCATCCCCTTCCAGAAGCAGGTCGTCGCCGCCGACGTAATGGTGATGCCGCGCTCGCGCTCCTGCTCCATCCAGTCCATCACGGTGGCGCCGTCGTGCACTTCGCCCATCTTGTGCGAAACGCCGGTGTAAAAAAGAATGCGCTCCGTGGTCGTGGTCTTGCCGGCATCGATATGCGCGCTGATGCCGATGTTGCGGTAGCGGTCTATGGGGGTCTTGCGGGCCACGAGCAGCACCTGGATTCCTAGAACCGGTAATGGGCGAACGCTTTGTTCGCCTCGGCCATCCGGTGTACTTCCTCGCGCTTCTTCATCGCGCCGCCGCGGCCTTCTGCAGCTTCCATGAGCTCGCCGGCGAGGCGAGCGTCCATGGACTTCTCGCCGCGCTTCTGCGCGGCCTCGCGGATCCAGCGCATCGACAGCGCGGCGCGGCGCACCGGGCGCACTTCGACCGGCACCTGGTAATTCGCACCGCCGACGCGTCGGCTCTTCACCTCGACCATCGGCTTGACGTTCTGCAACGCCTGGCTGAACACCTCGAGAGGGTCCTTGCCGGATTTCGATTTGATCGTGTCGAACGCGTGATAAACGATATGCTCGGCGATCGACTTCTTGCCCCGCGTCATGAGAACGTTCACGAACTTGGCAACGTCGGCATTGCCGAACTTGGGATCCGGGAGAATCTCGCGCTTGGGAACTTCTCTGCGTCGCGGCATAGGGGACCTTGTCGAGCTTAGGCGGCTTTGGGCTTCTTGGCGCCGTACTTGGAGCGGCCCTGTTTGCGATCCTTGACGCCCTGGGTATCGAGGCTGCCGCGAACGATGTGGTAGCGCACCCCGGGCAGATCCTTCACGCGGCCGCCGCGGATCAGCACCACCGAGTGTTCCTGCAGATTGTGGCCTTCGCCGCCGATGTAGCTGATCACCTCGAATCCGTTGGTGAGGCGCACCTTGGCGACCTTGCGCAGCGCGGAGTTCGGCTTCTTCGGCGTCGTCGTGTAGACGCGCGTACATACGCCGCGCTTCTGTGGTGAGCCGCCGAGGGCCGGCACCTTGCTCTTCGCAGGCGTGCGCACCCGGGCGTTGCGGACTAGCTGGTTGACAGTGGGCATTGTAGTTTGTGTGCCAAAAAAACCGGGACGGCCCGTCTACGTGACACGGCCGCCCCGCGCAGTTCAAAGAACCGGGGATTTTAGCGGGAAAAGAGGCCAATGGTCAACACCTTATCCATCACCTCCTCCCTCGGGTCGCGCGTCAACTGAGCCATTGAGTTCCTGACTGAAAGGAATGCGCTCTAGGGTCCCGCCGCTGACCGATCTTGCCTGGCGATTCCGGGTAGCATTGGGCACTTCTTTGCGGCCTTCTTTGACGGATCCTGCGATGACCAGCACGCTGTTTCAGCCCATCAAACTGCGCGATCTCGCGCTCGAGAACCGCATCATGGTGTCGCCCATGTGTCAGTACTCCGCCGTCGACGGATGCATGACCGACTGGCATCTTGCGCACCTGGGTATGCTCGCCAATTCAGGGGCGGCGCTGCTGTGCTTCGAGATGACCGATGTCGAGCCCATCGGCCGCATCACGCCGAGCTGTTCCGGGCTGTACTCCGACGCGAATGAGACGGCGCTCGGTCGCGTCGTCGCCCAATGCCGCGGCCATGGGCAGGCGAAACTCGCCATCCAGCTTGCGCACGCAGGCAGAAAGGCATCCACTGCCGCGCCCTGGGACGCTAGAAAAACCCTGCTGCCGAAAGAAGGGGGATGGCAGCCGGTCGCCCCTTCGGCGATCCCGATGGGCGACGGCGAGCTGGTGCCGCGAGCCCTCTCCCACGCCGAGATCACGGCGCTCGTCGCGAGATTCGCAGACTCCGCGCGCAGGGCCGAGCGACTCGGTTTCGATGCCATCGAATTGCATTCGGCGCACGGCTACCTGATGCATGAATTCCTGTCGCCGCTCTCCAACCGGCGCGACGACGAGTACGGCGGGACGCTCGACAACCGGATGCGCTTCCCGCTTGAAGTCTTCGCTGCAGTGCGCGCGGCGTGGCCCGAGCATAAGCCGCTCGGAGTTCGTGTTTCGTGTACCGATTGGGTGGAAGGCGGCTGGGATATCGAGCAGACCGTCGCCTTCGCCCGCGAACTGAAGAACCTCGGCTGCGATTGGATCGACGCCTCCAGCGGCGGCCTGATGAAGAGCCAGGTCATCGCCGCCGCACCCGGTTACCAAGTGCCCTTTGCCGAGCGCATTCGCAGGGACGTGGGCATTGCCACGATCGCAATCGGCCTGATCACCGAACCGAGGCAGGCGGAAAAAATCATCGCTGAAGGCAAGGCCGACATGGTCGCTCTCGCCCGCGGGTTTCTGTGGAATCCCCGCTGGGCGTGGCATGCTGCGCTGGAACTAGGCGCCACGCCGAGCATCCCGCCGCAGTACCTGCGCGCGCGTCCAGCAGCCCGTGCAGATGTCTTCGCTGAGCGCCAGCGCGCACGGAAGTGACCCCGGGGTGGCAGACCGATCTGCCGAGACGGAAAGAGCGCACCCTTGCGATGCCGAGCCGAGGCCTTATGCGCGGCAGCGCACATACAGCTTGCCCGATACCAGACAAGCTCATCATGGGGCGCGTGGTGCAACATCTTGGCGACCCGACCCTTGTGTTGCCCTCCACGAGGCTCTAGACCGCGAGCCATTTTCGGCGGGCATATATTGTTGCGCCACACCTATTGTCCGACGGCCCTGAAAGGTACGCTATGGCAGCCCGGAAGAATCCGAGGCAGCCGAAGGATCCGAGCGAGGAGCGCCTGAAAAGCGTTCTCCAGCTTTCCTCCGACTGGTACTGGGAGCAGGACAAGAACCTGCGCTTCACGCTGTTCTCGGGAAAGACCTTCGGCGAAGCCGGATTCGAGTCCGCCTCCCTGATCGGCAGGACGCGCTGGGAGATTCCCGGCGCCCGCTTCGAACCCGACGAGCGGGCCGCCGTGCAGGCGAAGCTGGACGCGCGAGAGCCGTTCTTCGACCACGAGTACGAGCGCGTGGGCCCGGACGGCCTCGCGCGCTACATCAGCGCCAGCGGCGTGCCGGTGTTGGACGCCTCCGGCCGCTTCGCCGGCTACCGAGGTATTGCCAAGGACATCACCGAGCGCAAGCGCGCGGAGCAGTTGCAGAGCCTCGAGCACTCGGTGGCACGCCACATCGCCGCAGCCGAGAACGTCACGGCGGCGATGACGGCGGTGATTCGTGCCATATGCGAAACAGAGATCTGGGAGTGCGGCCGATACTTGCGCGTGGACGAGGAGGCCGGCGCGCTGCGCCTGGGCGAGTCCTGGGGCGTGGAGGAACCCGCGATCCAGCAATATATCCAGCGGTCTGGCCAGCTGTCGCGCGAAATTGTCTACCGGCCGGGTGTCGGATTGATAGGCCAAGTATGGCAATCGGGACAGCCGCTGTGGGTCGCCGATGTCACCAAGGATGCTCGCGTGCTGCAGACGGCTTTTGCAGTCGATGTCGGCATACGCGGCGGATTCGTCTTTCCGGTCATATCGGAAGGAAAGACGATCGGCGTGCTCGCATTCAACAGCCGTCAAGTCCGCGAACCGGACGAGCGATTGCTGAAGGCGATACTCGCGATCGGCAGTCAGATCGGCCAGTTTTTGGAGCGCAAGCGCTCGGAAGAAGAGCAGCGCCGGTTTCGCGCCGCGATGGACGCCTCTGCCGATTTCATGCTTCTCATCGACCCCGTCAGCATCCGCTATGTCGACGTCAACGACGCGGCCTGCCGGGCTCTCGGCTACAGCCGGAAGGAGCTGCTCACGATGGGGCCGCCCGACATCTTCTCGACGACCCGGGGGGAGCTCACCCGGCTTTACGAGCGGATGATCGCCGGTGAGCTGAGCGCGCCGACGGTGAGAGGCGACTACCGCCGCAAGGATGGATCGCTGCTTCCGATCGAGGCGTACCCGCGTGCGGTGCGCTCCGGGACGGGGCACGTCATTGTTTCGATCGCGCGGGACATCCGCGAGCGCCTTGCCGCCGAGGAGGCGCAACGGGAGCAGGTTGCGCTGATCGCGCAGTCCGCGGAAAAAGACCGGCTGCTCACGCTGTTCTATGAACTGCCCTTCGTCGGGCTGGCCGTCACCTCGCCCGGCAGCAAACGCTGGTTGCAGGTAAACGATTACATGTGCGAGATGCTGGGCTACCCGCGCGAGGAGTTGCTTGAGCTGGCCTGGACGGAAACCACCCACCCCGACGATCTCCCCGCCAACCTGGCGCTGTTCCAGCGCCTGACCGCGGGCGAGTTCGATTCATTCCAGTTTGACAAGCGCTTTTTGCGCAAGGACGGCGGGATCGTCGACACCACGATGGAGGTCAGATGCGTGCGTCGCGGGGATGGCAGCGTGGAGACCGTCGTCATCATGGTGCGGGACATCACCGAGCGCAAGCGTGCAGAGCAACTGCGGGCACTGGAGCACACCGTGACGCGTTCCCTGGCCGGGGCGGATAGCGCTGCGGTGGCGCTCAAGGCGGTGATCCGCGCCGTATGCGAAACCGAGGCCTGGGAATGCGGCCGATACTATCGCGTGGACGAGAAGGCCAACATGCTGCGCTTCGAGGAGGCTTGGGGCGTGCCGGAACCCGCGATCCAGCAGTTTATAGAGCAGGCACGCGAATTTGTCTACCAGCCCGGCGCCGGATTGATGGGCCAGGTGTGGCAATCGGGACAGCCGCTGTGGGTCGCTGACGTCACCCAGGACGCCCGTGCGCTTCCGATTGGTCTCGGCATACGCGGCGGATTTTTCTTTCCGATCGTGGCCGAAGGCAGAACGATCGGGATGCTCGCTTTCAACAGCCGTCAGATCCGCGAACCGGAGGGCCGGCTGCTGCAGGCGATACGCGTGATCGGCAGCCAGATCGGCCAGTTCCTGAAACGCAAGCAGGGCGAGGATGTACTGCGCGAGAGCGAGGAGCGCTTCCGCAGCCTGACCGGGCTTTCGTCCGACATGTACTGGGAGCAAGACGAGCAGTTTCGCTTCACGTCGATGTCTGGGGCCAACTCCGCGAGGTTCAACGAGCGCAGCGTCACTACGATCGGCAAGAAACGCTGGGAACACAACTACACCAACATGTCCGCGGATGATTGGGCAAAGCATATCGCGATTTTGGAGGCGCACCAGCCGTTCCGTGACCTGGAACTGTCCAGGCCGGACGAATCCGGCAAGACAGTCTGGATCGCCGTCAGCGGCGAGCCCATATTCGACTCGTCAGGCGCCTTCAAAGGCTATCGCGGCGTCGGCAAGGAAATCTCCGAGCGCAAGAAGGACGAGGAGCACATCCAGTTCCTCGCCAACCACGACGCGCTGACCTCGCTGCCGAACCGGGCCCTGTTCAGCGAGATGCTGAACCTCGCGATCCATAACGCGCACCGCTATGAACGCGGTTTCGCAGTGCTCTTCATCGACCTGGACCGTTTCAAGATCATCAACGACACCATGGGCCACGACGCGGGGGACAAGCTGCTCAAGGAAATGGGGACGCGTCTTTCCGAGACGGTGCGTTCGAGCGACGTCGTCGCCCGCCTCGGCGGCGACGAGTTCGTGGTGCTGGTCCAGGAGGTGAGCGAAGCAAAACAGGTCGACGCGGTCGCACGCAAGATCCTCGCCGCGCTCGCGGAGCCGCTGGCCATGCAAGGCCAGGAATGCCGGGTGACGGCGAGTATCGGCATCTGCATGTATCCGACGGATGCGCAGGACGAGAAGGCCTTGATGAAGAACGCCGATATCGCCATGTATCGGGCGAAGGAGGACGGCAAGAATACCTACAAGTTCTACTCCGAGGAAGCCAACGTCCACACCTTCGAGCGGATGGCGCTGGAGACGAGCCTGCGCCGCGGCCTCGAGCGCAACGAGTTTTTCCTCCACTACCAGGCCAAGCTCGATCTTCACACGGACAGGATCACGGGCGTAGAGGCGCTGCTGCGCTGGCAGCATCCCGACCTCGGCATGGTGCCGCCCATGCAGTTCATCCCGCTCGCCGAGGAAACCGGACTCATCGTGCCGATCGGAAAATGGGTGCTGAACACCGCCTGCGCGCAGAACGTCGCCTGGCAGCGGGAGGGCCTGCCGCCTTTGTGCATTGCGGTCAACTTGTCGGCGCGCCAGTTCGCCGACGTGAACCTCCTGGAGGACATCGCGGCGGCGCTGGAAAGAACCGGGTTGCGACCGGAATTGCTCGAGTTGGAACTGACCGAGAGCATGGTGATCCAGAACACCGAGCGCGCCAGTAAGATTCTCGCCGCCATCAAGAAGATGGGGGTGCGGCTCGCCATCGACGACTTTGGGGTCGGTTACTCTTCGCTCTCGCACCTCAAGCGCTTTCCGATCGACACGCTCAAGGTGGACCGCTCCTTCATCCACGACATTCCCCAGGACCCCGAGGACAGGGCGATCACCGAGGCGATCATCGCCATGGGCAAGAGCCTGAAGCTCACCGTCGTCGCCGAAGGCGTCGAAACCCTGGAACAGCAGACCTTCCTTCACGACCACGCCTGCGACGAAATACAGGGCTTCTTTTTCAGCAAACCCATTCCGAGCGATCAGTTCGCCGCCCTCCTGCGCGAGCGCATCGAGATCTCACAGCATTAGGCAGCCCGCCACGCGACGGACGACTTGAGATTCAGTCCGCCTTCAACCCGGCTTGGCGGACGACCTCGCCCCACTTTTCGATTTCCCGCTTGATGTAGTCCGCGAACTCCTCCGGAGTACCGGTCGCCGGATCGGTCGCCAACGCGGCAAGCCGCTCCTTCAGCTCCGGCGCGTGCATGATTCTCACGAGCTCCGCGTTGAGACGCGTGACGATCGGCCTCGGCGTACCCGCGGGCGCGAGGACCCCGTACCAGGTCGTGACTTCGAAACCAGGCAGGCCCGCCTCGGCCACCGTCGGCACTTCGGGAATCGCAGGCGAGCGCCGCGGCGCGATGAGCGCGAGCGCGCGAAGCTTTCCCGCCTTGATATGCGGTGAGGCGGCGGGAACGCCGATCACGACCAGCTGAACCTCGCCGCTCAATACATCGTTCATGGCAAGATTCACGCCCTTGTAGGGAACGTGCACCAGCTTCACGCCGGCGACGATGTTGAAGAGTTCGCCCGCGAGGTGATTGGAGGTGCCGTTTCCCCCCGAGCCGAAGTTCATTCGGCCGGGTTTCGTTTTTGCGAGAGCGATGAATTCCGCAAGAGTCCGGGCCGGAACCGACGGATGCGTGATCATGACGTTGGGCACGGTCGCGACGAGGCTCACCGGCGCAAAATCCTTCACCGGGTCGTAGTTGAGCTTGGAGTAAAGACTCGGGCTGATCGCAAGCGAAGGCGCCACCAGAACGATGGTGTAACCGTCGGGAGCGGACTTGGCGGCGGCTTCGGCGCCGACGTTGCCGCCGGCTCCGCCGCGATTCTCGATCACCACGGGCTGACCCAGGCTCGCCGACAATCGCTCGGAAATGATGCGGCCGAGGATGTCCGTGCCGCCACCAGGGGGAAACGGCAGGATGAAGCGGATCGGCCGGGCGGGATACGCTTCCTGAGCGCGCACGAATCCCTGGGCGAGGACAAGGCCCAGGCAGGCGAGCCCGAGTGCGCGCAGAAGTCCCACGGCGGCGCCCTCTTCCGGACCGCCCGAAAAGCCTTAGGCGCCCGCCGGTTGTGCTGCGGCCGCGGCCGCTGCTGCCGCCGCGGCCGCCTCCGCTTCGGCGGCCGGCGTGCCTTCCTCGAACAACTGCGCCGGGGGCAGGTTCTTGCGGGCGTTGTGGTACGCCATGCCCGTGCCCGCCGGGATGAGCCGGCCGACGATGACGTTTTCCTTCAGCCCGCGCAGATCGTCCTTCTTGCCCATGATGGCGGCCTCGGTAAGCACGCGCGTGGTCTCCTGGAACGAGGCGGCGGAAATGAACGAATCGGTCGACAGCGATGCCTTGGTGATGCCGAGCAGCATGTAGCTGAAAGTCGCCGGCTTCTTGTCCTCGGCCTGCACCTTCTCGTTTTCATCCAGCACGTCCGCGCGCTCCACTTGCTCACCCTGGATGAACCGCGTGTCGCCTGGATCCTCGACCTGCACCCGGCGCAACATCTGCCGCACGATCACTTCGATGTGCTTGTCGTTGATCCGCACGCCCTGCAGGCGGTACACGTCCTGCACCTCGTCTGTGATGTAGCGCGCCAGCGCCTCCACGCCCTGCAGGCGCAGGATGTCGTGGGGATCGACCGGCCCGTCGACGATGGATTCGCCCTTGTTGACGACCTGCCCGTCGTGCGCCATCACGTGCTTTTCCTTCGGGATCAGGTACTCGTGAGAAACGTTTTCGAGATCTGTGATCACCAGGCGCTGTTTGCCCTTGGTGTCCTTTCCGAACGACACCGTGCCGGTGATCTCGGCGAGCAAGCCGGCGTCTTTTGGCGAGCGCGCTTCGAAGAGCTCCGCCACGCGCGGCAGGCCGCCGGTGATGTCTCGCGTCTTGGAAGTTTCCTGCGGAATGCGCGCGAGCACTTCGCCCACTTGCGCGTTCTGGCCGTCCCGCACGGTGATGAGCGAGCCGACCTGGAAGGTGATCGTGATGGGGTGATCGGTACCGGCGATGCGGATCTCCTCGCCAGCCTCGTTCAGGAGCTTCACCTGCGGACGCAGACCCCTGCCGGCCGCGGCGCGGCGCTTGGGATCGATGACCACCAGAGTGGAGAGGCCCGTGACCTCGTCGATCTGCTTGGCGACGGTCACGCCTTCCTCGATGTGCTCGAAGCGTACGATCCCGCCGTGCTCGGTGATGATGGGTCGGGTATGCGGGTCCCAGGTGGCGAGCAACTGCCCTGCCTTGACGCGCTTGCTGTCGGCGGCGAGCAGCGTCGCTCCATAGGGTATCTTGTGGCGCTCGCGCTCGCGGCCATTGTCGTCGGTGACCAGCACTTCACCGGTGCGGGAAATGACTACTTTCTCTCCCTTCGGATTGGTCACGTAGCGGATCTGCGGTGTGAAGCGCACTGTGCCGTTCGATTTGGCGTCGACCTGGCTCGCCACGGCGGCGCGGGAGGCCGCCCCGCCGATGTGGAAGGTGCGCATCGTCAGCTGTGTCCCGGGCTCGCCGATCGACTGCGCCGCGATCACGCCGATCGCCTCGCCGACGTTTACCAGAGAGCCGCGCGCGAGATCGCGCCCGTAGCACTTGGCGCACAGGCCGAAGCGCGTGTCGCAGGTGAGCGGCGTACGCACGCGCACTTCGTCCACGCCCAGCGCCTCGATCGTCTCGACCTCGTCTTCGTTGAGCAAGGTGCCCGCGTTGTACAGCGCTTCCTGAGTTTCCGGATGCAATACGTCGGACGCGGTGACCCGGCCCAGGATGCGCTCGCGCAGCGCCTCGACCACTTCGCCGCCTTCGACGAGCGCCTTCATGACGACGCCGTTTGTCGTTCCGCAATCATCTTCGGTGACCACCAGGTCCTGGGTAACGTCGACCAGGCGCCGGGTGAGGTATCCCGAGTTGGCGGTTTTCAGCGCCGTGTCGGCCAGACCCTTGCGCGCTCCGTGCGTGGAGATGAAGTACTGCAGAACGTTCAGGCCTTCGCGGAAATTCGCGGTGATCGGCGTCTCGATGATCGAGCCGTCCGGCTTGGCCATCAGGCCACGCATCCCGGCAAGCTGCCGGATCTGCGCTGCGGAACCCCGCGCTCCAGAATCGGCCATCATGTAGATCGAGTTGAACGACTCCTGGCGGACGCGCTGGCCCTTGCGGTCGGTGACGTCCTCCGAAGAGAGCTGGTCCATCATCGCCTTGCCGACCTGATCGCCGGCGCGGCCCCAGATGTCGACCACCTTGTTGTAGCGTTCACCGACGGTGACCAGCCCCGAGGTGTACTGGGATTCGATTTCCTTCACTTCGCCCTCGGCCGCGGCGATGAGGTCGTGTTTCTGCGTCGGCACCAGCATGTCATCGACACAGATCGAGATGCCGGCGCGAGTGGCGAAGGTGAAGCCCGCCTGCATCAGCTTGTCGGCGAAAATCACCGTCTCGCGCAAACCGCAACGACGGAAGCAGGCGTTGATGAGCCGGGAGATCTCCTTCTTCTTGAGGGCCTTGTTGATGAGTTCGAACGGCAAGCCGACTGGAAGGATTTCCGACAGCAGCGCGCGGCCGACGGTCGTCTTGTGGCGCACGAGCTTCTCGATCTTTTCCCCGTCCGGGCCGAATTCGGCCTCGCGGATGCGCACCGTGATCCCGGCGTGCAACTCCACCTGGCCGCAGTCGTAGGCGCGCGCCACCTCGGTGACGTCGGCGAAGGCCATCGCCTCGCCCCTGGCGTTGATGCGCTCGCGCGTCGCGTAGTAGAGACCCAGCACGATGTCCTGCGAGGGCACGATGATCGGGTCGCCGTTCGCGGGCGACAGGATGTTGTTGGAGGCGAGCATCAGCGTGCGCGCTTCCATCTGCGCTTCGAGCGACAACGGCACGTGCACGGCCATCTGGTCGCCGTCGAAGTCGGCGTTGAACGCGGCGCACACCAGCGGATGAAGCTGGATCGCCTTGCCCTCGATCAGGACCGGCTCAAACGCCTGAATACCCAAACGGTGAAGCGTCGGGGCGCGGTTGAGCATGATCGGGTGCTCGCGGATCACTTCTTCGAGGATATCCCACACCACCGCTGTTTCCGCCTCGACCTCGCGCTTTGCGGCCTTGATGGTGGTCGCGATGCCCTGCATCTCCAGCTTGTGGAAGATGAAGGGTTTGAACAGTTCCAGCGCCATTTTCTTCGGCAGGCCGCACTGGTGCAGCTTCAGCTGCGGGCCGACCACGATCACCGAGCGCCCCGAATAGTCGACGCGCTTCCCCAGCAGGTTCTGGCGGAAGCGTCCGCCCTTGCCCTTGATCATGTCGGCGAGCGACTTGAGCGGACGCTTGTTGGCGCCGGTCATGGCCTTGCCGCGACGGCCGTTGTCGAGGAGCGAATCGACCGCCTCCTGCAGCATGCGCTTCTCGTTCCGGACGATGATCTCCGGCGCCTTTAACTCGAGCAGTCGCTTCAGGCGATTGTTGCGGTTGATGACGCGGCGGTAGAGGTCGTTCAGGTCGGAAGTCGCGAAACGCCCGCCGTCGAGCGGCACCAGCGGGCGCAATTCCGGCGGCAGCACCGGGAGCACCTCCATGACCATCCAGTCGGGCTTGATGCCGGACTTCTGGAAACCCTCCAGGACCTTGAGGCGCTTGGCGTACTTCTTGATCTTGGTGTCGGACCCGGTGGTCTCGAGGTCCTTTCGCAGGGTTTCGATCTCCCGGTTCAGGTCGAGGGCGCGCAGGAGTTCGCGAATGCCTTCGGCACCCATTACCGCCTGGAAGTCGTCGCCGTGCTCCTCGATCTTGGCGAGGTAGTCCTCCTCGGAGAGGAGCTTCGCCCGCTTGATCTTCTCGTCATTGACCATGCCGGCGTCGGTGACTACATAGGCTTCAAAGTACAGCACGCGCTCGATGTCGCGCAGCGTCATGTCGAGCACGAGGCCGAGGCGTGACGGCAGGCTTTTCAGGAACCAGATGTGAGCGACGGGGCTGGCGAGCTCGATGTGGCCCATGCGCTCGCGGCGCACCTTGGCGAGCGTCACTTCGACGCCGCACTTTTCGCAGATCACGCCGCGATGCTTGAGGCGCTTGTATTTGCCGCACAGGCACTCGTAGTCCTTGATCGGCCCGAAGATCTTGGCGCAGAAAAGCCCGTCCCGTTCCGGCTTGAAAGTACGGTAGTTGATGGTTTCGGGTTTCTTCACCTCGCCATACGACCACGAGCGGATCTTCTCCGGCGAGGCGATGCCGATCTTGATCGCATCGAACTCTTCTTCCTGAGTGACCTGCTTGAACAAATCGAGCAGTGCTTTCATCTAATGCTCCTCGAACGATACTTTTACCCGGCACACGGCGCGCCCGCGCCGGGTGTCGAAAATGCCTTGCCTAGAACCGCTCCAGATCGATGTCGATGCCCAGCGACCTGATCTCCTTCACCAGCACGTTGAAGGACTCCGGCATGCCGGCGTCGATCTTGTGGTCGCCCTTGACGATGTTCTCGTAGACCTTGGTGCGGCCGTTGATGTCGTCGGACTTGACCGTGAGCATCTCCTGCAGCGTGTACGCCGCGCCGTAGGCCTCCAGCGCCCAGACCTCCATTTCGCCGAAGCGCTGCCCGCCGAACTGCGCCTTGCCGCCGAGGGGTTGCTGCGTGACCAAGCTGTACGGTCCGGTCGAGCGCGCATGCATCTTGTCGTCGACCAGGTGGTGCAGCTTGAGCATGTGCATGAAGCCGACGGTGACCTGCCGGTCGAACGGCTCCCCGGTGCGACCGTCGTGCAGGGTCAACTGCCCCGAGCGCGGCAGTCCCGCGACTTCGAGCATGTCCTTGATTT
The DNA here is from genome assembly GCA_041496705.1 of Gammaproteobacteria bacterium. Classification (GTDB taxonomy): domain Bacteria; phylum Pseudomonadota; class Gammaproteobacteria; order Burkholderiales; family SG8-39; genus VBDM01. The sequence goes on along the minus strand of JBGQFD010000064.1, from coordinate 7,474 downwards.
CGTCCTCGGAGGCTCCGTCGAACACCGGGGTGGCGAAAGGCACGCCTTCGCGAAGGTTGTGGCCGAGCCCGAGGATCTCGTCGTCGGTGAATCCGGTCAGGTCTTCTTGTTTACCGCTGTGGTTGTAGATGCGGTTGAGAAACTTGCGCATCTCGGCCGCCTTGGCGCCCGCTTTGAGCATCTCCCCGATCTTCAGCCCCAGGCCTTTCGCTGCCCAGCCCAGGTGCGTCTCGAGAATCTGCCCGACGTTCATGCGCGAAGGCACTCCGAGCGGATTGAGCACCACGTCGACGGGCGTGCCATCGGCGGCGTAAGGCATGTCCTCCACCGGGACGATCTTGGAAATAACGCCCTTGTTGCCGTGGCGTCCCGCCATCTTGTCACCGGGCTGCAGGCGCCGCTTCACGGCCACGTAGACCTTCACCATCTTCTGCACGCCCGGGGGCAGTTCGTCGCCCTGGGTGAGCTTCTTCTTCTTCGCCTCGAATGCGGCGTCGAATCGCACCTGCGTCTGCGCCAGGCTCTCTTTCAGGCTTTCGAGCTGCTGCGCCGATTCGTCGCTGACAAGGCTGATCTCGAACCAGTCGTGCCGTTCGACGGTCTCCAGGTACGACTTGGTGATCTTGGTCCCCTTGGCGAGCTTCTTCGGCCCCTTGTTGGCGGTCTTCCCTGTCAGCAGGCGCTCGATGCGCTCGAACGCATCGGTCTCGACGATGCGCATCTGATCGAAGAGGTCTTTCTTGTAGCGCTTCAGTTCCTCGTCGATTATCTGCTGGGCGCGCCTGTCGCGCTCGATGCCCTCGCGGGTAAACACCTGCACGTCGATGACCGTTCCGGAAATCCCCGAAGGGACTCGCAGGCTCGTGTCCTTCACGTCTGAAGCCTTCTCGCCGAAGATCGCGCGAAGCAACTTCTCCTCCGGCGTGAGCTGCGTCTCGCCTTTCGGCGTGACCTTGCCGACCAGCACGTCGCCCGCCTCGACTTCGGCACCGATGTATACGATACCGGACTCGTCAAGCCTGGAGAGTTGCGCCTCAGACAGGTTCGAGATATCGCGCGTGATTTCCTCGGGCCCGAGCTTGGTGTCGCGCGCCACCACCGTCAGTTCCTCGATATGGATCGAGGTGTAACGATCGTCCGCAACCACGCGCTCGGAGATCAGGATCGAGTCCTCGAAATTGAAACCGTTCCAGGGCATGAACGCGACCAGCATGTTCTGGCCGAGGGCAAGCTCCCCCATGTCGGTGGAGGCTCCGTCGGCGACAACGTCGCCCTTGGCGATGCGCTCACCGGGCTTCACCAGCGGTGTCTGGTTGATGTTGGTGTTCTGGTTGGAGCGCGTGTACTTCATCAGGTTGTAGATGTCCACGCCAACGTCGCCGGAAACGGTTTCAGCGTCGTTGACTCGCACCACGATGCGACTCGCGTCGACGTAGTCGACCAGGCCGCCGCGCAGCGCCTGAACGGCGGTACCCGAGTCCACTGCCACGGTGCGCTCGATGCCGGTACCCACCAGGGCCTTTTCGGGGCGCAGGCAGGGCACCGCCTGGCGCTGCATGTTGGACCCCATGAGCGCACGGTTGGCGTCGTCGTGCTCGAGGAACGGAATGAGGGACGCGGCCACCGACACGATCTGCGCGGGCGCCACGTCCATGTACTGGACGCGGTCCGCGGTCGCGAGCGTGAATTCGTTCTTGAATCGGCAGGACACCAGGCCGTCTACAAGCCTGCCGTTCTTGTCGATCTGCGCGTTCGCCTGCGCGATGACGAAGTTGCCTTCCTCGATCGCCGAGAGAAAGTCGATCTCGTTCGTGACCTTGCCGTTCACCACTTTCCGGTAAGGTGTCTCAAGGAACCCGTACCTGTTGGTGCGGGCAAAGAGCGCGAGCGAATTGATGAGGCCGATGTTCGGCCCCTCCGGAGTCTCGATTGGGCACACCCGCCCGTAGTGCGTCGGGTGCACGTCGCGCACTTCGAAGCCGGCCCGCTCGCGCGTCAGCCCGCCTGGTCCGAGCGCCGATACGCGCCGCTTGTGGGTAATCTCGGACAGCGGATTGGTCTGGTCCATGAACTGCGAGAGCTGCGAGGAGCCGAAGAATTCCTTGATCGCAGCGGAGATCGGCTTGGCGTTGATCAGGTCGTGCGGCATCAGGTTCTCGGATTCCGCCTGCGACAGCCGCTCCTTCACAGCCCGCTCGACGCGCACCAGGCCCGCGCGAAACTGGTTTTCGGCAAGTTCGCCCACCGAGCGCACGCGGCGGTTGCCGAGGTGATCGATGTCGTCGATCTCGCCGCGACCGTTGCGCAGCTCGACCAGGATTCCCACCACGGCGAGGATGTCGTCGTTAGACAGGGTTCCCGACCCTTCCGCACTTTGCGACCCGATTCGGGCGTAGAACCTGCGCAGCCATCCCGGCGCCTTCTCGTCGATCTTCTCGGGATACGCGCGGCGATTGAATTTCATCCGGCCGACCGCCGAAAGGTCGTAACGCTCCGGCGAGTAGAACAGGCCCTTGAACAGGGTCTCGACGGCGTCTTCGGTAGGCGGCTCGCCGGGGCGCATCATCCGGTAGATGGCCACCCGCGCCGCGGTCTGGTCGGCGGTTTCGTCGATCCTGAGCGTCTGCGAGATGTAGCCGCCCTGGTCGAGGTCGTTGGTATAGATGGTCTTGATCGACTCGGCCCCGGCTTCGTGGAGCGTGGCCAGCAAGGTGTCGGTGATCTCGTCGTTGGCGTTGGCGAGGATCTCGCCGGTTTCCTTGTTGACGACGTTGTGCGCGAGCGCGCGACCGACGACGAACTCGTCGGGCACCGCGATGCGCTTCATTCCCGCCGCTTCCATGTCGCGGATGTGCTTTACGGTGATGCGCTTGTCCTTCTGCACGACCACCTTGCCCGCCTTGTCGACGAAATCGAAACGCGCCATTTCGCCGCGCAGCCGCTCGGGCACCAGCTCGAACTGGTTGCCGCTCTTCGAGAGCTGAAACGTGTCGAATTCGTAGAACGCCGCGAGAACCTGCTCCGGGGTCATGCCGATGGCCTTGAGCAGAATCGTCACCGGCATCTTGCGGCGACGGTCGACACGGAAGTACAGGTAGTCCTTTGGATCGTACTCGAAGTCGAGCCACGAGCCACGGTAGGGAATGATACGCGCCGAGAACAGCAGCTTGCCGGAGGAGTGCGTCTTGCCGCGATCGTGCTCGAAGAACACCCCGGGCGAGCGGTGCAGCTGGCTGACGATGACTCGCTCGGTGCCGTTGATCACGAACGAGCCCGTGGTGGTCATGAGCGGGATCTCGCCCATGTACACCTCCTGCTCCTTCACCTCCTTGACGGTGGGCTTGGGCGCCTCCTTGTCCATGATGGTCAGCCGCACCTTGGCGCGCAGCGGGCTGGCGAAGGTCAGGCCGCGCTGCTGGCACTCCTTCACGTCGAATGGCGGCTCGCCCAGCTGGTAGCTCACGAACTCGAGCCGCGCGTTGCCGGAGTGGCTCGAGATCGGGAAGATAGAGGCAAAAGCCGCCTGCAGGCCGTCGCTCTTGCGCCTCTCGGGCGAGACCGCGGACTGCAGGAAGGCGGTGTACGACTCCAGCTGGGTCGCCAGGAGAAACGGCACATTGAGCACGCTCGCGCGCTTGGCGAAACTCTTGCGAATGCGCTTTTTTTCGGTCGATGAATATTGTACGGCGGTGGTCATGGATGCTCCGTGTCGATGCCAGAGGACAGGTGACAGGGTGGGAACCGCGAAGTTCCGGGCCCTCTCGTCTGCACTCTCAGACTGCGTTCAAAACATCCCGGCGCCCGCTCGAGTGGAGCGGGCGCCGGCGTCCTGCGCGCTACTTGATTTCGGCCTTGCCGCCGGCGTCGGTCAGCTTCTTCGCGATCGCCTCTGCATCCGCCTTGGAAATGCCTTCCTTCACCGGCTTGGGCGCGCCGTCGACCAGGTCCTTGGCCTCCTTCAGGCCCAGGCTGGTAACCTCACGCACGGCCTTGATCACGTTCACCTTGTTCTCGCCGATGGCGGTGAGCATGACCGTGAATTCGGTCTTTTCCGCCGCCGCCGCGGCAGGTGCCCCACCGCCCGCAGGAGCGGCTACGGCCATCGCCGGCGCCGCCGCGGACACGCCGAACTTCTCCTCGAGATCCTTGATGAGCGTGGAAAGCTCCAGCACCGTCATGTGGGAAATTGCGTCCAGAATTTCTGCCTTTGCTACAGCCATTTCATTTTCTCCTGAATCAGTGTTCGTGCCGGTACGGAAGTACGGCCTATTGAGCGCCGGCCGCCTGCTGCCTGTCGCGAATCGCCGCGAGGGTGCGCACAAAGCGCGCCGGCACCTCGTTGAGCGTACGGACAAACTGGGCGATCGGAGCCTGCATCGTGCCCAAAAGCATCGCGAGCAGCTCTTCGCGCGACGGCATCCTCGCGAGCGCAGTGACTTCCTTGGCGGAAATCACCGCATTCGGCATGGCGCCGGCGCGGATCACGAGCTTCTCGTTGGCCTTGGCGAACTCGTCGAGCACCTTGGCGGGCGCCACCGGATCGGGCGAGATGCCGTACACGAGCGGTCCCCTGATGTGCTGGGACAGCCCTGCGAACGGCGTGCCTTCCACGGCGCGGCGCACCAGAGTGTTCTTGAGGACGCGCAGGTACACGCCCGCCTTGCGCGCTTTCGCTCGCAATTCGGTCATGCGCCCTACTTCCAGACCACGGTACTCTGCGACGACGATCGCCTTCGCCTTCGCGACTTGCGCGGAGATTTCGGCGACTACCGCCTTCTTCTTTTCAAGATCGAGACTCAAGGTCTACCTCCATTTGTCAAAGCCGCATGCCAAAAGAGCTGCGGCACCCACGGCGACCTTGCATTCAGGACTAATCCTGTATCTGGGGTTCGCCATCTGCGTAGGACGGAAGGATTGCTTCTTTCCTGCCGATTAAACCTGTCGGTTCCTACGGTCTTTGATAACCCGTCGCACGCCGTACCGGCCGCGCGACGGCCCAAAGTTCTCTGCACCCGGCACTCCGCCGGGCATCTGCCACTCGTTTCAATGCTGCGCGGCTCCTCCGCCGCCAAAGCTCGCCGGATCCACGCGTACTCCCGGTCCCATCGTCGAAGACACCGAAACCTTGCGCAGGTAGATCCCTTTCACGTTCGAAGGCTTTGACTTGTTGACCGCGTCGACCAGTGCCGTCAGGTTGTCGCGAAGCTGCTCCTGCGTGAAGGAGGCTCGCCCGATGGAGCACTGGACGATACCGGACTTGTCGGCGCGGTATTGCACCTGCCCGGCGCGGGCATTCTTTACCGCGGCAGCCACGTCCGCGGTCACCGTTCCTACTTTCGGATTGGGCATGAGCCCGCGCGGACCGAGTATCTGGCCGAGCTGACCCACCACGCGCATCGTGTCAGGGCTCGCTATGACGACGTCGAACTCGATTTTTCCGGCCTTGACGCTCTCGGCAAGGTCTTCCATGCCGACGATATCCGCCCCCGCCTCCTTGGCCGCCTTGGCTTTGTCTCCTTGCGCAAACACCGCGATGCGCACCTTCTTCCCGGTTCCAGCGGGCAACACCACCGAGCCGCGCACCGTCTGGTCGGATTTCTTCGTGTCGATGCCGAGGTTGATCGCGACGTCGACGGCTTCGTCGAACTTGGCCGTCGCCGCCTGCTTCATGATCTGCAGCGCATCGAGCAGCGGGTAGGTCTTGTTGTGCTCGCGCAGCTTCGCCCAAGCTTGCTTGCGTTTCGGCGGCTTGTTCATTTCACCCCCTCCACCGTCACGCCCATCGAACGCGCGCTGCCCGCAATGGTGCGCACGGCCGCATCGAGGTCCGCGGCGGTCAGGTCCGGCATCTTGGCTCTGGCGATCTCTTCGGCCTGGGCGCGCGTGATCTTGCCGACCTTGTCGGTGTGCGGCGTCTTGCTGCCCGAGTCGATTCCGGCCGCTTTCTTGATCAGCACTGTGGCGGGCGGAGTCTTGATGATGAAACTGAAGCTCTTGTCCTGAAACGCGGTGATCACGACCGGAAGCATCAGGCCGGGCTCCACCTTCTGCGTCTGCGCGTTGAACGCCTTGCAGAATTCCATGATGTTCAGGCCGCGCTGGCCCAGCGCAGGACCAATGGGCGGGCTGGGATTGGCCTTGCCCGCCGGCACCTGCAGCTTGATGAACCCGACGATCTTCTTTGCCATGCTCTTCTCCTGATGGGTGCGAACGGACGCGTTCCGCGTCCTCCCCGGTTGTTACGCCTTTTCGACCTGCCCGAACTCCAGTTCCACCGGTGTGGCGCGCCCGAAGATGGTCACAGAGACGCGCAGCTTCGACTTGTCGTAGTTGACGTCCTCGACGGTGCCGTGAAAGTCAGTGAACGGGCCTTCCTTCACGCGCACGGCTTCGCCGGTCTCGAAGAGCACCTTGGGCTTGGGCTTCTCCACCCCTTCCTGCATCTGCTGAAGGATGTTCTTCACTTCCTTCTCGCTGATGGGCGGCGGCTTCCTGCCGTGGGCCCCGCCGACGAACCCTGTCACCTTGGGCGTGTTCTTCACCAGGTGCCAGGCTTCGTCGGTCATGTCCATCTCGACCAGCACGTACCCCGGAAAGAATTTCCTCTCCGAGATGTTCTTTTGCCCGCCTTTCATCTCCACCACTTCCTCGGTCGGCACCAGGATCTTGCCGAACTTCTCCTGCATACCGGCGCGTTGGATGCGGTCCAGCAGCGTTCGCTGCACGGATTTCTCGAAACCCGAGTAGGCGTGCACAACATACCAGCGCATCGTCATCGCTACTTCTTCCATCCGAGGAGCAGGTCGTACATGAGATATTCGAGGCCTTTGTCTGTGATCCACAGGAACACCGCCATCGCCACCACGAAAGCGAACACGGCCCCTGCGGTCTGAAACGATTCCTTGCGCGTCGGCCATACGACCTTCTTGGTCTCGGTGACGGACTCCTGGGCGAACAGCAGGAATTCCCTGCCGGGCGCGCTGCTCCAGGCGACGGCGATCCCTGCGGCGATCCCGCCGAGCACGCTCGCCACGCGCAGGACCATCGCGCTGTCCGAGAGGACGTAGAAGCCGGCGATGCCCGAGAGGAGCAGCACCACCGCGAACGACACTTTGACTTTGTCCGCCATCCATTAATCGCCGTTATTGGCAGGCCAAGAGGGAATCGAACCCCCAACCTTCGGTTTTGGAGACCGACGCTCTGCCAGTTGAGCTATTGGCCTGTGCCTGTCTCTCACAATACGAGAGGACACGTCCTCTCGTGCTCTCCAAATCTTGGGCAGTCATACGACGGCCGCTATCCCTTACTCGATCACTTTCGCGACGACGCCGGCGCCGACGGTCTTGCCGCCCTCGCGGATGGCAAATCTCAGGCCCTGCTCCATCGCGATGGGCGCAATCAGGGTCACCACCATCTTGATGTTGTCCCCGGGCATCACCATCTCGGTGCCCGCGGGCAGCTCGCAGCTGCCGGT
>JBGQFD010000063.1:0-20924 GCA_041496705.1 Gammaproteobacteria bacterium | reverse complement strand
TAGCCCATGAACAGGAACAGCGGAATCGCGATCAGCACGTCGTTCGACATCACGCCGTAGGTGCGCTGCACGAAGAGGTCGAGCACCTTTTGTCCGGCGGTCGTCGGATCCACGCTGCGGTAGGAAAGCCAGGCGAAGAACACGCCCATCCCCATCAGCGTGAAGGCCGTGGGAAAGCCGAGCATGATGCCCACGCAGATCAGGGCGAGCATCATCAGGCCGAGGTGCCCGTTCGTGAGGTTGCTCCAGGGCATGAGCACGAGCAGCGGGATGATGATGGCCGCCATCAGCGAGAAGCCGAACCACAGTTCCTTGCGCATCTTCATTTGCCGGCCTCCTGGCGCACGACAAACTGGTCAAGCTTCTGGATGTCCTCGTCTTTGACGTGGACCATCTCCTTCAACTTGTCGACATCCACTTCCTGAACGTCCTCCTCGCGCGACGGCCACTCGCCCTGCCTGATGCAGATCGCGCAGCGGATGATTTCGACGACGCCCTGCACGAGCACGAACGCCCCCGCGACCGGGATGACGGTCTTGAACGGGTAGTACGCCGGCCCCCCGGAGGTGATGTTCGAACTCTCCCGGATCGCCCACGACTCTGCGGCATAGGTGTAGCCGGCCCAGACGAGCGCGATGACACCGGGAATGAAGAACACTATATAGAGGGTAAGATCGAGACTGGCCTGCGCCCGCGGCGTGAAGAAGCCGTAGACGACGTCCCCGCGCACATGGCCGTTCTTGGCCAGCGTGTAGGCGCCGGCCATCATGAAGAGGGTCCCGTACATCTGGATCATCGCGTCGAAAGCCCACGCATGCGGGGTGTCGAGCGCGTAACGCGAGAATACTTCCCAGGAGATGAGCAAGGTAAGCCCCACGATGAGCCAGGAAAACGCGTGCCCGACCCAGGTGCTCACCTTGTCAACGAAAAGAAGCAGTTTCTGCATGCTGTCTCTCCCCAGGGCGGCAAATCACCACCCCCACAAAAAAGAACACCACCCGGTGATTTTACCGGATGGTGTTCTGTGATTCCTGACTTTTCGCTTGCGTTCAGGCCTTCTTCTTGGCCGCTCCGGAGGCCGGCTTCTTGCCGAAGTAATAATTATAGGCCATGCGCGGACTGACTATGGTGTCGAGACTCCACTTCACCGTGCGCTGGGCGAATGCCCTCTGAGATTCGAGGACCTCCTTGAACAGCGGGTTCGTCGCAGAATACTTCGCCATGACCGCGTCGAAGATCTCGAGCTGCCTTTGCAGTATCGACGGCGGAGTAATGTACACCTTCACGTTCTGCTTGGTCTGCATCTCGATGTAGTCCTTCGAGTAGCGGTCGATCGATTTCCACTGCAGGTCCTGCGACGCGGCCTCCACGGCATTCTCGATGATCGTCTTCATCCTGGCCGGCAGCGCATCGAACTTGGTCTTGTTGAACGTGATCTCGAACTGCTCGCCGCTCTGGTGGTAGCTTTGCAGCATGTACACCTTGGACACGTCGGGGAAGCCGAGCAGGCGGTCGGAACTCGCGTTGTTGAACTCCGCTGCATCGAGCAGGCCTCGATCCATCGCCGGCACGATCTCGCCGCCGGGCAGCGCGTTTACCGCCGCGCCCAGGCCCTGGAACAGGTCAATTGAAATGCCCACGGTTCGGTACTTGAGGCCCTTGAAGTCGTCGGGCTTGGTCATCGGCTTCTTGAACCAGCCGAGCGGCTGCGTCCACATCGGCCCGTACGGGAACGACACGACGTTCGCGCCGATGGAGTCGTAGACCTTCTTGAGGAGTTCCTTGCCGCCGCCGTACTTGTGCCAGGAGAGCACCTGGTTGGCATCCATACCGAAGCACGGACTCGATCCCCACAGCGCCAGCGCGTTCTGCTTGCCGTAATGGTAGACGAGCACGCCGTGACCGCCGTCGAGCGTACCTTTCGACACCGCGTCGAGCAGGCCGAAGGCCGGCACCACCGAACCCGCCGGCAGCACTTCGATCCTCAAGTCGCCGCCGGTCATATCGTTGACCTTCTTGGCGAAGTCGAGCGCGTACTCGTGGAAGATGTCCTTGGTCGGCCAGGTGCTCTGCCAGCGCATGCTGATCGGGCCCTGGGCCTTCGCGATCATTGGGAATCCCAGCGTGGCTGCGCCTGCAGTCGCGGCAGCTGCACCGGTCAGGAACTTGCGGCGCGCGCCGGCCTCCGGTTTCTTGAATTGCTCGTTGCTCATCAGATCCTCCTATGGAAAGGCGATTGAATTCAGTCTCGGCGTTGGGCCCCGAAGATCGCCGGGGAACAAACGGATGGCGCGTGAGTTCCGGCTTTCCCTCTGCCGGCCCTCCTCTTGTTCGGACGCCAAAGCCCGCGAATCCTATGCCTATACCGGCCTGAAATCAAGCCGAGTCCCGCGGGCTTCCGCATTGTGAAACCTGCATCGGCGAGCTACTCCACCTATCTTCCCGGCCCCACCGGGGCCGCCGCCGCAGACGGATTGCCGGGGGTCGTGCCCGCCTTGTGCGGCGGGTTCGGTTGCCATCCCAGGACGAGGAGCAGCGTGAAGAATCCAAGGACGTAGGCGAGCGCCACGTGCCAGCCGTGAAACAGCCAGCGCCCCACCGATTTCGCCTCGGGATACATGTTCGACAGGGCGACGCCGGCACTGGAGCCGAACCAGATCATCGAACCGCCGAAGCCCACGGCGTAGGCGAGGTAACCCCAGTCGTAGCCGCCCTGTTTGAGCGCGAGCGCGGTGAGCGGAATGTTGTCGAACACCGCGGAGACGAAACCCAGCCCCATGGCGGTATGCCACGATGCGGCGGGAAGCTTTTCCACCGGCATCATCGTCGCCGAGAGCACCAGCGACAGCAGGAACACGCTGCCCTTGAGGCTCTCCGGCAGCACTTCCCAGTCGGGCCGGCGCAGGGGAACCGTGAGCAGGAGCGCGATGACGACCGATGCACCGATGAACGGAAAATGGTCCGAGATCTCCGGAAACTTCACGTTCATTACCACGTTGGTCACGATCGCGGTTATCAGAATGAAGAAAACAATTCCCAGCCGGGTCCAGTCGAGATGAATGTGCTCGTGCTCGTGGCGCAGGATCGGCGAATAGCGCTGCTGTTGCAACGCCGCCGGAATACCGCACACGACCAGCGCCACCGTTGCCGCGACGTAGGCTTCGAACACGTCGAGCGGATTCACCCCGTCGATCCACATCATGGTCGTAGTGGTATCGCCGACCACGCTGCCCGATCCACCCGCGTTCGACGCGGCGACGATCGCGGCGAGGTAGCCGATGTGCACCTTGGCGCGGAACAGCGTATGCGCCATCGCGCCGCCGATCAGCGCCGCGGCAATGTTGTCGAGGAACGAAGACAGCACGAACACGATGATGAGCAGCGCGAAGCAGCCCTTCCAGTCGTGCGGCAGGAAACGCGGCAGCACTGCGGGCACGCGCGTCTTCTCGAAGTGGCGTGACAGCAGGGCAAATCCGAGCAGCAGGCAAAGGAGATTGGCGAGGATCACCCACTCGTGGTGCAGATGCGCGAGGAGTCCCGGAACGCCGCTGCCGGTCTTGAACCCGGTGTAGGCGAGCTTGTACACAGTGATGACCGTAAGGCCGGTCAGACCGACCCTGAGCGTGTGGTGGTGGAACAGCGCCACCCCGAGGAGCGTCAGCGCGAAGAGGATGAAATCGACCGGGATGCCGGCGAGCGCGGGCGCGTCGGCGGCCAGGCCGAGCACGGCATTGCCAGCGCGACCGCGCCCGCGATCTGCGCGCACGAATTCCGCATTGCTCCTCCCTCGGGAAGGCGGCGATTGTAACATCGGCGCCGCCGGCAGAAGGCCGACGAGCTCGTCAGGGCGGCTGCATCCACTGCTCGCACTGCCAGCGCACCACGTCGGCGAACGACTGCGTTTCCTTGAACCTCGCGCGCAGCCGCCACGCGTCGTTGCCGGAGCCCTGCGCGCCCATCAGCAGCGCCTGCACCAGCGGGCGGCAGCCCAGATCCTCGGCGTGCGCCGCCACACGCGGGAAGGTCGCGACGAGGTCCTGATAGAGTCTTGTGCGGCTACCGTCGAAGGGGTCGATCAGCTCCGCGCCCAGACCGTAGCGGCAAGCCTGGAAGCGATTGGTGTTATAGATGAGATAGAGATCGTCGCACACGGCCCGGGGACGCTCGAGCCTCAGATAGCGCGCGAGCGACTGCGCATAAGCTGCGAGGGCGGCAGCGCGATCGATCGACAGCGGCGTGTCGCACACCCTGATCTCGACAGTGCCGTACTCGGGCTTCGGGCGAATGTCCCAGTAGAAGTCCTTCATGCTCTGGACGACGCCGAATCGCTGCATCTTCGAGAAATAGCTTTCGAATTCCTGCCAGCTGCGCGCCAGCGGCATGGTGCCGCTCAGCGGAAAGGCGCTGACCGCCGAAAGGCGCGAGGAGTCGAAAGACGTATCCTCACCCTGGTGGAAGGGCGAGGAAGCGGACAGGGCGATGAAGTGCGGCACGTAGCGCGAGAGCATGTGCGCGAGATACACGGCCTCGTCGCCGTCGGCGCAGCCGACGTGAATGTGCTGACCAAAGACGGTGAACTGCTTCGCGAGATATCCGTAGCGACTCGCGAGGTGTTTGAAGCGTTCGGTATCGTATATGCGGCGATCGTTCCACTTTTGGAACGGGTGCGCGCCTCCGCCCGCGATGCCGAGATTGAGTTTGCGCGCCCCGATAGTGATGGCTTCGCGCATCGCGCGGAGCTCGGCGAGGAGACCCGCATGGCTCGTCTGTACTGACGAACTCATCTCAATCATGCTTTCGGTGATCTCGGGCTTGATGTCTCCCGGGCTTCCCCTTCTCGCCAGCGCTCCGAGGAGATCGGATGCGCCGCGCGTGAGGTTGTAGTCGCGGGTGTTGACGATCTGCAATTCGAGTTCGATGCCCAGCGTGAGCGGCCGCGAGGGCTTGAACGGAAGCTCGCCCATGGAGTCAGCCTTTCGCCGCCGGCTCTGGCCGCGCTTCCCCGGCGAACTTGAGCGCGAGCTGGGTCAGGACCGGCCCGGCGATCTCCAGCAGCACGACCGCCGGCAGCACCACGCTCGTCAGCGTGCGGCCGAACTCCGGAAACATCGACTGCGTGTCCTGGAGCATGATGACCGCGAGTCCGGACATGGGCGTCAACGCCAGTGCAAGCAGCAATCCCTGGCGCACCCGCATGCCACCGCCCGGAACGAAGGCGAGGATACCTACCGCCTTGCCCGCGAAGCGCACGGCCGCAAGCGAGGCGCCGATCACGATGCCGGTCCAAGCTGCGTGCAGGTCGAGACTCGCGCCGGCCAGAACGAAAAGAATCAGGAAGAATATCTGCCCGGTCAGGCCGAAGTCGGGTGCGGCGAGGCGGTAATGCCTGTCCAGGTTGCGAACGAGGGCGCCGTAGGCGAGCAAGGCGAGCAGTACCGAAAGTTTCAGTGCGATCGCCGCGCCGATTGTCGCAAGGATCAAGGCGATCAACAGCGCCACCTGCATCTCTTCGCGCTTGCCGAGCCATCTGAGCAACGCAAGGGTCGCCGCGCTTGCCGCCAGCCCCAGGGCGAACGAGCCTGCGAGCAGATACATCGGGTGCAGCAGAATCGTCCGCCAGCCGCCGCGGTATTCGAGATATAGCCAGGGGATCAGCGCGGTCAACGCGAGGACGGCGATGCTGCAGTTGAGCGCCGTGAGCAGCAGGGCGCGCTCGGTCACCTGGCCTTCTGCACCGAGATCGGCGGTGATGCGCATCACTACTGCCGGCGACGTCGCGACGGCGATCGCCGCGGCGACGGAAGCATGCAGGATATCCAGAGCAAAGAAGTAGCGCAGCGTGAAATAGACGAGACCTGCGCCCAGGGCGCATTCGGCGAGTGAGGTGAGCACGAGGCGCGGCGAGCGTTTCAGCCACCTCAGGTCGATGCGGTGCCCCAACTCGAACAGGATGATTCCGATCGAGATGTCGGCAAAGGCGCGCAGCTCGTGCAGCAGCGTCTTGTCTATGAGCGCAAAGCCTTCCGGCCCGAGGGCGAGGCCGGCAGCGGCGTAGCCGGTGATGCGCGGCAAGAACAGCACGCGCCTGGCGACCTCGCCTCCGATCACCCCGGCGAGCAGCAACACGCCGAACCAGATGATCTGGTTCGGCGGCAGCGGTGCTGCGGGCAAGAAGAATAGATCCGGCATGCGCGATGCTCCCGGACAAATCAGTTCCAGCGATGCAGCGGATGCGGTTGTTCTAGCCGGCGGGGCGATAGTGCCGGCATTTCACCTAGAGAAGGGCCAGCTGCGGATAGCGGGCAGCGGGAGCCACTCGGAAGTTCCTAAGTCTACCCCCGAATCAAGATGATGTGGACTCGATAAGGCCCGTGCGCGCCAAGGACAATCGTCTGGTCGATATCCGCGGTACGCGAAGGCCCCGATACGAAGTTGATCGCGCGCGGCAGCTGCCCGAACTCCGCGCGCAGCAGGGCCCAGGCGTCTTCCATGTGCGCGACGACGCGACGCGCTTCGAGCACGGCAACGTGAGTTTCCGGAAGCAGGCTGACCGTGGACGGCGTGTCTGGGCCGGAGGCAAACACCAGAGTCCCCGTCTCGGCGATCGCGACGAACGCGCCGGTCACGCCGACGGCGTCGCTGCCGGTCGCTTCGCGTGGTTCGAGCGCGAGTCCCGAGCCCTTCCAATCCAGACCGGAGAGCTGCGGCCAGACGCAACCCAAAAGCGGCAGGCCGCTCGACCTCAGGTAGCGCGCGATCGCGTCGGGAGCTTCCGCCTTTGCCGCGATCTCTTCGGTGGTGCTCTGCATCGCCTCCGCTCGCGCGCGAAATCTCGCGACGAGCTCAGGCTCCACCTGCGGCAGCGTCCCGCGCGGATGCGCGCGCACGTAGGTTTCGACGGCCTCCAGCTCGGCCTGCGAAGGCCGCACGCCGCCGCGGCCCTGGGCCTTGCGGATCCGGGCAAGAATGTTTTCGCGACTACCCATCAATCGAGCGCCTTCACCAGGTCCTCGACGACCTTCTTCGCGTCGCCGAACACCATCATCGTCTTGTCCAGGTAGAAGAGCGGGTTGTCGAGGCCCGCGTACCCCGCCGCCATCGAGCGCTTGTTGACGAGCACGGTGCGCGCTTTGTGCGCCTCGATGATCGGCATGCCGTAGATGGGGCTGCCCTTCTCGTGCGCGAGCGGGTTGACCACGTCGTTCGCGCCGAGTACGAGCACCACGTCGGTGGTGCCGAAATCGCTGTTGATGTCCTCCATCTCGACCACCTGCTCGTACGGCACCTCGGCCTCGGCGAGCAGCACGTTCATGTGTCCCGGCATGCGCCCGGCCACCGGGTGAATGGCGTAGCGGACATTGACGCCCTTGGCGATGAGCTTCTGCGCCATCTCCTTCACGGCGTGCTGGGCGCGCGCCACCGCAAGGCCGTAGCCCGGCACGATGACCACCGACTCCGCGTTCGCGAGCAGGAACGCCGCGTCCTCGGCCGAACCCGAGCGCACCGTCTTCTCGCCGCCGCCGGCGGCGACCGCGCCCTCTGCCGCGCCGAATCCGCCGAGGATTACGCTGAAGAAGGAGCGGTTCATCGCCTTGCACATGATGTAGCTCAAGATCGCGCCGGAAGAACCGACGAGCGACCCGGCGACGATCAGCATCGAATTGTTCAGCGAGAAGCCGATGCCCGCTGCCGCCCAACCCGAGTAGCTGTTCAGCATCGAGATCACCACCGGCATGTCGGCCCCGCCGATCGGGATGATGATGAGCACGCCGAGCGCGAACGCAATGCCGAGCATGACGAGGAACGCCGGCCAGGCCTTGTCTTCGGCGAGAAAGAACGCGAAGCCAAAGCCGATCATCGCCAACGCGAGCACCAGATTCACTATGTGCTGGCCCCTGAACGCCACGGGCGCGCTGGAGAAGAGGCGGAACTTCTTCCCCAGTCCCGCCAGCTTGCCGAAGGCGATGACGCTGCCCGAGAACGTGACGGCGCCGACGAAGCTGCCGATGAAGAGCTCGAGGCGGTTGCCCCGCGGCATCGGATCGGCCATGCCGAAGGCTACCGGATTGTTGACCACGGAGGCGGCGATCAGCACCGCCGCCATGCCCACCAGCGAGTGCATCGCCGCGACGAGCTCCGGCATCTGCGTCATCTGCACGCGCCGCGCGACTAAGGCGCCGACGGTGGCGCCGACCACCGCCGCCAACAGGATGTACGTGACCTTCTTCGTGACCGCCAGCGTGACCAGCACGGCGATCGCCATGCCGATCATGCCGAAGAGATTGCCGCGGCGCGCCGACACGGGCGAGGAGAGCCCCTTCAGCGCAAGGATGAAGAGAATGCTGGCGGCGAGGTACCAGAGCGCAACCTGGTTTGCGCTCATGCCTTTTCCTTCTCAGCCGCAGTTGCCGCTTTGGGTGCCTTTTTCCTGAACATCTCGAGCATGCGCTGCGTCACCAGGAACCCGCCGAACACGTTGACCGCCGCGAGACCGACGGCGACTGCCCCGAGGATCGCGCCGAAGTCCGTGTCGTAAGGCCCGGCGGCGAGGATCGCGCCGACGATAATCACGCTCGAGATGGCGTTGGTGACGCTCATCAGCGGCGTGTGCAGCGCCGGGGTCACGTTCCAGATCACGTGGTAGCCGACGAACACCGCCAGCACGAACACCACCAGGTTGATGACGGTCGGGTCGACGGTTCCGGTCATGGGTTCAGGCTTTCTTGACGACTTCGCCGTTGATGCATACCAGGCTCCCAGCGATGATCTCGTCCCCGCGGTCGAGCTTGAGTTCTCCGCTTTTCGGATCGACGAGCAGGTTGAGGAAGTTGAGCAGGTTCCTCGCGTAGAGCGCGCTCGCATCCGCCGCCACCAGCGCCGGCAGGTTGGAGATGCCGATGAGCGTCACGCCATGCTTGACGACGATCTTGTCGCGCTCGGTCAAGGGGCAATTTCCGCCCTGCTCGACCGCCATGTCGACGATCACCGAGCCCGGCTTCATCGCGCGGACCGTGTCTTCCTTCAGCAGCACCGGCGCCGGGCGCCCGGGAATCAGCGCGGTAGTGATGACGATGTCGGCGGCCTTGGCGCGCTCGTGCACGAGCTCCGCCTGCCTACGCATCCAGTCGGCGGGCATCGACCGGGCGTAGCCGCCCGCCCCTTGCGCGATCTCGCGCTCCTCGTCGGTGAGATACGGCACGTCGAGAAATTTCGCGCCCAGCGACTCGATCTGCTCCTTCACCGCCGGGCGCACGTCGGACGCTTCGATCACTGCGCCGAGGCGCTTCGCGGTGGCGATCGCTTGCAGCCCGGCGACGCCGGCACCAAGAATGAGCACGCGCGCCGCCTTCACCGTGCCGGCGGCTGTCATCAGCATGGGCATGAAGCGGCCGTATTCGGCCGCCGCGAGAATCACCGCCTTGTAGCCGCCGATGTTGGCCTGCGAGGAAAGCACGTCCATCGCCTGCGCGCGCGTCGTGCGCGGCAGCCATTCCATGGCAAAGCACGTGAGCCCCGCGGTCGCATACGATTCCATCGTCGCGCGGTCATACGGATTGAGCAGCCCGATGAGAATTGCGCCGCGCTTGAATTGCCCGACCTCGGCGTCCTGCGGACCGCGCACCTTGAGTACGATGTCGGCCGCGCCGCACGTTTCCTTTGCGCCCGCGACGATCTTCGCGCCCGCGGCCTGGAACTCGGAATCCGGAATGCTTGCGGCGACGCCGGCGCCTGACTGGACGAAAATCGCGTGGCGACCGCCGACCGAGAGCTTCTTGACGGTTTCGGGCGTAGCGGCGACGCGCGTCTCGCCGGGGCGGGTCTCGGCGGGTATGCCGATGTTCATGGATTGTTCTTTGCAGCTTTCCGTCGCGGCCGACAGCGGTCGCAGGCAGGCGAGATGATACATCAGCGCGCGGACCTCTGACCAACGACCCCGCTTCCGATCGCTGCCCACGTATAATTCTGGGAACTGTTTGAAGGAGATGCTATGACTGTGAAAGTGCGGCGGGTAGTGACGGGACACGATGGTAACGGACGCGCCGTGGTGAAAATCGACGAAGTGACGAAAAACATCGTGTCGAACCGGCCCGGCGCCTCGGCGTCCGTGATCTGGACCACCGACACCATCCCCGCGGACAATTCCGGCGATGCCGACGCCTCGACGAAGAAAGTCGCCACCACGCTTCCCGGCGGCACGGTGTTCCGCGTGATCGAGTTCTCCCCTGGGGTATCGCCACGCGTGCATCGCACCGATTCGATCGACTACGCCGTGGTGATCTCCGGCGAGATCGACATGGAGCTGGAGAAGGGCAGCGAAGTCCACCTCAAGGCGGGCGACGTGCTGGTACAGCGCGGCACCCTGCACAACTGGATCAACCGCGGCACGGCGCCCTGCGTCATGGCTTTCGTGCTGGCCGATGCGAAGTCGGCGGTCGCGGGAGGCAAGACGCTCGGCGCGGTCGGATAACTAGTCCCCCGTCGGGGATATCTGGAATTCCAGGGCCGCCGGGCTATGCATGAGCGCATCCGACAATCTTTCGAGATTATCGGGTTCCAATGTGCGAATCATCATCCGGTACTCGAAAATCCTGCCCGCGTCGGTAAGGCGATAGGTGAGATTGGCGATCGTAAAATCGAGACCGCGAATCAGCTTGCGGAGTTCCGCCACGGACAGAGCCGACTCGCGCGAGAACCGCACGTGGAGATGGGCGTATTGCTGCGACGGCATCCTGCTCTCGAACCAGCGGAACGCGGACAGAGTGCCCAGCGCCAGCGCCGTCGCCAGCCCCGCCGGAAAATAGAAACCGATTCCCACGAGAACGCCGATTGCGGCCGTGACCCAGATCGACCCCGCGGTCGTCAGGCCGCGGACCGACAGGCCTTCCTTCATGATCACGCCCGCGCCCAGAAAGCCGATCCCGGTCATGATTCCCTGAGCCATCCGGGTCGGATCGATGGTGACTCGCTCGAGTGCCTTGGCTGCGAACCACTGGCCTTCGTACACCGTTACCAGCATCAGCACCGCGGACGCCAGGCAAACGAGAGTATGCGTTCGAAACCCCGCTGGCCTGCCGTGGTAGCTGCGCTCCAGGCCGACCAGCCCGCCGAACAGGAGCGCGACAAGCAGCCGGATGGAAATCTCCAGATAGTCGTTCATGGGTAGTCCTCCAAGAGTCCACCATCGCAACGCCGGCCGCCTTCGCCGGCAATGAGGCCGCGGGTCAGCGTCCCCTCCCGACCTTCGCCATCCACCCAAGGCGACGCTCGGCAATTTCGAACGCGCCTTGAATCAGGAGCGCGAGCGCCGCGGCGGGTATCGCGCCGGCGAGCAGCGTCACGTTGTCGTTCAGCGCGAGGCCCGAGGCGATGCGCTCTCCGTAACCTCCGGCGCCGATGAACGCGGCGATTGTGGCGGTACCGACGTTGATCACCGCGGAGGTCTTCACGCCGGCGAGGATCGAAGGCAGCGCGAGCGGGATCTCGATGAGCCGCAGCCGGTCGCGCGGCTCAAGACCGAGCGCGAGCGCAGCCTGGCGCATGCCGCACGCGACGCTGGCGAGACCGGTGTGCGTGCCGCGCACGATGGGCAGGAGCGCGTATAGAAACAGCGCAATCAAAGCCGGCAGCGTACCTATGGTGCCCACCAGCGCGATGAGAAACGCGAGCAGCGCGAGGGACGGGATCGTCTGGATCACCCCTACCGCGCCGAGAATCCACTGGGCGGTGCGCGGCAGCTTCGCCGCGGCGACGCCGAGCGGAACGCCCGCCGCGATGCTCGCCGCGAGCGAAACGAACACGAGGAGCAGGTGTTCGCCGGTGAGGCGCCAGAAATCCGGACCGAAGAGCGTTCCGAGAAAGGTCCGCCGCGCCGGGTTTTGCGGCGCATCCTGCGCGTCGAGCAGCGTCGCGGCTTGGGCGAAGCTGCGGCCCTGCAGTTCCGCCGCGGCGTTCATGCGGATCATTGCCCGCGCGTCGATGCGGCCTTCGAGCTTCCCGAGCGCGAGCCAGGCCTGCGGAAACCTGCGCGGAACGTCCAGGCGATACAGCAGCACCGCCTCGTAACTGGGGAAATATCGCCGGTCGTCCTCGAGCACGCGCAGGGCGTAGCGCTCGATCTTCGCGTCGGTCGAGTAGATGTCTATGACGTCGACCTTCCCCGCTGCGACGGCCTCGTAAGCGAGTCCGTGGTCCAGACCCGAGGGAGTCGCATACGGCAGGCGGTAAGCCGCCTTCAGCCCCGGCCAGCCGTCGGCGCGGGCGATGAATTCCTGCGACAGGCCGAGCTTCAAGTCCGAGTGCTTGGCGAGATCGGAGAGCGTGCGGATGCCGGGCGATCGGGCGCGGTCTTCGCGCATGGCGAGCGCGTAGCTGTTGTTGAAGCCCAGGCGCACCGCGACGCCGAGACCCTGGGCAGCGAGGGCCTGGTTCAGATCCTGGATGCTGGGATTGCCCTCGACCTTGAGAATTTCCTTGGCGATCGTGCCGGTGTATTCCGGATAGAGATCGATGGATCCCGCCTTGAGCGCGGCAAAGACGATGCCGGTGTTGCCGAGGCCCGGACGGTGTTCTACGGCTGCGGTGCCTTCGACCTGCCGCTTCAAGACCTCACCCAGGATGTAGGACTCGGTAAAGCGCTTGGAGCCGACGCGCAGCGTCTCGGCTTGTGCCGACGCCGCGGCGAGCAGCGCGAGCAGGATCGCGAGAGCTTTCATTGCGCCGCGACCGGGGAGATTTCCCCGAGGAACTGCAGCTCGGCCAGCCGCGCATACAGCCCCTTCTCGCGCACTAGTTCCGCGTGCGTCCCCGCGGCGATGACGCGCCCCTGGTCCATGACGACGATGCGGTCGGCGTTCTTCACCGTGGCGAGGCGGTGCGCGACGATCAGCGTGGTGCGGCCCTGCATGAGACGCTGGAGCGCCCTCTGCACGTAGTGCTCGCTTTCGGCGTCGAGCGAGCTGGTGGCCTCGTCGAGCAGCAGCACTGCACGATCGGCGAGCAGCGCGCGGGCGATCGACAGGCGCTGGCGCTGGCCGCCGGAAAGGCGCACGCCGCGCTCGCCGAGGAACGCATTCATGCCCTCGGGCAGGCGCTCGATGAACTCGGTTGCGTAAGCCGCCTCGCACGCCGAGTGCACCTCCGCATCGTTCGCCTCGGGCCGGCCGTAGCGCACATTCTCGGCGACGCTCGCCGCAAAGATCACCGGGTCCTGCGGCACGAGCGCGATTCGCCGCCGCGCCGCCCGTGGATCGGCGTTCCTGACGTCCACGCCGTCGAGCGCGATGGTTCCACTGTCGGGATCGTAGTAGCGCAGCAGCAGCTGGAACACCGTGGACTTGCCCGCGCCCGATGGCCCGACCAGCGCGACTTTCTCGCCGCGCGAGACGTCGATCGAAAAGTCGGTGAGCGCCGCCGTGTCCGGCCGCGACGGGTAATGGAAGGTGACGCGCTCGAAGCGCACCTCGCCGCGCGAAGGCTCGGGCAAAGTTTGAGGGTTTGCCGGTGTGCGAATCGTGGACTCGGTCGCAAGCAACTCCATCAGCCGCTCGGTCGCGCCCGCCGCGCGCTGCAGGTCGCCGACTACCTCGGACACCGCGCCGACCGCGCCCGCGACCAGCACTGCGTAGAACACGAAGGCCGAGAGTTCGCCGGCGCTGATGCGCCCGGCGAGCACGTCGTGGCCGCCGATCCAGAGAATCACGCCGACCGCGCCGAAAGCGAACAGCATCACCAGCGCGATCAGCAGCGCGCGCTGGCCGATGCGGCGCGTCGCGGTGGCAAAGGCTTCCTCGACGCGTTCGCCGAAATGCTCCCGGTCCTCGTTCTCGTGGCCGTACGACTGCACCGTGCGGATTTCGTGCAGCGACTCGTCGATATGCGTGCTCACGTCGGCGATGCGGTCCTGGCTCGCGCGCGAGAGCTTTCTCACGCGCCGGCCGAAGAGGAGGATGGGCGCGATCACCAGCGGAACGCCGAGCACGACGAGCGCCGTGAGCTTGGGGCTGGTGATCACCAGCATCGCCAGCGCGCCGAGCATGATGAGGGTGTTCCTCAGCGCGAACGAAGCCGAAGACCCGATCACGATCTCGAGCAGCGCCGTGTCGTTGGTGAGCCGCGAGATGGCCTCGCCGGTGCGCATGGTCTCGAAGAACCCGGGGGAGAGTTCCAGCAGATGCCCGAACACCGCGCGCCGGATGTCGGCCGAAACGCGCTCGCCGATCCACGAAACGGAATAAAAGCGCGTGTAGGTCGCCAGGGCGAGCACGCAAACGATCGCGAGCAGCGCGAACAGCGCCGTGTCGAGCGATGCCGCATCTGCCCCGGAGAAGCCGGCGTCGATGACGCGCTTGAGGCCCTGCCCGAGCACCAGCACACAGCCCGCGGCGACCACCAGCGCGACGCCCGCGACCGCCATCCGCCCGCGGTACGGCGCAAGGAAGCGCAGCACCCGCGCGAGCTGGCGGATATCGCGGTTGGGCGGACGCTCGGGCAGGTTGTCTATCTGTCGCGCCAATCGATGCTCCTGTCGACCGCGAACTTAATTCAGCCGCTCCTCGAGCGCCACGATCCAGTGCCTGACCGGCACGCCGGTGCCGGAGGCGAGGTGCGTCTGGCATCCGATGTTGGCGGTGACGATCTCAGCCGGGCTGCCCGAGGCGAGCGCGGCGAGCTTGTTGCGCTTCAGCCGCTCCGACAGATCCGGCTGCAGAAGCGAATAGGTCCCGGCCGAGCCGCAGCACAAGTGCGCGTCGGGCACGGGCGTCAAGTCGAACCCCAATCGCGAAAGAACCCGTTCTGTCACGCCGGGAAGCGCTTGCCCGTGCTGCAGCGTGCACGGCGGATGGAAAGCCACGCGGCCGCCGGTTTTTTTCAGCAGCGGTTCGAGTCGATCCGCTTCCGCGTCGATCACTTCGCCGATGTCGCGCGCGAGCGCGCTCACTCTCGCGGCCTTGTCTGCGTAGCGCGGATCGTGTGCGAGCAGGTGAGCGTACTCCTTCACCTGGACGCCGCAACCGCTGGCGGTCGTGACGATGGCCTCCACGCCGCGAGCGGCGTCCTCCATACCGCGAGCGGCGTCCTTTTCGGCGGCCTCCACATGCGGCCACCAGGCGTCGATGAGCGCGCGCATGTCGTCAAGTCCCTCTTCCTGGAAATTGAGGTGGTAACGCACGGCCCCGCAGCAACCGGCGCCCCCGGCTTCGACGAGCGAAATTCCCAAGCGGTCGAGAACGCGGGCCGCCGCGACATTGATGTCGGGCGAGAGTGCCGGCTGCACGCAGCCGGCGAGCACGAGCATTCTGCGCGGGTGGCGCGGTTCCGGCCATTTCCCGCGCGCCGGTATCGCCGCAGGCACCTTGTCGGCGAGCCCGGCAGGCAGCAACGGTCGCAGCAGCCGGCCGAGCTTGAGCAGAACCGCGAAAAGCGAACGCCGCGGCAGGACTTCGGCGAGCGCCCTGCGCTTCAGCCTTTCAACGAACCGGCGCGACACGCGCTCGTCGACGAGCTTCCTGCCGATGTCGACGAGCCGCCCGTAGCGTACGCCCGAGGGACACGTCGTCTCGCAGGCCCGGCAGGTGAGGCAGCGGTCCAGGTGCAGCTGCGTGCTCGTGGTGACTGGCGCGCCCTCGAGTAGCTGCTTTACCAGGTAGATGCGGCCGCGCGGCCCGTCGTTCTCGTCACCGAGCAGCAGATAGGTCGGGCAGGTCGCGGTGCAAAAACCGCAATGCACGCACTTGCGGAGAATCGCGTCAGCCTCGCGCCCCTCGGCTGTGTCGCGGACGAAATCGGCGAGCGCGGTCTGCATCAGAGATCGGCGTACATGCGCCCGGGGTTGAACACGCCCTGCGGGTCGAACTCGCGCTTGAGCTTGCGGTGCAGCTCCATGAGCGCCGGCGCGAGCGGCTGGAACACCCCTGCCGACTTGTCGCCCCCGCGGAACAGCGTGGCGTGCCCCCCGGCACGCTGCGCCGACTCGCGGATCGTCCGCGGATCGCCCTGCGACACGAGCCAGCGTAACGCCCCTCCCCACTCGATGAGCTGCGCGCCCGGCAGCGCGAGCGGCGGGGTCGTCGAAGGCAACGAGAGGCGCCACAGCGCCGCACCCGACTCGGTCGAAGCGCGGAAGAACGCATCGCCGTGCTCGCGGATGCCCGACCAGAAGCGCTCGCCTTGCCCCGCATCGACCGGCTCGCCGCCGATCCGCTCGCGCGCCGCTTTCACCGCGGCGGCGGCCCCCGACAGCCGCACGCCCAGCTCCCCGTCGGTCCACGCGCTTGCGCTGATCGGCAGCGGCCGGCCGCCCCAGCGGTTGAGCTGATCGATTGCTTTGTCCTCCGGCAGCTCGAGCTTGAGTGTCGCTTCGAGGGGCGGCACCGGCAGCACTTTGAGCGAGACTTCGAGGATCGCTGCGAGCGTGCCGAGCGAGCCCGCCATCAGGCGCGACACGTCGTAGCCCGCGACGTTCTTCATCACCTGCCCGCCGAAGGCGAGCAGCTCGCCGCGGCCGTCCATGATTTTCACACCCAGCACGAAATCGCGCACTGCGCCGGCGGCCTGCCGGCGCGGGCCCGACAGGCCCGCCGCCACCATCCCGCCGAGCGTCGCGCCCGCGCCGAAGTGCGGCGGCTCGAAGGCGAGCATCTGCCCGCGTTCGCGCAATACCCGTTCGATCTCCGCGAGCGGCGTGCCGCAGCGCGCGGTGACGACGAGCTCGCTCGGTTCGTACGCGACGATGCCGGCGTAGGCGCGCAGATCCAGGACCTCGCCCTCGAGCGCCTGGCCGTAGAAATCCTTCGTGCCGCCGCCGCGCAGTCGCAATGAGCGACGCTCGCCTCCGGCCCGGCGCACGCCGGCGGAGATCTTCTCGAGGACGGGATCCACGCGGCCGCGGCCAGGGTCAGTCGAAGGAGAACCCGAGAATCGCCTTGACCGTCCAGTTGTCGCTGGCGGAGGTGAGGCCGCGCCCGATGCCGAAATTCAGCGACCACGACTTGCGCTCGAGCTCGGTGACGAAATACAGCGTGCGATCCTGCTCGGCGCGCGGCAGGCGGTTTGCCAGCGTGCCGATGCCGTCGTAATACTCCGCGCCCATCGCCACGCCCGGCACCACCGCGTGCACCGCCTTCCACGCGAGGATCACCTCAGGGCTGCCGCGGTAGTCTTTCGACAGACCCCAGTCCAGGATCGGATTCATGCCGATCAACCAGTCCTTCGCCCGGTAGCCGCCGATGATGCGCAGTTCCGTGCTGAGCGGCGAGTCGGAAAACTTCTTGGTGAGCCGGGCGAGCTCGACGTTGGCGCCGAAATACCAGCCGCCCTCCGCCTCGCTGCCGTGGATCGGCAGCCACTTGAGCCGCGACTTGATCCCGGCGAGGTACCAGTGGCCGTGCGAGTCGAACGCGGTGGGAAGATACAGGCCTGCCTCGAAGTCGTTTCCCAGCCCCAAGGAAAACTCCGGCGTCAGGCGCAGGCCATGGTGAGGAGGCAGGTCGCCCGGATGGTCGGGCGTCTTCCTGCCGCGCGGGGTGGTGTTGAGGTGAACCTCCAGTCCCCGCTCGCCGCGCGCGTCGAGTTCGTCGGTGTAGACCTGGATTTCGTCGACGATGGCCAGCGCCGGTCCTGCGTAGAACAGACAGGCGAGCAGCCCCGCACCCTTCCCCATTTTCCTCATCGCTCCCCCTAGAAACGCGGCAGCTCTGAAAACGGGCGCCGCCCGGCCTTGACGCGCATGCGCCCGAACTCGGCGCAGCGGTGCAGGGTGGGGATGTTCTTGCCCGGGTTGAGCAGGCCGTCGGGGTCGAAAGCGCGCTTGACGCCGTGGAACGCGCCGATCTCGGATCTTCCGAACTGCACGCACATCTGGTCGATCTTCTCCACCCCACGCCGTGCTCGCCGGTGATGGTGCCGCCCACTTCCACGCACTTCTCCAGGACTTCGCCGGCGAACTCTTCGGTGCGGCGCAGCTCGTCCGGGTTGTTGGCGTCGAAAAGGATCAGCGGGTGCAGGTTGCCGTCACCCGCGTGAAACACGTTGGGGCAGCGCAGCGCGTATTTCCTTTCCATCTCGCCGATGAAGAGCAGGACTTCCCCGAGGCGGCGGCGCGGGATGGTGCCGTCCATGCAGTAGTAGTCGGGAGAGATGCGGCCCACCGCCGGAAACGCCGCCTTGCGCCCGGCCCAGAACTTCTCCCGCTCGGCATCGGAGTTCGACACGCGCAGGCGCGTCGCCCCCGAATTCTTCAGAACGGTTTCGACGCGGGCGATCTCCTCGTTCACCTCCTCCGGCGTACCGTCGGACTCGCACAGCAGCAGCGCCGCCGCCTCCAGGTCGTAGCCCGCGTGCACGAAATCCTCCACCGCGCGCACCGCGGGACGGTCCATCATTTCCAGTCCCGCGGGAATGATGCCCGCCGCGATGATGTCGGCGACCGCGTTGCCGGCCTTTTCCACATCGTCGAAGGAGGCGAGCACGACGCGCGCAGACTCCGGCTGCGCGAGGAGCTTCACCGTGATCTCCGTCACCACGCCGAGCATGCCCTCACTGCCGACGAGGAGCGCGAGCAGGTCTAGCCCCGGTGAATCCAGCGCTTCGCCGCCGAATTCGGCGACGCTCCCATCGACGGTCACCGCGCGAGCGCGCAGCACGTTGTGCACCGTGAGCCCGTACTTGAGGCAGTGCACCCCGCCGGAATTCTCGGCGACGTTGCCGCCGATCGAGCAGGCGATCTGCGAAGAAGGATCGGGCGCGTAGAAAAGGCGATACGGCGCGGCCGCCTGTGAAATGGCGAGGTTGGTCACCCCGGGCTGCACCCGCGCGAGGCGCGCCACCGGATCGACCGCGAGAATGCGGCGCATGCGCGCTAGCGACAGCAGCACGCCGTCGCCCCGCGGCAGCGCCCCGCCGGAGAGCCCCGTGCCCGAACCGCGCGCGACCACCGGCACCTTGAGCGCGTGGCAGGCGCGCAGCACCTGCTGCACCTGCGCTTCGTCCTCGGGCAGCGCCACTACCATGGGCAGCTGCCGGTACGCGGAGAGCCCGTCGCATTCGTAGGAGCGCGTGTCCTCCTCGGTGTGCAGCACGCTTTGCGCAGGCAGCAACTCGCGCAGGCGCGACGCGACCTCCGCCTGGCGGAGGAAGTTGATCCCTGTGGGGAGAAAACCCATGGCTTCGTTGGAGTTGGCGACCGGCTTGCGTTGCAGCTTACAAGTATTTCCGCGCCCACGCCAAACTGTCCCCGGTCTCGCCGAGGGGCAGGTATTCCGCGCCGATCCAGCCGGGGTAGCCGAGACGGTCGACGAGGTCGAAGAGCGGCGGAAAATCAGTGTCGCCGGTGCCGGGTTCGTGGCGACCCGGAACGTCGGCGATCTGCATGTGCCCGATCCTCGCGAGATTTCCCGCGATAGCTTCGGCAAGGTCGTCTCCCATGATTCGCATGTGGAAGAGGTCGTACTGCATTTTCAGGTTGGCGGCGCCGACCTCGTCCATCAGCTCGAGCGCCTGGGCCGAAGTGTTCAGATAAAAGCCGGGAACGGTTTGCGTGTTGATGGGCTCGATGAGGAGCGTCATGCCGTAGCGTGCCAGCTCGCCTGCTGCGTAACGCAGGTTGCATACGTAGGTCCCGCGCACCTTCGCTCCATCGATGTCTGGCGGCGCGACACCGGCAAGACAATTCATCTGTTTGCAGCCGAGCGCTTTGGCGTACTCGACCCCCTTCGCGACGCCCTCGCGGAATTCGGCCACGCGCCCGGGCAGGCAACCGATGCCGCGGTCACCTTTTTCAGGATCGCCCGCCGGGATGTTGATCAGCACCACCTCGACACCGGCGTGTTGCGCGCAGCGAGCCAGCTCGCGCTTGTCCCAGGCATACGGAAATTGAATCTCGACCGCCTTGAATCCCGCCCGGGCGGCTACGACGAAACGCTCGGGAATTTCGACTTCCCTGAACAGCATGCTGATGTTTGCGCTGAACTTCGGCATGGGCGGAGTTCCGGGAATCGATCCTTACCCGGATTTCGATACACGCGTCCGGTTACGCCCCGATTCGGACAAGCGTGCGCGGCAGCAGACCTGCAAGTGCTTCTTCCAGCTTGGGGATAAGAGACATCAGATAGGGAAGCTCGTTCGATTGCACACGATTTTGGAGAGCGCTCACTCTGCAATGTTGTCTGTGGATGAACGGCGGAGTGCCCGAATCCGCTTGCGGAGACGCAGTACAAAGGAGAGGCCGACAAGCGCTACGACAATCGCCAGAAGAAACTTCCCCGACGCAATAGCGCCGCCAATTCCGACGCCTGAGATGACCCAGATCACCGGCTCAAAGAGGTTGAGGGCTTCTGGCTGAAATAGCTTACGCACTAGTAGATCGATCCCGTGACGCCCAAACGTCGTGGTCAGCGGCGCGGCGCGTGCACCGCGTCCGCAGGAGCGTCGGATTGGGCCACCGCCACCGTATTACCCTTGCCGTCATTGCTCCAGAAACGCTCCATCGCAATGTAGGTATATGACGCAGACCATCCAATCAACAGGAGACCATTGAGAGCCTCCATGCCAGCGAGCATCCGTAACTCTCCTCCAGGAACAACGTCCCCGTATCCGAGAGACGTATACGTTTCCGCCGAAAAGTACATGCAGAGCGTCAGGGACGAGGGGGTAGAGTGGCCCAGCGGCCCGGCGCCGAAGTACCGGACGAGCACGTAGAATGCAACAGCATACAGAAATATTTCTGCGACATGAGCAAAGAATGCCCCAAAGATGACAACGATCAGTTTCGCCCGTGCGGGCACATCGAGGGTCGGGAGGCCGACAGCCAACATGCGCAGAACTTCGTAGTGAATGAGCGTTGTGAGCACGAGGAGCGCGACGCAAAAAATGCCAACTAGTGCCATCGTTTCCTCGCTAGAGGTTTTCCAGTCTGTGGGGCCCAACGT
>JBGQFD010000062.1:0-21667 GCA_041496705.1 Gammaproteobacteria bacterium | reverse complement strand
GTGCTTCCCGATAACGCCACAGTGCGGGCAGGTAGGGCCATTGGGCCAGACCTGAGCCTCTAGGTACTGGCGGGCTTTGTCAGCGTTTTGGAACTGCGGTGCGTTAAGTCCGGTCTTGTCTGCCATGATTTTCTCCTGAGTACGGAGTCATCATGGCAGGTTTCTTAGGGTATGTCAAGTATATAATGTCGCCCGCGCGCGACAGGCAGAATACCCGACGTATCAGCGGCTTAGATCCCCGGGGTGCGCGTTGCGTCGTCTGCCGACGACAGACCGGCCGGTCTGGCCACCCTCGTACTAGGCGTCAACTCCATGATTTCGCAGGCATAGGAAAACGCTGGCACGCCGATTGCATGGATGGAGTTAGCACGCCCGGCTTCGCCTGCCTGCAAGATCCCCGGCGCGTGCCTTGCGGCGACCAAGGGAAAGCCACAATGACGCGCAGACTGAGCAGCGAAGCCCTCGACTGGCTGTGCCGGATCGACATCGCCAGAAAGACCAACGAGCCCCTGAGCGGAATCCCGGCGAACGTGGCGCGGCAGCTCACCATGCTGCACCGCGCCCAGGTCGACAGCCGCGGCGAGTACTCCATCCCGCCAGCCGGCGCAACACCCGACGGCAAATCGCGCTGACGGCCCTCAGCCGACAACCAGCGCCGCGTGCCGGCTCTGGCCTTCGGTCATGCCGCGCGCCTTCATCCAATCGTAGGCGCGCTCGAAGAGTGCGGTGTCGTAGTAGTCCACGTGCTTGTAGTGCACGAACGCGCGCGACAGCTCGTGCGGCTGCAGCGCACCCTTCGCCGACGCGGCGACGTGATGCGCGTACTTGTAGAAATCCGCGTTGATGAGATCGACCGCCCGGTTCTCCGCGTCGTAGTAGGCCTTGCGCTGCTCGGGCGTCAGCTCGGGCGCGACCACCTCGCCGCCGCGATAGAAGGAGGCGGCGACGATGTGCGCGCCTTCCTTGACGCCGAGGCTGATGAAAGGCTCCATCACCGTCACGGCGCGGTAGCTGCCGTTCTTGAGTCCTTCCCAGCGCCTGTAAGGCAGACCGCCTTGCGCGATGTTGACGTGCTCGCGGCCGACAGCGCTCTCCAGCATCTGTATCGTCGTGTAATGCGAGCCGGTCAGCTCCTGTACCACCACCGGCACGTCGGCCATGTCGCGCGGCGTCTGCAGCGCGTCGTCGAAGGTGAGGATCGCCTGCGCCGCGACTGCCGCGCGCAGCGCCGCGATATTGCCGCCGCGCGTGCCGCGCTCGAGGCGGTCTATGCTCGCCCACTCGCAGACGTTGTAGCTGTCCGCCGAACCGCATTCGAACATCTGCTCCTTCAGCCGCGACAGGACCGGCTTGTCGGCGCTGTCCTTTTCGCGATCGGCGTAGGTCGCCGAGAACTCCACGTCCAGCCCGGCGCCGGCGAACAATCCTTCCTCGATGGCGACGATCACGGGAAGATCGAACACCGGGTTGTTGGGGGCGACCCTGACCTGGATGGGGGATGTCATGGAATGTCCTTGGAATGAACGGTTACGCCAGACGCGTTGGCGCGTCCAGCATGAACTCTCGCCCAGTCTAGCGCAACCCCGACCGCACGTGCTCTGCTGCTGCGGCGCAACCAGGTGACGCGGCCCGAGCCGGAGTGCGGAACGCGAAGACGAGCGTCGAGGAATTCGTAGAGCGCGTTGCCGGCGAGTCCCCAGCCCACGCCGAATAAGAGGCTGCCAAGCACCGGTCGACGCCCCCGCGCCACCAAATGACCGGGACTTCCTTCGCCCTGTCAGCGATTCTGCGCGAGGCGGGCAGCGTCGACCGGTCCGGCACTCGGGCCGCCGCAGCCTCTCAGCGGGCACGGTACTCCGTAGAAAGCGGCGTTCAGATACGCAGCGACGTCGTCGATTTCCTCGCGGCTCCAGCCCTGCCCGGCGTAGTTCTGCCAGCGACTGACCTGGGTGCGCAGGTCGTTCCAGGATTTGACGAGCCGCTGGTCGCGCCAGTGCATCTGCGCGGTATGACAGGCGCTGCAGAACGTCTGGTAAAGATCGCGCCCGCGCAGCATGTCGGCCGCCGGCACGTCGGACCGGGACGAAACCGCTTCACACCCGGCAAGGAGGAACACAGCAAGAACGACGAGCGAACTCCGGGCCGAATACATCGCGAAGGTTCTCATTTTGAACGCTCTCGACAATGATCGGATATTGCCGGCCGCGCGGATTGATCCATGTCAACACCCAGCGCAGGACCTCGGGCGGCGCTCGCCGTCCCGAGGCCGACAAGGCCTGGACCGCCCGGCGCCGCGTGACGCCGTTCACACGGCCCCAAAGCGTGCCGTTTTCTTCTGCAACCCGATCTCGTATCATGAACGTCTATTGCGATCATGAATATCTCCGACCCTGCCGTAAGCGCCTCGCTGATCGGCGCCACCGCCACAGTGCTCACCGCGCTGGTGCAGTTGCGCCTGTCCTGGCGCCGGGAGCTGAAGGAGCGCGAGCGCGGCCAGCCGATCACCAAGAAGTCGCGGCGAGGGCCGGTGATCGCCGTGTTCGCCCTGATGATCGCCGCCGCCGTAGGCGGGTTCGCGCTGTCGCAGTATTTCGTCTCGCTGCGCGAAGGCGACCGCGATACGCTGCGTACCGACCTCCAGACGCGGCTCTCCGAGATCAACGCCACCGCGCTGCGGCTGGAACAGACCCGTACGAACGAGCGCCAGCAGATCGAAAGCGAGGTCCACCGCGCCGACGCGGCGCGCCTGGGCGAGGAAGGCGCCGCGGCGAGCATCGTCGTGGGTCCATGCAAGCCCGAAGGCGTTCCCGGCGACCGGCAGGACTGCACCGAGCAGAGCGCCTTGCGCGTCACGGTATGCGCGCGGGTACCGGCGTCGGCCAGCGTCAAGGAGGTCCAGCTCTACACGCGTCTGGAGGACTCGCAGCAGGGCTGGGCTGACTCGCGCGTGCAGGCCGGTCAGGATGCCGGGCAGGCGCGCTTCTCGGAGAAGCCCGTCGAGCGTCCGGACGCCGACGGCAGCAAGCAGGTCTGCCAGGGCTTCGTGAACTGGAACCGCGACAAGCCGCGCCTGGCGCGGATTCTGGTCAAATACGCGCTCTAGACCCGCCCTCGGGCGGCAGGGGAGTCTCTCCATGAAAATCCGCATTGTCCTTGCGCTTGCGCTTGGCGCGAGCGCCGCCACCGCGCTGGCGCAATCCCCCGACTATCCCGCCCGCGCGATCCGCGTCGTCGTGCCGCTCGCCGCGGGCGGCAACCTCGATATCGTCGCACGCACGGTATCCGAGCAGATCTCGCGAAGCCTCGGCCAGACGGTGCTGGTCGAGAACCGCCCGGGGGCGTCGAGCCTGGTGGGCACGCAGTCTGTCGCGAAGTCCGCGCCCGACGGCTACACGCTGCTCGCGATCGCCAACACCTTCGCCACGGTACCTCTCGTGGTGGCGAGCCCCGGCTACGACCCGCTCAAGGATTTCGCCGCGATCACGCTCACGTGCCTGGTGCCGCAGGTGCTGATCGTCAACCCCGCGCTGCCGCCGCAGACGCTGAAGGAACTGATCGCGCTCGCCCGTTCCCAGCCCGGCAGAATCTCTTACGGAACCTCGGGAAACGGCTCCACCGGGCACATGGCGACGGAGCTCCTCAGTCGCCAGGCGGGCGTGCTCATGCTGCATATCCCTTACAAGGGAAATTCGCAAGCGCTGGTCGACCTGATCGGCGGGCAGGTGAACCTGATGTTCGACCAGGTCAGCACCTCCGCGCCGCAGATCAAGGCGGGAAAAGTCCGGGCGCTCGCCGTCACCAGCCTGAAGCGCTCGCCGCTGCTCCCCGATGTGCCGACCGCCGACGAAGCCGGCCTGCCGGGCTTCGAGGACATCACTTTCAACGGTCTGGTCGCGCCCGCCGGCACGCCGCGCGAGATTCTCGCGCGCGTCAACCGCGCGGTCGCCGAGGCGGTGCGCGCACCGGACCTTCACGCGCGCTTTCTCGAGCGCGGCATCGAGCTCGTCGCAAGCGCCTCGCCCGAGGCGTTCGGCGGGTATTTGAGGGCGGAAGTGGAAAAGAAGGGCCGGCTCGCCCGCGAAGCGGGCATCAAGGCCGAATGAGGCCTGCGCGCTAGCGTTTCGCCGCGGCCCGTCGCAGCGGCAGGCTGCGCCGCGACACGCGGTCGGTCAGCCACTTCACCGAGCGCCGCGCGCGCTCGGCGACCAGCGGCGGCGGCAGCTGCACGTAATCGTCGTTGAATACCTCGAAGCTGTAGTCGCCGCGGTAGCCCATGCGGTCGAGGCTGCGAACGAGTTCCGAGACCTTGTCGCCGTGCACGCCTTCGCCGGGAAACACGCGGAAGTGGCGCGCGGTGTTGATGCGTTCCTCCGGCGAGCGCGTTTCCTGCCACATGAAGTCGGCGAGCTGCACGAGGAAAATCCTGTCCGGGCTGACGTAGTCGAGCGCGTCGAGGGAGGATTCCGTCGCCAGCATGTGGAACGAGTCGAGCGCGAGCCCGAGGTTGGCGCGGTCCGCCCGCTCGATGATCTCCCAGGCCTGCGGGTACTGGTTGACGAACTTGCCCCAGGACAGCGCCTCGTAGGCGATGCGGATGTCGAACGGTATCGCGAGCATCGCGAGCTTGCGCAGGTCGCGCGCGAGCAGCTCGGGGTCGTCGCCCGCGTGCGCCGAGGTCGAGGAACACACCAGCAGCAGCTTCGAACCGGCGGCGTGGCACATCTCGAGCATGCCCTTGGCAATATCGACCTTGTACGCGTGCAGATGCCCGGACAGCCCCTCGAAGTCGCGCAGCACCTGGAACCCGGTGACGCGCAGCCTGCTCGCGCGCACCGCCGCGATCGCCGCCGCCTCGCCGCCGGGATCGCCGACCAGATCCCGCGCCGAGAGCATGACCTGGGTAAAGCCGGCTTCGCGCATCGCGGCGAGCTTGGTCTGCAGCGTCCCCGCCAGCGTCACCGTATCCATTCCGAAATCGTCGAGGTTCACGCGGTCTCCGCTGCCGGGCAGGGCGTCACTTCGACTTCAGGTGACTGACGACGAGCTCGAAGGTGACGCCGCCAAGGTAGACCTGGGTGAGCGCGCCCTTTTCGCTCGGCTGCACCGACCCGTGATCGACGAACACCGCACCGCGCTTCTCCAGCGCTTTCGTCGCCGCGAGCACGTCGGGAGCGCCGAGTCCGATCCGCAGGAGGCTCTCCTCCCAGACGATGTCCTCCGAGCCTGGCGGAGGCTCGACGAGTTGCAGGTAGAACTTGTGGCAGGGGCTCTCGAGCAGCGTTCCCTTCGGCAGGACGCCGAAGTAGGTGCCGCCGGGGAGAACCGAAAAACCGAGTAGGTTCTGGTAGAAATCGATCCAGTCGCCGCTGCGCTCGGCATAGACGCTTTGCACGATGCCGAAATAGTGCAGCCCGGCGATCGCCGGGGGATTTCGATCGGCGCCCGGCAGCGGCAGGAAATCGACGTCGTAGATCGAGAAATCCTTGGTGCGGTCGACAAAGTAGATCAGGCTGTCGCCGACCCCGTGTATACCCGGGATGTTGAGTTCCATCGCCGAGGCACGCGTGGGCATCTCCCAGGCGCCGAGATCGAGGGCGTGGCGATAGGCGTGCGCCGAATCGCGCACGCGCAACGCGAACGCCGACGGGACCGGCGTGCTGGCGGGCGCGGAAAGCCCGGGGAGCGCGTCCGGATGAGCGTTGACGATCAGGTTCATCGGACCCTGGCGGTAGAGCATGACCTCGCGCGAGCGATGCCGCGCGACCGGCGCGAATCCCATCATCTGCAGGACGTTCCCCAGCGCCTGGGGCTGCGAGGTGGCGAACTCGATGAACTCGATGCCGTCCATCCCCAGCGGGTTGGTCGGTTCGGGATTCCGTTCGCGGATGGTCATCGTTTTCCTATCGCTGGTGAAGCCGGGCGGCGGCGCGCACCGCGCGTTGTCTCGACGATGACGCTGATGCCGGCATGCGTTGCGGGAAATTCTACCCCAGTTCGCTGCGCCACCGGCTGCGTCGTGCTTGCCTGGACCCGCGACATTGGTTTAAATGGCGGCAGCGCGTTCCCGTCCGCCGCAGACCGGACAGATCGGAAATGACATGCACGCCGAAAGCGACCCGGATTTCAAGTCACCGCCCGCCGGCTGCGATGCGCACTTCCACGTGTTCGGTCCTGCCGAACGCTACGCGTACAATCAGTCCGACTTGCGCTACAAACCGCCGCTCGCGCCGCTGGCAGATTTTCTCGCTCTGTCGAAGAAGCTCGGCCTCGAGCGCTTCGTCTTCGTGCAGCCCTCGGCCTACGGCCGCGACAACCGCTGCCTGCTCGACGCGATGCGCGAGGTCGGAACGAAGCAATGCCGCGGCATCGTCGACATCGACGAGAACGCCCCCGATGCGGAACTCGCCCGACTTCACGCGCTCGGGGTGCGCGGCGTGCGCATCAACGTCCCGCCG
Organism: Gammaproteobacteria bacterium; assembly: GCA_041496705.1. Classification (GTDB taxonomy): domain Bacteria; phylum Pseudomonadota; class Gammaproteobacteria; order Burkholderiales; family SG8-39; genus VBDM01. The sequence goes on along the minus strand of JBGQFD010000062.1, from coordinate 15,212 downwards.
GTCAAGCCGCCGCAGGCGGGGCTCGCCGCAACACTGCTGCCGCGCATCGAGCGCCTGTCGGCGCGCTGCGCCGAGATCGGCTGGCAGCTCGATTTCCTCACGCCGGGGTGGTTGACAGGCGAATTGATGCCGACGTTCAGGGTATTGAAACTCGATTTCACGCTCGCCCATTTCGGCATGTTTCCCGCGAAGGACGGCGTGAACCAGGCGGGTTTCCGGCAGTTGCTCGATCTCCTCGTTCACGGCGACGGGCATTGCTGGGTGAAGCTCACCGGGGTGTATCGGATGTCGGTGGCGAACGCCTTCGCCGACGTCGCGCCGCTGGCGCGCTCGCTGATCGAAGCGGCCCCCGACCGTCTGATCTGGGGAAGCGACTACCCGCATCTTTCGTTTGCCGAAAAGGTGCGTTCCCTGGACCTGTGGAACCTGCTCGGCGCCTGGGCCCCGGATGAAGCGACCCGCGGGAAGGTCCTGGTCGACAACCCGCAGCGGCTGTTCGGGTTCTGACTCCGGCTGGCGCATGCGCGCCGCAGCGAGAATCGATTGACAAGGCCCTGGAATGCGGCTTGAATCACCTGCGAAAGTTCCGATGTTCCAACCAATCAATCAGGAGGAATGCAACCATGTTGAAATCCGCAGCTCGAGTCGCGGGAACAGCCCTGCTCGCGGCGGTCGCCCTGAGCGCTGCCGCGCAGCAACCCAATCCGATGGACGTCGTCCCTGACAAGATGCCGGCCGACATCCCCTACGGCGCGCCGATAGCGCTCGACCGCGCCGAGACAGCCATCGGCGCAGCCGTCGCCGAATCGAAGAAACGCGGCTGGAAACTGAATGTCGCCGTCGTGGATTCGGGAGGCAATCTCGTCGCCTTTGCGCGCATGGACGGGGCGCAGCTCGCCTCGATCGCGATCGCGGAGCACAAGGCGCGCGCCGCGGCGACGTTCCGCCGGGAGACCAAGGCGTTTGAAGCCGGCATACAGGCCGGAAACAACTACCTCATCACCCTGGACGGCGTGATCGGTTCCCGCGGCGGGATCCCGCTCCTGGAGGGCGGGAGGATCATCGGCGCCATCGGCTGCTCGGGCGGCACGGGCTCGCAGGACGAGGTGGTTTGCAAGGCAGGTGCAGCGACCGTCAAGTAGACGTTCGCGCCGAAAAAAAGGGGCCGCAAGGCCCCTTTTGCACTTCTGCATTTAGTCGTCGGATTCGTCCGACCAGCGACGCCGCGGTCCCGGATAGCCCTCCTCCAGTGCGGAGTCCGCTTCGGCCTCGTCTTCGATCTCGTCGTACCGTTCCAGTTCGTGCAGCAGCGCCTGCATGCGCCGCTCGGCGAGGGAATCGCGGTCGCTACGGGTGGAGAGACTCTTGACGACGGCGGCCGCGCCGTCGAAATCGCGCTTGGTCCGGATCGGGCGTACGTGCCCATTCGGCCTTTTCGGGTTTCGCTTGGTCATGACTGTCCTCCCTTTGCCGCCCCGGCTGGGGATTGCAGCATGAGTGTATAACCTTGTGGGCCGGCCGGTCGGGCAAGGTCTGCCAATTTCCTCCAGAATCCTATCTCCGGAGGGCAGGCATGCGACTGGTCACCTTTTCGCTGGAAGGCGCGAGCGCGCCGCGCATTGGCGCGCGCTTCGGCCGGCGCGTGCTCGATCTAGGCGCCGCGGCCAGCGTCAGCGGCGAGGCGCCGCTGCCCAAGCGCATGAAGCGGCTGCTCGCGGCCGGGGACGCTGCGCTCGAGCGGGTGCGCAGACTGGTCGCAGAAGCGCGCGCCGACCCGGGGCCTTTCGACGCGGCGCTGCTGCGCGAGAGCGAGGTCTGCTACCTGCCGCCGATCCCGGACGCCGACAAGTTCCTGTGCGTAGGCAAGAACTACCGCCAGCACCTGGACGAGCTCCGGAACAACGACCTGCTCGCCGAAACGCCGCAGGAACCCACCGCCTTCGTCAAGCTCAACTCGTGCCTCTCGGGGCACAACGCCCGTGTGGCGCGGCCCGAGGGCGTGGTCCGCCTCGACTACGAGCCCGAGCTGGTGTTCGTGATCGGCAGGCGTGCGCTCGGCGTGGAAAAGGCGCAGGCCTTCGACTACGTCGCCGGCGTCACCATCCTCAACGACCTCACCTGCCGCGACCTGCAGAAGCGCGAGGTCGCTTCCGGCTCGCGCTTCTGGACCGGCAAGAACATCCCGGGCTTCGGGCCGCTCGGGCCCGAGATCATCACCCTGGACGAGATCCGCGATCCCTACGACCTGTGGATGACCTGCTCGGTGAACGGCGAGGAGCGCATGCGCGTCAACACGCGCGACCAGATCTGGAAGTTCCCGGACATCCTGGAACATTTTTCGCGCTACATCCCGATGGAGCCGGGCGACATGTTCTCCACCGGCGCGCCTGGCGGCGTTGCCGTCGGCAAGCCGAACGCCGCCGAGCTGTTTCTGAAACCTGGCGACGTAGTCGACTGCTCGATCGAGGGCATCGCTACCTTGCGCACCCACATCGTCGCGCCCGGGGAAGCCTGAGGCGGATGGCATGATGCTGCAGAGCTCGCCCGGGGCTCATGAAATGAGCCCCGTCGCAGGTCCGCCCGCGCTTGCCGGGGATTTTGTCGGCGACAGCGTTCGTTACACGCGCTTCTGGGAGACTGGCGCGGCGCTGCTCGCGCGCCTGCCCGCGAAGTCCGCGCGCAATGCGGAACAGGCGCAAGCAGCCGAGGAAATCAAGCGGGCCGCGCGCGACTCACGCAGCCGCTTCCTTTCCGCCCACGTTGAGACGATCTACGACCGGCTCACGCAGAACCGGTCGCGCTTTGTCCGCGTCGAGCATCTCGTGTACGAGGCGGCGTCGCTCATGCCGGGGCTCGCGCCGTCGCGCGCACAGGTCGCCTCGGAGTCGGCGCTCCTGCAGCGCGACAAGGAGGGGCACGAGATCGATCAGGGAATCTTCGTCTCGGCCGTGCTCGCGAATCAGCGCGCCGGGCGCCATCTCTGCCACGCGATGCTGCTTCCCCACGCCGGGACCGCCGAGCGGCTTCCGGAAATGGAAAGGAACGGGCGCGTCGATCTGGGCGCGGCCGAAGTGTTCCGCAAGGGCAAGGCCTCATACGTGATCCAGAAGAACCCGCGCCATCTGAATGCCGAGGACAACACGACCATCGACGCCGCCGAGATCGCGGTGGATCTCGCCATCCTCGATCCGAACACCCAGATCGGCGTGCTGCGCGGCGATACCGTGCAAAGCGGAAAGCGTCAAGGCGGCCGCGTGTTCGGCAGCGGCATCAACCTCACGCATCTCTACCAGGGCAAGATCCCCTTCATCTGGTACCTGCAGCGAGACCTGGGCATCGTCAACAAGATCTATCGCGGCCTCGCGCGCACCGACGCACCGCCGGACGACGTCGCCGGGACGACCCTGGAGAAGCCCTGGATCGCAGCGGTCGAGCGATTCGCCATCGGCGGGCACTGCCAGTACCTGCTCGTCATGGACTACGTGCTCGCGGCCCGGGACGCCTACCTGACGCTGCCGGCGCGCAAGGAAGGCATCATCCCCGGCGCGGCCAACCTGCGCCTGCCGCGTTTCACCGGAGACCGCATCGCGCGTCAAGCTGTCATGGTCGAGCGCCGTCTCGAGTGCGACAGCCCCGAGGGACGGTTGATCTGCGACGAAGTGGTCGCGCAAGAGGAAATGGATGGAGCGATCGAGCGCGTCGTCGACAGGCTGACCGGTTCGGGCGTGGTCAGCGCCAGCGCGAACCGGCGAGCTTTCCGCATCGCGCAGGAACCGCTCGATCTGTTCCGCGAATATTTCGCCATGTACGCGCGCGAGCAGGCCTACTGTCATTTCAGCCCGGCGCTGATCGCCAACCTCGAACGTAACTGGAATGCGAAAAACCGCAAACTCGACTGAGGAACACATGAGTATTTCCATCTCGAAGCATCACGCGCGAGTTGCCTTCTCGGGTGCAGTCCTGCTTCTTGCGGCCGGAGTCGTGCTTGCACAGGGTTTTCCATCGAAGGCGGTGCACATCATCGTACCCTTCCCGCCCGGGGGCGGCGCCGACACGCTGGCGCGCATCATGGAGCCGAAGCTCGCGGAAATCTGGGTGCAGCCCATCATCGTAGAGAACCGGCCGGGAGCGAGCGGGCACATCGGCGCGGACTACGTCGCCAAGTCCGCGCCCGATGGACATACGCTGCTCATGAGCTCGACCGCGTCGCTCGACGAGAAGAACGTCGGCGAGTTCGCACCGGTGTCGCTCGTCTCGGCTTCCGCGTACGTCGTCACCGTGAATCCGGGCGTCGCCGCCGCGGACATCCGCGAGCTGATCGCGCTGGCGAAAGCGAGCCCGGGCAAACTCACCTTCGGCTCGTCGGGCACGGGAGCGGCCTCGCATCTTTCGGCCGAGCTGTTCAAGGCGATGGCAGGTGTCAATCTCCTGCACGTGCCGTACAAGGGCACCGGGCAGGCGGTGACCGATCTGCTCGCCGGCCACGTGAACCTGATGTTCGCACCGGCGCAGACGGTCATGCCCTACGTGCAGGCGGGCAGGCTCAGGGCGCTGGCGGTCACCAGCGCGAAACGCTCGGAGACGCTGCCGCACCTGCGGACCGTGGCCGAGTCGGGACTCCCGGGTTACGAAGCGGTCGGCTGGTTCGGGCTGCTCGCGCCCGCGGCTTCGCCAAAACCCCTGGTCGCAAAAGCGAGCGCCGACGTGAACCGCGTGCTCGCGCTGCGCGAAGTCCGCGAACGGATTCTAGCTCTGGGAAGCGAAGTCTCGGGGAACACGCCCGAGGAATTCTCGCGCTTCATCCGCGAGGACCAGGCGAAGTGGTCGAAGCTGATGCGCGAACAGGGCATCAGAACCGAGTAGCGCGGGCAGGCGCCAGCTTCAATCCAAAACAAGACCCTCGCCCTCTTCCCTAAGAGGAGGCGAAGGGAAGAGGGTCCGGGAGACGAGCCAAGGAGGAGGAGGAAGCCCGTCCTGCCCTTAGATATAGCAACTGGCGTGCCAGCAGGTAGACGCGGACAGATTGCCCCGCGCGTTCATCGACTTGGACGTTGCAGGATGCGGCCCGGCCGTGCGCGGCGCGCACCTTTCTGGTTCAAGCGGAAGCCCAGGCGCACCACCGCGAGTCGCCCCGCCCCGCGGTCCGGGGGGTATTCGATCGTTGCTACAATGAGTCGCTCGCAAGGCCCACAGAGGACTGACGATGGATTTTTCGGGGTTTCAGGCGGTAAAGGTGCAGATCGCCGAGGGGATCGCCTGGGTGACGATGAACCGGCCGGACAAACGCAACGCGATGAGTCCGCAGATGCACGAGGAGATGATCGAGGCCTTGCGCGAACTGGCGGTGGCGCCCGAAGCCGGGGTGCTGGTGCTCACGGGAGCCGGCGAGGCCTGGAGCGCCGGCCAGGACATTCAACTTTTCTTCCGCGACCTCGACGACAAGCCCGCAGACAAGCGCCGCGCGATCCTGGCGAGCCAGGAATGGCGCTGGAACCAGCTCGCGCATTTTCCCAAGCCGACGATTGCCATGGTCAACGGCTTTTGCTACGGCGCGGCCTTCACGCCGCTGGTGGCCTGCGATTTCGCCATCGCCGCCGAGGACGCGAAGTTCGGGCTCTCGGAGATCAACTGGGGCATCCTCCCCGGAGGCCTCGTCGCCAAGGTGATGCTCGATGCCTGCAGCTACCGCGACGCCAAGTGGTACGCGCTCACCGGGGAGCCTTTCGACGGCAAGGTCGCCGCACAGATTCGCCTGGTGAACCATGCCGTGCCTCGTGCGCAGCTGCGTGAGGAAACCGAGAAGCTCGCGAAAACGCTGCTCGCCAAGAACCCGCAGGTATACAAGTCGGTGAAGGAGGTCATGCACCACCTGCGCGGCATGAACGTCGAGCAGGCGACCGACTACCTCAAGGCGAAAGAGATGGAGATGCGCTTCCTCGACCGCGAGCAGGGCCGCGCTGAAGGGATGAAGCAGTTCCTCGACGACAAGACCTATCGCCCCGGCTTCGAGACCTACAAGCGCGGCTGACGAGGACGACCCTTCATGTCCGGTCCGCTGAAGGGCGTGCGCGTCCTCGAGCTGGGGCAGTTCATCGCCGGTCCGTACGCCGGCCTGCAGCTCGCCGACCTCGGCGCGCAAGTCATCAAGATCGAGCGGCCGCAGGGCGGCGACGCGTTCCGCGAATTCGGCCTCTCCGCCAACGCGGAAGGGTACAGCCACAACTTCTGCGCCTTCAACCGCAACAAGTTGAGCGTCACCCTCGACATCAACACGCGGCCCGGGCAGGACGCCTTTCTCAAACTGGCGCGACAGGCCGACGTGGTACTGGAGAATTTCCGGCCGGGCGTGATGAAGCGGCTCGGATTCGGCTATGCCACGCTGCGCGCCGCGAACCCGCGCCTGGTGTTCTGCTCGATCGCCGGCTTCGCCGAGGACGGCCCGTACGGCGACCGGCCCGCCTACGATGCCGTGGGCCAGGCGCTTTCGGGCCTCCTCAGTCTCCTGGTCGATCCGAAGGACCCGCGCACGCTCGGGCCGACCCTCTCCGATCAGGTGAGCGGCATGCAAGCCTGCATGGCCGTACTCGCGGCCTTGTACGAGCGCGAGCGCACGGGCAAGGGCGCGCGCGTCGAGGTCACGATGGTCGAGGCGAGCATGGCCCTCATTCCCGATGCGTTCACCGCCTACACGCACGCGGGCCACGTGATGAGACCTGAGTCGCGCGCCGCCGTGTCGCTTTCGTTCGCTTTCGCCTGTGCCGACGGCAAGCTCCTCGCCATCCACGTCTCCTCGATGGAGAAATTCTGGCGCGCGCTGCTCCAAGCGATCGGGCGCCCGGACATCGGCGAGGACGCGCGCTTCCGCGAGCGCATGGGGCGGATCAGGAACTACGAAGCGCTCGTGCAGGTGCTCAGACCCGTGTTTGCGGCGAAGCCGCGCGAGTACTGGGCGGAGCGCCTCGCGGCGCACGACGTGCCTGCAGCGGTGGTGCATTCCATCCCCGAGGCGATGCAAGAGCCGGAGGTGAAGCACCTCGGCATGTTCCACGAGCTTTCTCACCCGCAGTACGGCAAGCGGACCGCGATGCGCCGCGCCTCGCGAATCGATGGCGAGCGCGAGTCGGACCCACTGCCGCCGCCCGCGCTGGGGGAACATACCGACCGGGTCCTCGCTGAGTTTGGTTTCGCTGCGCCGGAAATCGCCGCGCTTCGCGGCGCGGGGGCCATCTGAGGGACTGACCATGGATTTCAGCTTTACCGAAGAGCAGCGCATGACGCGCGACAGCGTGCGCAAGCTCATGGACCGCATCGCCACGCCCGAGTACGTGCGGCGTCTGGACCGCGAGCAGGCGTATCCGCAGGAGCTCTACAACGCCTGGGTCGAGCTCGGCCTGTTGCGCATACCGTTCGAGGAAAGATACGGGGGACTGGGCGGCAGCATCATCGACCTGGTCATCGTCGCGGAAGAAATATCGCGCAAGAGCGCGGACTTTTTCATGGCGTACGCGGGAAGCGTGTTCTGCGGGCTGAACGTCGCGCGAAAAGGATCGGAGGAACAAAAACGCCGCTGGCTGCCGAAGCTCCTGTCGGGCGAAATCAAGATGTCGATCTCGATGTCCGAGCCCGAGGCCGGGTCGGACGTCGGCGCGATGCGCACCAGCGCTAGGCGCGACGGAGACGATTACCTGATCAGCGGCCAGAAACTCTGGGCCACTGGAGCGGGCGCCAAGGGAAATGTCGTCAACGTCTACGTCAAGACCGACCCCAAGGCGAATATCCGCCAGGGCATGTCGCTCTTTCTCGTCGACAACACGGCGAAGGGCGTGGAGCTGAAGAAGCTCGACATGCTCGGGCGCCGCTGCACCGGCACCTACGAAATCTTCTTCAACGACGTGCGTGTGAGCGGGGACCGTCTCATCGGCGGCGAGAACAAGGGCTGGGATTGCATACTTGCGGGGCTGCAGGCCGAGCGCATCACCTCGGCCGCGGGCAACCTCGGCGCGGCGCAAGCCTGCCTCGACCTTACCCTCGAATACGCAAAGGAACGCAAGCAGTTCGGCCGCGCGATCGGCACCAACCAGGCAATCGCGCACCTGATCGCCGACATGGCCTCAGAACTGGAAGCCGCACGTGCCCTCACCTGGCGTGCGGCGTGGATGGCATCGAGCGGCCAGGACGCGCTGCGGGAAATCTCGATGGCGAAGCTTGTCTCCTCGGAGGCCTACGTTAAGTGCGCTAACCTCGGGATGCAGGTCTTCGGCGGGTACGGCTACAGCATGGAATTCGACATGCAGCGCCACTACCGCGACGCACGCGCGGCGACCATCGCCGCGGGCACTTCGCAGATGCAGCGCAATATCATCGCCGGGCTGATGGGACTGAAGGTGTAGCGCCGGCCCCGGGCCGTCGCATCAAAAATCGATGCGGATCCCGACGAAGCCGCCCTTGTCGACGTAAGAGCTGGTGTGGTTGCTAAGCTCGGCCTTCACCCAGCGGTAGCCAGCGTACAAGGTGCTGTTCTTCACCACCTCGATCTCGGCGCGCAGGCCTAGATCCGAAAATTTTTCTCCGTCCACGAAAGTCACCACACTGGGCGCATAGAAAGCGTATCCACCGACTCCGAAAGAGCGGTTGCCCGGGAACCAGCGCAGCTGTCCGCCCAGCCCCAGCGCGAGCAGATCCTTGCCGGCGACGTGAACCGCGTAGAGCTTTCCGCCCAGGCCCGCGTCGAACCGCGAGCCGCCTGTCTCGGTCTCACCCGACGCGAGCAGGCCGACCTGTGCGAACCAGTTCTTGTTGTCGTCGTTGTAAAGCCCGCCCAGGGACATTTGGGCGCTGCCCGCACTGGTGGCGTACTGGGCCTCGATGGTGTGGTTCGACAGATTGATGTCCATCGAACCCGCTGCAGCCGCAACGCTCACGCCCGCAAGCAGTGCAAACACGATAAAACGCATAAGCGTCCTCCAGGAAAATCGCAACCGTCACAGGGGCTGGAGAATATCCCATCCTTCGACTGTTGTCGCAGGCGGTCAGAAGTCCCACCGGTAGCCGATCGAAAAGAAGCGGCGCCGGGTCTTCTCCTCGATCGTCGCGCTGCTCGTGGCGGTACTCTCGGCACCGGCCTCGAACTCGAGCGTCATGCTGTTCCCCCACCTGTAGCCCAGGCGAGCCGTGGGGGAGACGCGCTGCAGGGTCGAGCCGTTGTCGTTGTCCTGCTGGTACCAGAGGACAGAGCCGTCGAGCGTCCAGCGCTCCCCGAGCGGCGTGCGGCTGGCCAGGCGTGCCGCGGCACCGGCGTAGTCGACACCGGTGACCCGGCTCACCGAAACGACGCTCACGTCGCGCTTGGCGAACAAGCCGATCCCGATGACCTGAGCCGTGTAAGTGTAAACGTAGCCGGTCCCAGGAATGCCCGGAAGGTTGTTGGTTCCGTCGGTGTGCGAAATGCGCGACACCCGGACGTCCGCGCCGATCTGCCAGACCTCGTTGAGCGGATGCGTCAGCCCGGCGGAAGCGAGCGCCGCCTTCGCGCTCAGCGCAAGCGCGCGCCGGCGCAGCTCGTCTTCGGTGTAGGTATTGAGCAGCGTACGCACCGAGGTCGAAGCCTCGCCGAGCGTAGCGGTGCCCGTTTGCAGCGACGGGCTCATGCGGTAATCGGCGAGGAAGTTGAACGCGGTCTTCCAGGGTGCGAGCCAGTTCGCCTGCAAGGTGCCGATGTTGATCCGGCGGAACACCGTGTCGTAGTCGAGCATGGAGGCGAACGACCCCTGCGGCGCGAAGTAGCGCAGCTCGATGCCGGCGGCCTCGCGGTCGATGATGCTGTCGATCGTCTGCCGGATGAAATACAGGTTCCCGGTCCAGTGCTGATTCAGCGGACCGATTTCAACGTTGGTGCCGATGAAGCGGCGCTTTGAGTCGATGGTCGCGCCGTATTCGACCGGCTCGCCGCCGACCACATTCAGCCGCAGCGCCGGCATCAGTCCGTACCCGAGCCAGGCGCCGTCGAACCGCCCGAGCAGGCCGCCGGTGTTGCCCGGCTGCCGCCCGAGCCGCGCCGAAGCGTCGCCGGGCTTGTACCTGTACTCGTAGTAGGCGGCGTTCAGCCGGTTGACGTCGTGCTGCCCGCTGATGAAATTCCGCGTATCCATGTCGCGGAAGACGAGACGGTTGTCGTGCGTGTCGTCCACAAAGCGGGTGCTGGCATCGACATTGGTGATGAGCGCAGACTGGTCCGTCAGCGACAGCGTGGTCCGGTCCAGTGTATTGGCGGTGACGTTAACCTGCTGCGTGTCGATGGTGCTGTTGCCGCGGTAGTAGAACTGCGACACGCTACCGAAGGTAAACGAGCGCCATCCGCCCACCGTCTGCACGGCGGTCGCGCGCAGCGGCTCGGATCGCGAAGCGGGCTGCAGGTTGGCGAGCCTCTGGCGGACACGCACAGAATCCTCGCCCTCCGGATAGCGCTTGAGATAGTTCTCGTACTCAAGCCTGGCGCGTGCCGCATCGCCGCGGCGCTCGTGGGCGAGGCCGAGGAACTCCTGAGCGTCGCGGGTGGATACGTTCTCGGGCAAGGCGAGCAGGCGCGCGAAGGAGCGTACCGCGGCGGCATAGTCTTCCCGGGCAATTGCGCCGCGGCCTTCGGCCATGAGGGCTTCGGCGCTACCCGCGGCGACGGGTGACGCCGCTGGAGCGGGCAACGCCGGGGCGGGCCGCGCAGGTATTGCCACCGGGGCGGAGGGCGCAGGCCCCGTTCTTTGCTGGGCCTTGAGGACATTGTCGCGTTCCGCGGGACTCACCGAAATGATGCGCGCTTCGCGAAAGCTCGCCGCCAGCTGCCGTCGCGCGCGCTCCGCATCGCTGCGAGTGTCGAAGAAGCCGAGACACAGCTGATAGCTAACCGCCTCTCCTGATTTCACCCGCCGCCAGTAGACCGATTTGTCCCGCAAGCCTTCGGACAGCGGAACCGCAGGCCGCTTCGCCGTGTTCGCCGCTGTTGTCAGCACGACCGCATGGACATCCACCGGCGTTCCCTGGGCGCGCGCCTCCACTGCCGCGAACGACAACATGGAAGCGAGCGCAACAAGCCCCACGAAGATTCCGCGCCGCACCATGTCAGGACTCCGGATACGCCGGTGTCAGGGTTTTTCCCTGGCGGGCGGAGAAACTCTCTTACTCCCCGTATCGAGATCGAGCAGCAGACTGCGACGATCCTCGCCCAGCCGGACCCGGGAGCGGACAGCGCGCTCGAACCGGATCGTCATGCAGATCGGATTGGGTGCAGCATCGCAGCGCGGATCGACACTCACTCGCACCGTGAAGCGCGGCGCCCCCGGCTTCTTCGGCGCTTGCTTGACTTCGTCGGCAGGCGGCGAGCCGGAGAAATCTCCCGGCGCGAGGGCCTGCAAATAGACGTTGACGGTCTCGCCGCCGGCGGACGCGTAATCGCGGACGTAGCCCACCGGGCCGGTAAGGCGGAGGTGGATCCGGGTCGTCCCCGTGGCGAGCTGCTCGATGGCGATGTCGTCGATCACCTCGGCGAACGCCGGCTGCGCGTGCAGCGACGCTGCCAGCGGGAGCGCGGCGAGGACCCTGCGCAGGATTTCGCGCCAGCGCTTCGCCCCTGGGCCGTCGAGCCTCCTTCGTTCGCGCACGTTCTCAGCCCCCCCAGCTCCGGTAGGTCGAGCCTTGAGTGCCCAAGGGCCGGTGGCAGCCGGACTGGGAACAATCCGTGACCCCGGTCTTCTGCTGATGGGTCAGCGACTTTTTCTGCATGTTGCCGAGGTAGCTGGTACCGGTCAGGTGACAGCCCCTGCACCAGCCCGCGCCGTTGCCCTGGCTGTTGTTGTGATTCATTCTCTCGACCGTAAAACTCGTGGTGCTGGTGTGGCACGCATCGCAGCCCAGGCTCGTTCCGGCGAGCAGCTGGGACTCGTAGGGAATGTGGTTCGCGGGTTTCGCGAGGCCCGAACCTCCAGGGCGGTGGCAGGTCGCGCAGGATCCGGGTGCGACACTGGCGTGATTGAAACTCGCCGGCACCCACGCCGTCGTGCGGTGGCACTGGTCGCAGGACGCCGTGGTCGCGACGTGGCCGGACGGCTTGCCCGTCGCGGTGCTGCCGTTGTGGCAGCTTGCACAGGTTCCGGGCGTGACGGTGAGATGGCTGAATCCGGCCGGCAGCCACGCGCTGGTGCGATGACATGAATCGCAGGACGCGGTGGTAGCGACGTGCCCGCTCGGTTTGCCGCTGGCGGTGCTGCCGTTATGGCACGAGAAGCAGGTACCCGGGGTGACCGCTACGTGCGAGAAGCGCGCTCCCGTCCATGTGGCGGAGGAGCGATGGCAGACATCGCAGGACTCGGCGGTCTGCACGTGGCGGGCGGGTTTCACGGTGACCGCGATGCGGCTGCCCGCGCGGTGGCAGTAGTCGCACTGCGTCGGCGTCCCCGCCATCTGACCGCCGATGTGGCAGGTCTCGCAGGGCGTAACCGCGTGCGCGCCCGTGAGCGGGAACCTCGTGCGCAGATGGTCGTAAGGGGCCTGGCTCCTTTGCTGAGCGGCCGAAGGAAGCGCCAGCGCCAGGGCCGCGATCGCCATCACGCCGACAATCACGGGTCGTACGAGACGAGCTATGCGCACAATGTTCATGGCGACTCTCCTCTCAGCGAAACGGACGCCCGGCAACTCCGGGCTTTATGGTCTTGAAGGAACTGGCGACGTGGCAACGCTCGCAAAGCCTCCCGAACCCGCCGCGATGAACGTCGGCGTCCTCGTGGCAGCTCACGCAGGTGGCGGCGATGACCGCGCGTCCGCGAGCCGGGAACTTGTGGCAGGCATGGCAGTCGAGGCCCACGTGCTTGCCGTCGAGGATATATTTGGTGCGCTTGTTGTGATCGAAATCCCACTGCATCCAGCTGCGCGCGTTGTGGCACTGCTCGCACTGCGTGCCGAGCCTGAGCCGGTGCTTGTCGTCCTTGCGGTGGCACGAATGGCAATCCATCTTGGCGTCCTTGTACTGCGGCGTAGTGTGGCAGTCCTGGCACTTCACGCTGGCGTGCTTGCCGAGCAGCGGAAAGCGCGTCAAGCCGTGATCGAAGCGCGTCTGCCGCCAGCTCGCTTCGTTGTGGCACGACTCGCACTTCGGCCCAAGCTGGCCCTTGTGCTTGTCGTCCTTCTGGTGGCAGGAGTTGCAGGTGGTGCCGAGCTGCTCCTTGTACAGAATTCCCGTGTGGCAGGTCGTGCACCTCGCCTGCGCGTGCTTGCCCCGCAGCGGGTAGCGCGTGTCGCGACCGTGGTCGAAATTCGTGCTCTTCCAGTCGCGCTCGATATGGCAGCTCTCGCATTTCTCCCCGAAGCGGCCCTGGTGACCCTTCTTTGCATCGTCGTTCTTGTGGCACGCGACGCAAGTGCTCGGAAGCTTGTCCCGGTACAGGTCCCCCGTATGACAGGTGCTGCAACGCGCCTGGGCGTGCTTGCCTTTGAGAGGGTACTTGGTGTCGCGATCGTGGTTGAAGGTGGAGCTCGCCCAACTTCTCTCGACGTGGCAGCTCTGGCATTTCTCCCCGAAGCGGCCCTGGTGACCGTTCTTCTGGTCGTCGCCCTTGTGGCAGGCGATACACGTCGTTGCGAGCTTCTCCTGGTAGAGAATCCCCGCGTGGCACGACCGGCATGTCGCGAGCTGATGCTTGCCCCTGAGCGGGTAACGCGTGTCGCGGTCGTGGTTGAATTTCGCAGTCGTCTTCCAGTCCTTGTCGACGTGGCAGCTTTCGCACTTCCTGCCGAACTTGCCCTGATGCCCCTTCGCCTGATCGTTCTTTTGATGGCACTCCACGCACGCGAGCTGCGCGCCTTTGAAGTCCTTCGCCTTGTGGCACGAATCGCAGGCAACGTCCGCGTGGCCGTTACGCAGCGGGAAGCGCGTCTTGCTGTGGTCGAAGCGCGTCTGCTTCCAGTTGTTCTCGCCGTGGCAGTCGGCGCACGCCTTGCCGAGCTTGCCCTTGTGCTTGTCGTCCTTCTGGTGACAGACGAAGCAATCCGACGGCGCCTCGCGGTATTTCACCGAGGGCCGGTGGCAGGCGCGGCACTCGACGCTGCCCGATGCATGTGCGCCCTTCAAGAGAAACTCCGTCTTCTGATGGTCGAAGCTACGGGCGTTGACGGGAGCGATATCCGCGCCTCGTCCCTTGTGATCGGTGTGGCAGGCGCGGCACTCCTTTTCCGAAAGGCGCCCGTGGTAGCCGCGCCGCCCGGAAATATCCCGCGCGATGTCCTTGTGGCAATCAACGCACAGCCCCGTTTGCGCCCCCCGGTTGAAGCGGGCGTGGCAGTTCTTGCAATCGGCCTCGAGCTTGGCGTGCCCCTGGACGAGCTGCCCGGGCATGATGGCGGTCTCCAGGTTCTGCGCAGAGGCGAATGAGGCGAGCACGAGGGCGGCACAGCCGGCGACGATCCGTCGTCTAGGCATGACCCCTCATCAGTACATGTACACGGCAACCACATGGACGATCGCGCTGAACACCAGCATGAAGACGAACGGCACGTGCAGCACGTGCCAGAGCGAAAACAGGCGTTCGTAAGTGCGGAACTGCGCGACCTCCTGGAGCTCGCGCAGATAGCCCTTCAGCATGCGGCGCGCGACGCGGATGCGATGCGCGCGCTCCGCCCGCGGCCAGCCGCGCTCGACCGCCGCTCGCGACAGAATCCGCTGCACGTCTTGCATGCTGCGCCAGTACACGTAGCGCCCGCGCACCGTAAGGGCGACAAAACGTCGCACACCGAGCAACCCCATGCGTGTCTGGTCCGCGGCATAGGCTTCGAGCGTCTTGAGGCGCTGCTCGACTCTCGGCGCGAAATGGAATTTCGATTTCAGCGACTCGCCTGCAAGCCCGAGGTCCTCCTGCCGCTCGCGCAGCGTCGCCTGGCGCCCGTAGAGGCCGTGGTGAATCTTCGTGTAGATGAACCGGCCGATGATGCCGCTGCCCGCCACCACCAGCATGCTGTAGAAGGCCACCGCGGCGTTTAGCGACCCGACCTTGAAGGTCGAGTGGTAAATGACCAAAACCGGTCCGGTGATTCCGAGAAACATGTGCAGCTTGAACCAGTGCCGGAGCTCGCCCGCCCGCTGCAGGACGCGCACGCGCTTGCGCAAGGGGTAGAGCAGCAGCAGCGCCATGAACAGCGAGCCGACCAAGCCCATGTAGTAACCGGGATCGGAG